>NZ_SOFU01000019.1:0-48912 GCF_004402245.1 Cryobacterium sp. TMT2-18-2
CCCCAAGGTGAGTTCATGCTCACGGTTCTCGCCGCTATCGCACAGCTGGAGCGCAAATCCATCCGTGAACGGCAGGCAGAGGGCATCGCCATCGCGAAGAGGAACGGGAAGTACGAGAAGGCTCCGAAGCTCGGACTGGAGCAGATCACTGAGGCCCGCGAGCGGGTCGAGGCTGGCGTGCCGAAAGCGTTGGTGGCCCGGGACCTCGGGGTGTCGCGGCAGACGCTCTACGCCGCGCTGAACAGCTCCGGCAAATACGCTACGTTTGCGGCCGTCTGAGAATGATCATGGGAGCGCGCCAGAACTAGGCGACTCCTCGGGAGGTCGCGGCGGACAAGGCGTCACTCTGAACGTTAGGCTTCCCAACAGAACCCCTGAGATCGGAGGACCAGCATGAATGGTGACGGCACACAGAATGAACCGATCCAAGACCAGCATTCTCAATCGGACGAGGACAAGGTGGCGGGGATTCTCGCACAGGAGGAAGCTGACCTCGCCGGCCACAGCGAACACCAAGTCCTCGACGCGCTGCGTGAACGATTCGCAGATGCTGGACACACTGTGAGCGAAGAAGCACTCCAAGACCATGCGCGTCGAATCGCCGGTCTCGACCCGAANTTCTGCGTGAGCACTCAGGAACGGCGTAGGAACCGAATCAGAACCGCGTACCCAGGCCAGCGACATACAATTGCGTCGCCGCTGACGGCCGAGCACCCCTCGACATGTGCGAGCCCTCAGCGCGCCGGCGGCGGAATCTGAACGAGGCGGCCTGGGTGCGAGCCCCTTCGGTCACCCCCCTCTCGGCGGGAGTACCAACTGATCCCAGCCACCCTGCCAACACCGCATGTCGGCTGGGTCGCGCGCATGAGGATGTTGCTCCGCGAGACCGAGGCCGCCGAAGAGATACTTGCCGGCCTGGACCACGACCGGGAGGCGTGGCACCCGGTCGCGTACTTCTACGGCGTGCAGGAAATCTCCAATCGACTTACGGAACGCGCCGACCTGCCCAAACGAATCGGAGAAATGCTCACACCCGCCCTCAAAACGTTCGGCATTACGCATCCCAACCGGTTTCTCTGACCGCGTGAGGTTCCGAGCAATTCCCCACGAAAGGCCCCAATCACGTTAACGTGCCACGCGAGGACCTCCGTGACTGGTGAAGATGTTAGATACCTGCACTCCCCATGTCGAATAAACGTTCGATAGCAGGGGTTGGAGGTGCGGATGGGACGGGGCTTCCCGCACCTCCACGTCGCCTCCGCGTACTCGCCGCACTACGGCGTGACCATGCTCGAGGCGCTCGTCGACCAGGCGGCCGCCGCCGGCGCTGACTTCCTCGCCTTCACCGACCGGTACGGGCTGTACGGGGCCATCAAACACGTGCGGGCGTGCGCGGCCGCCGGGATCCGGCCGGGCCTCGGCGCGGACCTGGCCGTCCACGATGACGAACACCGGCCGCTAGGACGGGTGACCCTGCTCGCGCACGGCGGGGGCGGTTGCGGGGTTGCGTGCATGGCTCCGCGTCATGCCGATCGGCTCGATCACCTTCGAAGTCGTCTGCCATCTCGCACCGACCGGGCAACGCGGTTCAATGGCTGCGGCCACCCGGATGCTGGGCCTCGCCGAGGACACTGGGACCCCCGCCATCCTCTCCAACGCGGCAAACGCGTCGTCTTCCCCTCGCTCGAGGACGGCAGCGGGCCGGTATCCAACGTGGCGGAGAAAATCCCGGTGCGTCATGCCGCGGAGCGGGAACGGGAGCGGGTGGTGGTCGAGGCGGAGGCGGAGGCCGCGGACAACGTCATTCAGATGTGGAAGCGGAGGGCGTGAGGTCGCGGACGATATTCACTGGACGGCGCTCCTCTGGGCGGGCAGAGTGTTCGCGGCGCACCCGGCCAGCGTCAAGCCTGCGATGGCGGCAACGGCCGGCGGATCTGTCGCCTAACCTGAATGAGTCCGAACGGTTGTCTGACCGACACCGTCCGGGCCGCGGGTCAACGACGCCAAACGGCGCTCAGCATGCCCGAACCAGAGATGAGAACCACCATGACCGTTTCTAACAAAGTCGCACTCGTCACCGGAGCCGGACAGGGAATCGGACGCGGCATCGCCCTCCGCCTCGCCCAGGACGGCTACGACATCGCCGTCGCCGACCTCGACTTCCAGGCCGAGAAGGGTGCCGGTGTCGTCGCCGAAATTGTGGCTCTCGGACGCAAGGCCGTCTTCGTCACCGCCGACGTCTCCAACCGCGACGACGTGTTCGCCGCCGTGAACACCGCGGCCGAGAAGCTCGGCGGGTTCGACGTGATCGTCAACAACGCCGGCATCGCGCAGGTCACACCCATGCTCGAGATCACGGCAGAAGACATGGAGAAGATCTTCCGCATCAACGTGAACAGCGTTGTCTGGGGAATCCAGGCCGCCGTCGCGAAGTTCGACGAGCTCGGCCACGCTGGCAAGATCATCAACGCCGCCTCCATCGCCGCCATTCAGGGCTTCCCCATCCTCGGCGCCTACTCGGCGTCGAAGTTCGCCGTGCGCGGCATCACCCAGGCTGCCGCCCAGGAGCTCGCACCCCGAGGCGTCACCGTCAACGCCTACGCTCCCGGCATCGTCGGCACCGGCATGTGGGACCTCATCGACGAGAAGCTCAGCGCCATCAACGGCAAGCCGCGCGGTCAGAACCTCAAGGAAAACGTCGAGGGCATCGCGCTGGGCCGTATCGAGACCCCGGAGGATGTCGCCAAGATCGTGTCGTTCTTCGCTGGCCCCGACTCCGACTACGTGACCGGCCAGGTCCTGCTCGTCGACGGCGGGATGCTCTACAACTAGAGCCTGGCACGTTCTGGGGAGCGACGCCCCGCGACGAACGGATGGCGAGGTCGGGAACAATCCGGACCTCGCCATCGGTGCGCGTGTACTGGGTACCCTTGGAGGGATTCGAACCCCCAACCGTTTCCTTGGGACGGCGCTCGGAATCAAGGACATCCTTTGTCCCGGGTACCGGCCCAGGGCGAATCAGTACCGCGTGCTGCCTCACGTTGTAGGTGCCCGTCTCGACCCAGATCGTGTTGTGGATGATCCGGTCCATCCTCGCGTCCGCGTGGACTCCGGAGCCGAGGCGCTGGTGTGTGACTCCTGGAACTCTGTGGCGGCGTTATCAAATCGGATGAAATCACGTCGAATTTCAGCCGGACTGTAATTACTAGAGTTGGTGCCGAACATCGACCTGTGGCTTCATCCGCCGGCGAGAGGAAGCGGGCATCTGCGCCTACCCGTGTCTATGGGTAAGGGGTCGTACTTCAACGGTCGATATGTGTCCTACACCAATCCGCTGTCTCCGGAGGGTCGAGACGGCAACGTTGTCGAGAGCTGCGCCGACCCAACTGTGTTGCGCGGGCAAGCTCCAGAAGACACTACGTGGTACATGTACTGCACCACCGATCCGCTCAACGACGAAGATCTCAATGCAGACGGCGATCTGGCGTTCCACCGAGTTCCGACCATGGCCTCCGAGAATCTGGTCGACTGGACCTACGTAGGGGACGCGTTCGACACTCTTCCCTCTTGGGCTGAGCCCGATGCGGCGCTCTGGGCACCCGAGGTGGTGTACTCCGACCTTTTCGACCAGTACTACATGTTCGTCGGTGTCACCGACACAATCGCAGCGGTGAGCGGTGTCGATGATTGCGGTAGCGACAACGCGATAGGTGTTGCTGTGAGTGCGAGCCCCACCGGCCCATGGCTGTTCTCCGACGAACCTGTGATCGACCCACGTCAGAACGGTGAGGGCTGCAATTTCCTGTGGACCTACGACCCGGATGTGCTCGGAGACACGGTGAGCGAGGCGAGTGTGCTGTATTACGGCAGCTATTACGGGGGCGTGTTCGGTGCAGACGTGACTTTCTCCGCCACCGGATCATCGGTCGACGAATCCACCTCGACCCTCGTCGCCCTCGACAATAAGTACGAGGGTTCCAACGTGGTGCAAAAAGACGGCTTCTACTACCTCTTCCTTTCTGCGACCAACTGCTGCAACGGAGCGCTGACCGGCTACAGCGTCTTCGTCGGCCGCTCGGCTGATCCGTTCGGTCCGTTCGTCGACGCACAAGGAATTTCGCTAACGGATACCCAGACCGGAGGTACGCCGTTCCTCACCATGAATGGCAATCGTTGGGTCGGCACGGGGCATAACACGGTGTTTCAGGATGCCGCGGGCGCATGGTGGACGATATATCACGCGGTTGACCAGCGCGATCCATTCTTCGAGACAGCCACCGGATTCACGAAACGCCCGGCTCTCCTCGACGCCATCGACTGGGTCGATGGATGGCCGACCGTGAACGGGGGGCGCGGTCCGTCTGATCGCGAACTATTCGCGCCCGCCGGCCAAGAGGGCGAGAAGGCGCGTCCAACGCCCCGGATTGAGCGGCAGCAGACCCCTGGCCAACTGCTACCTGACTACACTGACGAGTTTTCCGGCACGGAGTTGTTGCCTGCTTGGTCTTGGGATTGGGCCGGAGACGAATCGACCTCGTCGGCTCTGACACCGCCCGCATCCAGCATCGTCGACGGGGTACTCACGGTTCCGATCGAGGCGACCGACCTTTTCGCAGACGTCGACACGGCATCCGTCCTCGTGCGCGAAGCACCCGACCGCGATTACGTCGTCGAGACACGCGTGCGGGTCTCGGTGCCCGACGAGGGCTGCTGCTTCAATTTCGCACAGGCGGGAGTGCTCGCCTACGGGGACGAAGACAACTTCGTCGAACTCTCCAACACATCGATCTTCAACACCCGACAGACCGAGTTCGCCAAGGAGATCTCCCCGGTGCCAGAAGGATGGGCACGGTACGGCAACACGGTTGTCGGCCCGCCATCGGAGGAATGGACCTACCTGCGCATCGCCGTCGAGAAACTGCAAAGTGCGGCCAGCGCGGCTGCCGGTGGAGACACCGAGCGCTACACCGCCTACACCAGCCAGGACGGCAAAACCTGGGTCCGCGGGGGCACCTGGACGCACGCGATCGGAGACGAACCACGCCTTGCGCTCGCCGCTTTTGGACTGCAAGACGCTAGCCAAAAGTTCACCGCAGAGTTCGATTATGTGCGGGTGTCTAAGCTCAGCCGGAAGGAATAGTCGTTGGTGGCACGAAGGGCACCGATCATTGCTCATGGCGTGAACGCAGTGCGCTAAGTTGTGAACATTTCCGCGCAGACCTGGGTGGCCAGAAACCGCGCCACACTGGCCCGATTCTTCGCTGAAATGGCCGACCCAAAGTTGACAAAACACAACACGCTTCAAGTGGCGACGACGACACCAAAAACCGCGAAACACCACCACTACAAGACCCGCGGACACGTCCCATAAACGCGACTGTAGTACTAGCCCTGCCCGAACTCGCCGGCTCCAGCGCGCTCGAGCGCCAGCGGATCGCCGAGCACCAACCGTTCTCCTCCATACGAGACTTCCGAGGGGGGGGGTGCCGGCCGCGCCGGCGCACGTTCGATGCCCTGGCCCGGGTCGGCGCCCTGGACTCGTTCATCGGCTACGACCGGGCCCGCCGCGGCGATCTCCTTGCCCATATCCAAGGCCGGCGGGCGCGCCCTCCCCGTCGGACCCGACCAGCTCGTGTCCGACATTGACCTACCGTTGCCTGACTTCTACCGGTCAGTCACCGCCCTCGACCTCCGCGGCCGCACCCAAACAGACGTGGAACTCCGAGACCTCGGCCTCGCCGTCGGCCACCACCAAATGACCCGGTTCTACCCTTTGTTCAAGGAACTCGGGGTCACGCCGGCGTCGGAGCTAATGAAACTGCCGGGCGGCACCGAAGTCCTGGTCGCCGGGGTCCGCCGCGCCACCCACACACCCCCAATGCGAAGCGGCAACCGCGTCGTATTCCTCTCCCTCGACGACGGCACCGGACCGGTATTCAACGTGGTGTTCTTCCACGACGCCCAGGCACAGATCGGGGCGCCCGTGTTCCGCACCACTACGCCCTGTTCCGCGGCCGAACCCGGCGCGCCGGCGCCCGCGGGGTGTCAGTGACGGCGAGCAGATGTGGGATCTGCTGGACGTGGCAGGGAAGGTCCGGGCCCGCCAGGCCGCGGAACTGGAGCGAGAGCGGGTAGTGGTCGAGGCGGAGGCTGCGGTCCCTATTCACGGGACGGGCGTTCCTTTAGACGGGCCTGACTGCGAATTCTCTCGGGCAGGGCAAACGGGACGGTCCCTTCAGCACGAGCCCCCAGCCGTTTCGTGTCGATTTCCATACTCGGCTGCACAAATTCCGCACTCGCGTGCGCAGCTCATTCACGCCACCACGGACCTTGGGTCCGTGCCCATGAGAGTCCGGCTTCCGGGACAGCGGATGCCCGCGCGTGACGACAGAATGTCACGCCCTTTCAGCAGTGTTGTAACTGGTTGGCACCGGGCAGACCTGAAGACGATCTTGTACTCGTGTCGACGCGATACGCGTTGGTCACCCTCGTAGGGTGACAAATTCGCGCCGCGAAGTAGCTGCGCGATCGTGCAGGCTCTCGACGCCGGGACGCACACGACACAGAGATCGGGGAACCGCATGACTCAATCACGTGGCCATGCCCGGCCATGGCAAATACTGGGGGCAATCCTGTCCTTGCTTGCTAAGGGCATCGGTGCTGGCAGTCCTCGATCGCCACCATAACTTTCGGAGGCCGCGCTGCCCCAGGCGACCTGCCAACATCGCCGCCGCCGAAAGAGTATCGACCGTAGACGACCAGCACCGCCTCAGCGGGGTCACGTTCCCGGGTCAGGGTGGGTATGTGACTCATCGTGCGATTGAAGTTGCTTATGCTACGTGCGTCGTAGTACGATCAACGTAGCAAAGCACGGAAGGAGTAGCCATGATTAGCGCAGACGCGATTCGCGGGTACGTCGATCTCATGGTGCTCTCGCTACTCCAGAAGGGGCCGTCCTACGCTTATGAGCTCGTGCAGCAGATCAGCGCTGTGACCGGAGCGGACTACTCCATCAAGCAAACAACCCTGTATTCCGCCGTGAAGCGCCTCGAAGCCTCCGGTCTCGTGACGTCGTTTCCCGGTACATCTGAGTCCGGCAAGTCCCGCACCTATTATCAAGTCACCGAATCAGGTCTCGCCTACCTCGATCAGAAGGTCGATGAGTGGCGCGACACCAAGTCTGTAGTTGATCGTTTCGTGGAAGGAATCCGCTCATGAACGTGGTTATCGCCTACCTAGAGACGATGTTCAGCTCGTATCCGCAGACGCCTCGCTTGCTCGAGGCGAAAGCCGAACTGCAAACGATGATGGAAGACGCGTACAGCAGCCTCATTGCCGAAGGATCGACGCAGAACGAGGCCGTGGGGAAGGTCATCACTGACTTCGGGAACCTCGACGAAGTGGCGCCAGCGCTCGGTATCACAGCCGAAATCGCTCCGGCCGATGCGACCTCGATGAACCTCGCTTCAGGAGCTGCCGCTCCGGCCCTCGCTGCAGGGGCATGGGTAGCCACCCAGCCGCCCGTAACGATGAAGGAGGCCGAAGGGTTCGCCGGAGCGCATCGCAACACGCGATACCGGCTCGGTGCTGGCGTCGCACTCTGCGTTATGTCTCCGATCCCACTGCTTCTGTTGCTCAATACCGCAGCTATGCACGATTCACCAGTGGATAGCGGAGCCGCAGTCGTGGCCGGAACCGTGCTTCTACTTTTCGTCGCAGCCGGCGGGGTGGTGTTGCTGGCGGGCATATCCAAAAACTTCACGCCCTTCGCCCGGCTACAAGGAGGAAACTTCGGCCCAAATCCCTCCGTGACCGAGTGGGCTGCTGAGCTGGCGCAAACCCACGAGCGCCGCCGCTTTACAGCTCTCACGCTTGCCGTCTTGCTCTGGGCGCTATCTCCCGTACCGCCACTCGTAGTGACCTACCTGCCAGAGACCGCAAATCAGGGCTCCTGGATCATCGGAAGCACGGCCCTCACACTGCTTCTCGTCGCCGCGGGCCTACTCGTCGCCCTCCCCGCAACCTGGGCGCGGAGCGTCGCCAACACCATCAACCGTGCCAATCTTCGAGACCGCTGAGGCCTAACACACCCTCATTCTCGCTGATGCCTTTGCCCTGCATCAGATGGGCGGCATCGATCACGAACAGGTCGTATTCCTTACCTATGCCGCTGATGCTGTGGCGATCGCATCGCGCAGTTGCTCCAGGGTTGGGGCGCCGGCTAGTCCCGTGGGGGTCTTGTAGATGCGGCAGGCCAGTCCCACCGCGGCCGATAGGTCGGGAAAGAGGTCTGTTCCGCCCACCAGCATGCTCGGAGAACCTCGAAAACCGATTGTCTCTGCGTCTTCCAGATCCTCGACCAACCGCCGGGTCACAACGATGCCGGGGCATGCAGCCGCGATCAACGCCAGCCGCTCAGCAGCAATTTTCCAGTTCGGGCACCCATCGAAGTACTGCAACGTAATATCCATGCCTTCACCGTAAACGTTGCACCGCAGTGCAAGGTCAAGTGGTGGAATGGGAATATGCAGATTAGAGACCTGGCCATCGCGAGCGGCGTAACCGCACAGACCATCCGGTTTTATGAGCGGCGCAGCCTGTCGGATCACGCCGAACGTGGGGGGAACGGTTACCGCCGCTACAATGAAGCGGCCCTATCGCGCCTGCGGTTCATTCGGTCCGCCCAGACGGCTGGTCTGACATTGGCCGAAATTAGCAGCATCATCACTGTGAGAGAAGCTGGCGAGGTGCCGTGCGAACACGTCTCCAACCTCCTCTCAAAAAGACTTGCGGATGTGCACCGCCGCCAACAAGAACTCGTACTTCTTGAAATAGAGCTGCAACACATCATCGACGCGAGCCAGCATCTCGACCCAGGCGATCGCGAAGCGGGCAGTGTCTGCCACGTCATCACCCAAGCTCGGCATTAGCACGCAACGTTTACTCATGCCATGACGCTGGGAATGTGACGCGTAATGTGCTGTCGGACGAGACCGGGGCTCTGCTCGGTCCGCTATTCCCTCCGGCGAAGCAGCGAGGCCGGCCACCGGTAGATCGTCGGCTCGTGGTGGAGGCAGTGATCTGGCGGTTTTGAACGGGTGTTCCCTGGCGGGACCTGCCGGAGCGGTTCGAGAACTGGAACACGATCTACCGCAACTTCGACCGGTGGGCCAAGATCGGCGTCTGGGCTCGATTTCTCGAGCATGTCCAAGGCGTCGCGGAAGCACAAGAGCAAGTCGATTGGGCGGCGTCGATCGACTCAACGCTTGTTCGCGTGCATCAACACGGTGCGACACTGCCACGACTCAAAAAGGCGCCTGTTGGACTACAACAAAACCAGCGCTGAGCCGCCCGATCATGCGATCGGCCGGTCGCGTGGTGGGCTGACGACGAAGACACATCTCGTGTGCGACGGCAAAGGCCGGCCGCTCAGCTTCGTCGTCACGGGTGGCCAGGTTGCGGACACGATTATGCTGCCGACAACGATGGACCAGATCCGCGTTCCGACGGCTGGATGGCCCCGGCGTCGGCCGGAGCGGCTGCGCGCGGATAAGGGATACCCGTCGAAGTCGAACCGGGCCTGCCTGCGGGCGCGGGATGTGAGGACGACGATTCCGGAACGAGATGACCAAATCGCTCACCGTCGTAAGCGCCCGGGCCATCCGATCGTGTTCGACGCGGTCGACCACAAGGGCCGCAACGTCGTCGAGCGGTGCTTCACCGACTTAAGCAATGGCGCGGCATTGCGATGCGCTCCGACAAGACCGCTCGGAACTACCCCGCCGCGCTCTGTCTTGCAGCGTCCCTTCAGTGGCTCACCGCCATCTCAGAAAGCGAAGACTGAGCGGAGTCAGAGCTGCTTCCGCATCTTGACGGTAGTGGTTTCATATCCGACTGACTCGTACAGTCCCCGCGCGGCCTCGTTGTGACCGAACACGCTAAGGCCCAGCGTGCTCGCGCCTGCCGCTCGGGCATGGTCTTCAGCGAGCCGCATCGCCGCTCGCCCGTAGCTCTTATTTCGGTATTCGGGCTCGACTACGACGTCCCAGACCCACCACGAAGTGTCATCGCCCGAGCTGTCGCGACCGATCCAGAGGTACCCGACGGTGCCATCCGTGTCGTGAACGAGGTCAAACACAGCGTTATCCGCGGTGGGGGCACCTGCGGGGAATGCCCGCTCTAGAGAATCGGCGGCATGCCGATCGGCAGCATGTGGCGTCTCACCAGCAGTGATCAGGTCTGCCTTGTACTCGGCGTGACACCGTTCCTGCCACGAGGGGAACCGTTGGGCGTTGATCGGAACCAGGGTGATCGGCATGCGACCAGTCTGACAGCGCCCTCGCCACCCCTCATACCCGTAACCAAGCGTATAAACGGTCAGTGAGTCATTCATGATTTGTTCCCTTCTCAGTCCGGCAGACCATCGACGTCAGACAACACGGGGCCTGAACTACGTCGATATTTCGGCTATCAGCCGATGGCTCGCCATCGGCTGATAATTTGGTCCGTTGAACGCAGCGGAGCGGGAGTCAAGGGCGGCCACAGGTCGGATTCCGTAGGAATCTGCGGAGCACCCTTTTACGCCCGTGGGAGCGGAGTGCAACGCGGGCGAAACGAGCCGGGCGCTCGTCGGCGCTCTCGATGGATTCGGTGCCACCCGCGGTGTCTTCATCACGACGAGCGCGTTCACACCGGCCGCCATCAGCTACACCGCCGACGTACCGTCTCGCATCATCCTCATCGACGGTCAATGACTCGTGGATTTGATCATCAAGTATCTAGTCGGCGTCCAATCGTGACAGACCTACGCCGTTGTCGAAGTGGACGACGACTTCTTCGATTGACAGCTCCACGTGTGGTCCACAAAGAAGAATTCCAGTCGGCGTAGCTTCCCACTAGAAGCTGATCGGTTCGATCAGTCGCCGGTCCTCGCTGTTGAGCGTGCGGACGACGTTGACTGTCCGGGCTACCGGGTGCGCCGTCACCGTTCTTGCGATGGCAATGGAGCTGTGTGGTCAAGCATCGACACGGTTTCCTCCTTGTCGCTGATCTTCTCCGGGTGCAGCCATTGGTCCCACACGTCCGGGGTCAAGAACACGGGCATGCGGTCGTGGATTTCACCTGACGCGTCTCGCGCTGCGCGCGTGATGATCGTGAACGTGATCTTCCACCCATCGTCCTCTTGGCGGGACGCGTAGAGGCCGACCGCGGCCAGCAAATCACCGTCGCTGTGAATGAAGTAGGGCTGCTTGGCGTCGTCCATCTGCTGCCACTCGTAGTAGCCGGCCATGGGCACCAGGCACCGTTGGCTGACAAACGCGCTGCGGAACATGCCATTACTGGCCACCGACTCCAAGCGTGCGTTGATGGGGGCCGGGCCACCCGGCTTCGCCCAACCTGGCTTCAATCCCCAGGAAGCCAGGTCCAGGTCTCGCTGCACTGTTGCGTCGTGGATCCATTCCCGCACGATAGGTGCCGGGTCGGTGGGCGCAACACTGTACGAGGGCTTCCAGTCAGCGGCATTGTCGCCGGTGGCGTCGAAGAGGCTCAGCAGCTCGTCTGTCGTATTGGGGACCACATATCTACCGCATATGCAGTTGAAATTAGCTCCACCCCGGCCTCGTCAGCAATGGGGTCGACCGTAACACCTTCTGAGCAACATCACTGAAGGGGGCCTCATGCGAGTCGAACGATGCGGCACTCGGGGCAGCACCAGGAGGGGCCTTCATCGGTGCCCTCGATCACCATGGGCACCAGGCACATTTCGCAGTTCGGCACACCCAGCTCGTCGCTCATGATGGACACACCACCCGCGCACCCGCGCTTGGCCTTCAGGCCCGTCACCGGGACGCGGCACGCGGCCGAGGCGGGTGTCATTTTCCGAAGTCGTCAGCACAACGAACCCCTGTGTTTCGGGGTTGTGCAGGCGAGTGTGAACATTGGCTTTTTCGTACTCCTCTGCACAAGGCGCCCGTTTGTTCCGAACTCCTCTGCACACAGTGAACAGGCGGCAGTGTCACCGGCGCGCTGGATTGCCCCGGGAGAGTGTGGGCCTCACCCCCTGGGACACGTCGACCAGGTGCTTGCTTCTCCTGAGCCTCGGACAGTTTGGGCTGCTTGCTGGGCAGCCGAACGGCCGCTTTCGCTTTTTCGCTGCTGTGCAGGCGAGTACGAACATTTGTGCAGACGACTTCGAAAATAGACACCCACGACGCCAAGTCCACGTCGCGCGTGACTGTTTCGTCGTGGATCCACTCCCGCACGCTTGGCGCCCGGTTCGTGGGGGCAACACTGTAGGAGGGCTGCCAGTCGACGGCGTTGTCGCCGGTCGCGTCGAAGACACTTAACAGCTCGCCTGTCGTGCTCGGGACCACGAATCTGCCGCTATTTTGGAAGCCGCCGCGCTGGAAAGTGTGAAGTCAGTTGTTATTCAGTAGGACGTTGAAATGACCTTGGCAGGACAGGTCACGTTCACACCCTGCGGGGACCTTGGTCGGGTACGCACGCTCCGACTTCGAAGGGACCACACCTTGCCTCGCCCCCTGATCCGGCTCCTGTCCATTGCGGCCCTTGCGATAGTACTGGCGGCGACTGCACCGGCCCAGGCCCAGGCCGCCCCGCCCGATCAGGCCGCCGATGCCGACAACGCGCGCGCGTCGAATTCCGCGACCCTGCTGTATTTCAACGACGCCCACGAGATCGGCGCAGTACTCTCCGGCGGACAGGACCGCGGCGGTGTCGCCCGTCTCTCCACTGCGATCGACACGGTGCGTGAGGACAACCCAGCGACATCCGTCGTCTTCGGCGGCGACCTGGCCGGAGGCACGCTCTTCGGCGGGCTTTACAAGGGGTTCCCGATGGTCGACGCCTTCAACAAGATCGGCGTAGACCTCGCGAACTTCGGCCAGCACGACTTCGACTTCGGGATCGATAACGCCCGCGAGCTCGTTGCCGCGTCGGAGTTTCCGTGGATCACCTCCAACCTGGTCGACGCTGAGGGCGAGCCGTTCGTGGCGGGAGGCACGTGGGAGGTCCAGCGCATCGGCAAGGTGCGAGTGGGCTTCATCGGCCTGACCGACGCCATCGATACGACCTTGGCCAGCGACCAGCTCGACGAGACCGATCCCGTCGAAGCCGCACGGGCCGCCGTGGCCGACATGACAGCGACAGAGAAGGTGGACGTCGTGGTGGCAGTGACACAGCACTCGATGGACGACAACCGGGTGCTGGCGCAGGCCGTACCGGAGATCGATGCCATCTTCGGCGAGGAGATGGCTGAGTACGAGTCCGTCATCTCCTACTCCGGCAGGGTCCCTCTGATGGCGCCCGAGGGGAACATCGGCTCGCTCATCCGGCTCGACATCACCAAAGAGGGCGGCGAGTACATCGTCGCCCCGTCCGTGATCGAGGTGGACCACACGGTCACCCCGGACCCGATTCTGCGCCAGCTCGAGAAGTTCTACGAGGCCGATATGGCGGCCAACCTCTCCACGGTCCTCGCCACTGTCCAGACCCCGCTGCTCAACCCTGATAACGCCGCCCGCCGCCAGGAAACAGCTCTCGGCAACTGGGTTGCGGATGCCTTCCGCGCGTACCACGGCACCCAGATCGGGTGGATGAATGGTGGTGGCCTGCGCGCAGAGGCACCAGGGCCGGACTTCACCACGCGGGACGCGTACTCCATCGCACCCTTCGACAACAAAGTCATGGTGGTGCAGGCGTCCGGGGCCGGGATCGTCGCGGCACTCGAGCAGGGCGTTGGACACGTGGACATTCTGGGAGGCGGCTTCCCCCAGGTGTCGGGGATTTCCTACTCCTACTCCCCCAGTGCTGCCGTCGGCTCACGCGTAAGCGACGTCCGGGTCGCCGGGGAACCAATCGACGTCGCATCCACATACTCGGTGGCGGTAACAAACTACGTCGTCGGTGGCGGCGACGGCGTCGCCGGGTTCTCGGGAGGATCAGTGCTGGTCCCAGCTTCGGGAGCGCCAAGCGACGCGGAGGCGATCATGGCCCACGCAAAGTCGCTCGGCGTCGTCGACGCGACGACGGAGGGACGGATCACCGTCCTGCCGTAAGACCGACGCCGAAATCGGCGGCCTCGCGCACGGCGTTGCACTCACGATCAGCGCGGCAACCCTCCACGCAGGATCTATTGTCGTGTTCCGCCGGCAGCAAGCCCACCCCAACGGCTCGCCCAGCCCGCGCATCATGGTGACAATTCAGCTCATCGCCAGTGCAATCATCAGTTCTGGATTTGTCAACCCAAGTGGGACCCGCCGGGGCAATCTAAGCGGGACCCACTGACCTCACCGCTGCCAACGAACCGCGGCATCCGACTCCCCGAACAGGGAGGCTCCCCATGGCAGGGCCGAAGCGCTACCTGACCTGACGCGGTCGAGATCGGCCAGAACACACCTCAGGCTCAGATGGGGCCGTCCAACACGCTTGCTTCTCGCACCTTGGCCTCAATCTGCTCGTCCAAGCGAACAGATTCGTCAGCGCGGCTGCGAGGTGCGACGCACCCCCGGACCGACGATAGCCTCGAAGCACAGCAGGTCGTTCATAAGGCGCAGAGTTGATTCGGTTCACGAGTTTCATGCCGGTCCCGCAACCCAGCCTGACCAAGGCGAAGTTCAACATCCGAGCAGGGGTCGGAGGTGCCTCAGCGTGGGATCTGCTCATGGCCGACGATCTCGAGGACTGGCTTGACATGAGCCGCCACCGCGAGCGGCACCAGAACAACAACCTTGACCGCGCCGAGTTCCTGCTCACCTTCGCCCAGTACTACCCGTACGGACCCCAGTACGTCATCTTCGGCGGGTTCTTCCAGGTGCGCTCAATCGTGCCGGAGATCATCGGCGGGCCTGGCTACGAACTGGAATTGCTTGACCAGTATTCGGAGTACATCAAACGACTCATCGTCAAGCTGGAGAGGCCGGTCGGTAGAGACCTGTACCTGCGGTGGTACGGGACGCTGCAGGACAGCAAGCTCAACCCCGAGGTGTATGAGCTCGCACCGGACACCAAGCTCGGCACGTTCCCTGGCTACCAGAACGTCAGGCTTAGTCACCACGAACTCCAGCGCATCATCGGCAGCTTCCAGTACTCCATCCTGGAGATTTTCGACCCCAAGACAAAGTCCGAGACGATCCTGCAGCGCGAGTCCGTCTGGAAGCTCGCCCTCGACAGCCGCGGGCACGGGATTAACCGGAACTGACCCACCGCGCGAACCGGCGACCGAACCTCCCCCGCGAGCTGCGAGACCCGCACCACCGGGAGATGCTGCCGAGCATCTCTGCGCGCTTTCGTGCGCTCGGCACTTCCTCGCGGCATCGGCCTCTGCGGTCGGGCATTGAGAACATTTGTCCCGCGACACGCTATCTCAGCCCCCCTCAGCCGGCAGGGCTCTTCCTGCCGCCCCTCGGGGCGCCACCCTTCCTCGAACGCCTGCCAATCCTGTGGCGCAATGTCAGGCCTGTGGCGGGAATTCTCATGTGATTCCTGGACGGTCCTGCTCCATGCCTCAGCGTCATCAGCTGACATTTCACCGGATCGCACGTCGTTCGCGACCTCGTCCGCCTTCCCCACGCCCAAGTAGATGGAGAACCTCTCGTAGGCCTCAGAAGATAGTTCCGAGCCACCGGGACCCTCGCCGCGATTGTGCGATGCGCCCATAGCTGTAGTCCCCTTAATCATGTAGTCGTTGACTGAACTCTTTTAGGGGGTCGCTCGCGTCGTGCCCTTCGGGTTAGGGGCGCGATCGTCGAGCGAGTAGGCCCCGGTTGCAGGTGCAACCCGAGCCTCGTGCGTCTCGGGCCGACGAGGGTGTGCGTCCGACTCGGGCAAGCACAGCAACCCACCACCCGCCGGCCGCGAGAGTATGCGCACCGGAGTTTCGCCCGCACTTCAGATCTAGAGCGGAGTCGGTCAGCATCCGGGCAAAAAGAAAGGCCCCGTGACCGGTAGAATTCCTGGTCAAAGGGCCTTTATGTGTAGCGGGAGCGGGAATTGAACCCGCGACACCACGATTATGAGCCGTGTGCTCTAACCAACTGAGCTACCCCGCCACGACCTGTCGGCTGCAAGAGCTTCCAAGCCAGAGCCCCCTGTGGGAATCGGACCCACTACCTCTTCCTTACCAAGGAAGTGCTCTACCAATGAGCTAAGGGGGCGAAGCATCCGTGTGAACGAAAACCAAGCCAAATTTCGGCAACCGGTAAATATTATCACCAAGTCGGCCGGCTCGATGACCGTGGGGCGGAATCGGGCACCGAAACCCCCGGCAGCGCCCACGCGGTGAAGCTCGGCCCGTCCGTTTCCAGACGGATTCGTCCGCCCGCCACGCTGACGGCGGCGTCGCCCAGGAGCCGGGTCGGCTCCCCTGCCACGGACCCGAGCGGCAGTGTCACCGCGCACGCGGCGCGGGCCGCGACCAACAGCACCGACTCCTCCGCACACTCGCGCACGTAGACGAGCACATCCGCTCCCACGTGCACCCAGCGCATCCCGCCGCCGTTCAGGGCCGGGTGGGCGGTGCGCAAGCGGATCAGCGCGGCGTACAGGTCGATGGTGGCCGCCACCTCGGAGTCGCCCGCCGTATCCCACGGCATGGGCGTGCGCGAGCCCTCGCCGTCGTCGCCGGCCAGTCCGAATTCGTCGCCGGCGAAGACCACCGGGATGCCCGGCAGGGTCGCGCTCAGCCCGAAGGCGACGGCCACTCCCCCGTCGATCGCATGGGTGCGGAACCTTGGAGTGTCGTGCGTGTCGAGAGCGTTCATGGTGGCCAGGCGAGTGCGCCAGGGGTAGCCGGCCGTGAACCGGAGGTGAGCGTCCACGAACGCCCGCCCGTCGGTCAGCGGGATGGTGCCGTAGGGCAGCCCGAAGAACGTCGAGGGGCTGTGCGGTTTCGAGAGCCAGCTCCACACCGGTCGGGTGAAGGTCGTATAGGTCATCGCGCCGTGCCAGCCGTCACCCTGGAAGTCGTCCGACGCATCATTGGTCGATTCGCCGAGCAGGATGGTGTCGGGGTTCTCCGCGATCATGGTGCGACGGATGGTCTGCCGCACCAGGGCGTTCAGGTCCTCCCCCTGCAGGCGGCCGGTCATGTTCGCCACATCGATGCGCCAGCCGTCAAGGTGGTACGGGGCCCGCAGCCACTTCGCCACCACCGACTGCGGCCCCTCGATGAACCGGCGGCGCAGCTCGATCGAGGACCAGTTGAACTTCGGCAGGCTGGGCACGTCGAGCCAGGACGCGTAGTCCTCGTGCCGGTCGTCGAGCCAGTAGTAGAAGGAGCTCTCGACGGCATCCGGGGTGCGGTGCGCCGCCCGGAACCACTCGTGCCGGTTGCCGGAGTGGTTCGACGTGAGGTCGCCGATCACCTTGAAGCCCCGCTCGTGGGCAGCCTCGACCAGCCGCACGAGGGCAGCATCGCCGCCCAGTGCCGGGTCGACCACGTCGAAGCTCCGCGCGTCGTAGCGGTGGCACGAGCCGGCCGGGAACACGGGCGTCAGGTAGAGCAGGGTGACGCCAAGCCGTTCGAGGTGGTCCAGGTGCAGGACGATGCCGTCGAGGTCCCCACCGTAGAACTGGTGCGAACGGGCCGGTTGCTCCGCCGCCACCGGGTCGCCCCACGCCGCGGGCACAGCCCAGGCCGGCTTCTCGCGCAGCGCGGCGGCCGTGGAACGCCCGAAACGATCCGGGAAGATCTGGTACATCACGGTCGACGCGGCCCAGTCCGGCGGTGCCGGATGGCTGAGCAGCTTGAAGTCCTCCGCGTCGACGGTCTCGAAGGAATGCGCTCCGGCGGCGTTCAGCCACCAGTGCCCGCCGTCGACCCGGTTGATCAGGAACCGGTAGCCGTTGACCGGGTTCAGGATCTCGACCTCGGCCTCCCACCACCGCCAGCCCTCCGCCGCGCCGAGCAGGCGGGCCTCGTGGAAGCGCGGTTCCCGGTCGGGTGTCGAGCGCACGTGCACGGATGCGACGGCGCCCCACGCCTCCGGCACCCGCACCCGCACGCCGACCGTGTCGCCCGGCCGCGGCGCCTGGTCGGAGACGTACAGGGCCGACCCGTCGTGGTGCGGAAGCATGCGCGCCCTACTTCACCGATCCGGCGGTCAGGCCACCGACGATGTACTTCTGCAGCCAGAGGAACAGGGCCATCACGGGCAGGGCCGCGAGCACGGCGCCGGCCGCGAAGACCGAGTAGTTAGTGGAAAATTTCTGAGACACGAACTGGTACAGGCCCACCGCGAGGGTCTGATTCTCCGGACTGATCAGCACGATGCTCGCGATGACGAACTCGTTCGTCGTGCCGATGAAGGAGAGGAGGCCGACGACGGCCAAAATGGGTGCGACCAGTCGCAGGATGATCGTGAAGAAGATGCGCGCGTGCCCAGCACCGTCCAACTTGGCGGCCTCATCGATCGAAGCGGGAATCGTGTTGAAAAATCCGTACATCAAGTAGGTGTTCACCCCAAGAGCCCCGCCGAGGTAGACCATGATCAGGCCGACCTGCGAGTCCAGTCCGATCGCGGGGAAGATATCGGAGATGCCGTTGAGCAGGAGGAATATCGCAACGACAGCCAACAGTTGGGGAAACATCTGCAACAGTACGAGCGTGAGCAGTCCCCCCCGGCGACCGAAAAAACGCATCCGGGAGAAGGAATACGCCGCAAGGGCGCCCAAAAACACCGTGCCGATCGAAGTGATCACTCCGATGATCAGGGTATTGCCGTACCAGGCGGCGTATGGCTGTTGGGGCAGGTTGAAGAGCGTCACAAAGCTGTCGAGGCTCACCTTGCTGAAGAGCCCATTTGCCGTGATCAGGGTGCCACCGGGTTGCAGCGCTGCCGAGAGCACGTAGACGAGGGGGAACGCCGAGAACACGGCCATGAACACGCCGATCAGGTGGCGCCATCCCGTTGCTTTGAACCAGCGCTTGAACTGGAATGACGACCTTCGCGCGACGATGCGGTCGCTTGTCTCCCGATTGTTGACCTGCATGTCAGTTCAGCTCCTCTAGCGCCTTGGTCTGCCTAAAGCTGATGATCGACACGATCGCGACCAGCAGGAAAATGATGATGGAGAACGCGCTCGCCAATCCGTAGTCGCGGTTCGCACCGACGAAGGCGACCTTGTAGACCATCGAGATGAGGATGTCGGTCGCACCGACATTCACTCCCGCGGTGACGTCTCTCGGCCCGCCATTGGTGAGCATGTAGATGAGGTTGAAGTTGTTGAAGTTGAACGCGAACGACGAGATGAGCAGCGGGGCCACCGACACGAGCAGCAGCGGCAGCTTGATCAGCCGGAACACCTGCCAGGGCCGCGCCCCGTCGACCGTTGCCGCCTCCTGCAACTCGCCGGGAATCGACTGAAGAGCACCCGTGCAGACCAGGAACATGTAGGGGAAGCCGAGCCACAGGTTCACGAAGATGATGCTGAATTTTGCCAGCCATTCGTTTGTGAGCCAGGGTATTTCCGCCCCGCCGAACAGCACCTGGTTGACGAAGCCGAACTGCGGGTTGAGCAGCCCCGCCCAGACCAGCGCGGACAGGAATGCCGGGAACGCGTAGGGAAGAATCAAGACGACGCGGTAGACGTTGCGTCCGCGCATCCGCAGGTCATTGAAGACCAGCGCCAGGAAGAGCCCGAGCGCGAACGTGGTGGCGACAGAAAGGAAAGCGAAGGCGAAGGTCCACAGGGTCACGTTGATCAGCGGCCCCCGAATGGAATCCGTGCCGAACGCACGGGCAAAGTTATCGAATCCGACCTCGACCTTCCAGCCGGGGCGCAGTTCGGTACCGTCCTCCGCGGCGAACGCCCCGACCGTGCGGTCCTCGGCGTAGACGACGTTCGTCGTGGTGTTCGTCATCGTTCTCGCGGCCTCGTCGTAGACCAGATCGGACAGGTAGAGATAGGCCTTTGAGCCGTCCGGGGTGCGGAGCACCCCCTCGTTCGGGTCGTCGGTGAGCGGCACCGAGAGGGCCGCGATGACCTCTTGATTGGCAGCGATGTCGCTGAACTTGAGCGAGGTGTAGCCGGGAAGTGCGGTGGCGACGCCGTCGGCATCCGTCTCGGCATCGGTGACTTCACGCAGGGGCGCGTCGGCACTGCCGACGCTGATCCGGCCGTCAGGGTCGGTGACGAGGAGACTGTAGGCACCCAGTTGCTCGATCACGGTGATGTCATACGCGACCGAGTCCGGCACTCGCTGCTGCGCGGAGGCGATGAGTGATGAAACCGCGTCCTCCCTGGTGCTGTTGTGCCCGGTGCCGTAGTTCGTGAAAGCGATGTAGCCGGAATAGCCCACAACAAAGATTTGGAAGATCACAAGGAAGATCAGGCCGGGGGTGAGGTACTTGGCCGGCAGGGCGTTTTTGCTGAAGTAGATCCAGTTGACGATCAGAGTGACTGCCAGAACGAGTCCGAAGACGACCCAGTCCTGCTTCAGGAAGAGCACGAAGAGGGCGTAGACGCTGATCGCGTCGACAATACCGAGGAGCAGAATTTTCACCAGGAGAATCTTGATCCCGACGGACGCCGCCTCGGCAATTCGTCCCGCCCGCTTGGATTGCCTCAACTGGGTGACCAGCGAGTTGTCGCGCGCGGTGCGATCGCGACCTGTTCGTGGGGTGGGCATCTTCGTCCGATCTCTGGCGCCTGCCGGCAACCTTGCCTGATGTGTGGTGAGGGAGCACGCTGTGCCCGGCTCCCTGATGGAGCCGGGCACACGGTGTTACTTCGCGATGGCGCCCTGGATTTCGCCAGTCATCTTCTGCCACAGCGCTGCCGGGTCACCCTCGCCCGCGATGATCGCGGCCTCGGTTACACCCCAGAACTGCCAGACCTTGCCCATTTGCGGGATGTTGGGCATCGGAACGGCGGTTGCTCCGACCGTACCGAAACCGGCGGTGATCGGGTCGGCGGCAGCTGCCTCGAAGGCGCTGGTCAGCGCCGGCGGGCGCCCGCCGACCTCGTAGAGCGCCGTCTGCACCTCTTCGGAGCCGATGTAGTTCACCAGGAATTCATTGGCAGCGAGAGCGTTCTTGGTCTTCGCACTCACGAAGAAGCCCTGCACGCCGACAAACGGCTGGGCAGGGTTGGCGCTGGCAGTCGGGATCGGGTCGATCGCGACGTCGATGCCGGCCATCTGGGCATCCGGGACATTCCACGGACCGGAGAGGAAGAACGGCGATGCGCCGGCGTTGAACTTCTCTTTGGCGATGTCGTTGGTGATGTTCACGCTGAGGTGCCCTGCGGCGCCTTCGGATGCGAGCCAGGCCGCGTAGGCCTCACCACCGGCGTTACCGATCGAGAGGTCTTCAGCGTTATAGCTGCCGTCGGAGTTGGTGCCGAACACGGGGGCGCCGAACGAGGTCTGGAACGGGTACAGGTGATACGGGTCCGATTCCGGTCCAACGGGCACGAGGAACGGGAACTCAGTGCCGGCGGCGGTGCCGGCGGCGACCATGTCCGCGTACGTCGCCGGCGCGGTCGGCGCCAGGGCCGTGTTGCGGAGGAGGGCGATGTTCTCGATCGAGTAGGGGACACCGTAGGTCTTGCCCTCGAAGGTCATCGCGGTGACGGCGACCGGCTGGAAGTCAGCGGTCGTATCACCGAGTTCGACGGGCTTGAGCACGCCGTTCGAGACGAGGTTCCCGATCCAGTCGTGGGCGCCGATCGTGATGTCGGGGCCCTTGCCGGTCGGAACCTGTGCAATGAACTCTTCCTGGATCTTGGGGAAGTCCTTCTGGATGAGCTTTACCTTGACGCCGGATTCCTTCGTGAATGCCGCCGCCGCGTCTTTGAGGACCGTGCCGCGGTCGGCATCGACCCAAACCGTCAAGGTGTTGGCGGCGGCTTTATCGCCGTCGCCATCCTGCGGGGAGGCCCCGCCGGAGCATCCGGACAATGCGAGGGACGCTGCGACCACTACTGCGCCGGCAGCGACGAGACCTTTCATGTTCACCATCATTGGTGTGCCTTTCTCAGGACATTGAAGATTTATGCAAGCGTTTACATGTATAGCAAGTATCGGAACCATTGACAACTGAAATAGTCGGATCTATATCTCGGGCGGGTGATGCGCGCAGCCCACAGGCGTGCAAGCGCTTCCATCATCATGAAAATGCCGTAGGGTTTCTTTTCATGACAGGCTCAGAGTGGTGGCGAACCGCAGTTATCTATCAGATCTATCCTCGGTCCTTTGCGGACGCCAACGGTGACGGGATGGGCGATCTGACCGGCATCACCAATCGTCTCCCTGCCCTCCGGGCTCTCGGGATCGACGCCATCTGGCTCTCGCCGTTCTACACGTCACCGCAGAACGACGCTGGTTACGACGTGGCCGATTATTGCGATGTCGACCCGCTCTTCGGCACGCTCGCTGACTTCGACACCCTGCAGCACACGGCACACGAGCTGGGCATCCGCGTGATCGTGGACCTCGTGCCGAACCACTCCTCCAGTGAGCATCCGTGGTTCGAAGCTGCCCTCGCCGCCGCCGAGGGCAGTGAGGAGCGCGCGCATTACATCTTCCGTGACGGCCAGGGCGAAAACGGCGACCTTCCCCCGAACAACTGGGATTCCGTCTTCGGCGGCAATGCCTGGACCCGCGTCACGAACCCGGACGGCACTCCCGGCCAGTGGTACCTGCACCTCTTCGACACCACCCAACCCGACTTCGACTGGGACAACGAATGGGTGAAGGCGCAATTCCGTGATGTGCTCCGGTTCTGGCTCGACCGCGGGGCGGACGGTTTTCGGGTGGACGTCGCGCACGGCATGATCAAAGCGGCCGGTCTTCCCGACTACACGCCTCCGGTCGCGGGCGGCAGCATGGGCGGCGCCTCGACGGAGGGTCCAGGCATCATCACCGAGTGGCCCGAAACCGCGCCCTACTGGGCCCAGGACGGTGTGCACGATATCTACCGCGACTGGCGCCTCATCCTCGACGAGTACCCAGGCGACCGTATCCTCGCTGCCGAGGCCTGGGTCGACCCGCTCAGCCACGTCGCCGAGTGGGTTCGCCCCGACGAGATGCACCAGGCCTTCAACTTCGCCTACCTCGAGACGGCCTGGGCCGGCCCGGCCCTCCGCCGCGTCATCGACGATTCCCTCGCTGCGTTCGGCGCGGTTGGTGCCCCGAGCACCTGGGTGCTCTCCAACCACGACGTCGTGCGCCACGCGTCCCGGCTCGCGCTCAACCACGAGAACCTGCAGGGCCACGGTATCGGGCCGACGACGCCCGACCTGCCCGACAACGTGATCGGCCTGCACCGGGCCCGGGCCGCCTCGGCGCTCATGCTCGCGCTGCCCGGCTCCAGCTACCTCTACCAGGGCGAGGAACTGGGTCTGCCCGAGGTCATCCACCTGCCCGACTCCGCCCGCGAAGACCCCACCTGGTTTCGCACCAACGGAGAGCGCTACGGCCGTGACGGATGCCGGGTGCCGCTCCCCTGGGAAGCCGCCGCTCCCTCCTACGGCTTCGGCCCCTCGGCCGAGAGTTGGCTGCCGCAGCCGGACGAGTGGGCGGGCCTCGCCCGCGACGCGCAGGTCGGCGTCGCCGGCTCCACCCTCGAGATGTACACGCTGGCCCTGGGCCTGCGCCGGGAGCACGCCCTCGGGCTGGGCTCGGTGGAGTGGCTGGACGGCCACGCTGACGAGATCGTGGCGCTGCGCAATGGCGCGGTGACGGTCGTCGCGAACACGGGCGCGACATCCGTGCCTCTGCCTGCCGGCGAACTGCTCCTCGCCAGCGGCCCGCTGCCCGGCAACACGCTCCCCGGCGACACCACCGTCTGGCTGCGCGCCTAGCCCCCGCCCTCCGAGCCTTTGCCCTACCGAATTCGACGGGCATTCCCCAAACGACCGGTTTAGAGCTCAAAACCCGGTTGTAGAGCAAAATTTCCGTCTAATTCGTTTGGGGCACGGGGCGGAACGGCGCTCGAAGGCGACGGCCGCCGCGTGCTCCGGCGACGCGATCACTGACCCCGCAGCGCCGCCATGGGACAATCGGAGGGCGTCGCCTGAACGGGGAGCGCATCGAAGGAGTAGCAGTGACCGGCATGGGGATCGACAGCGGAACCGAACACGGAACCGAACCGGGACCCGGCACCGACCCCGAAACCGAAGCCGACCAGGCGGCCCCGACGCGCGGGGATCTCGCCGAACTTCGCGAGCTCACGACAGAGCTCACCCGATTCATGCTGGCGTACAAGTTCGCGACCGACGAGATGATGACGAAGATCAACATCTTGAAGGAGGAGTTCGCCTCCATCCACGACTACAGCCCGATCGAGCACGTCAACTCTCGGCTGAAGACGCCCGAGGGGATCCTGAAGAAGGCCGTCCGCAAGGGCTGCCCGCTCGTCCTCGACGACATTCGCGCCCAGATCCAGGACATTGCCGGCATCCGCATCACCTGCAGCTTCATCTCGGACACGTACCGCATTCTCGACATGCTCACCAGCCAACTCGACGTCACGGTGCTCGAGGTCAAGGACTACATCGCCGCCCCGAAGCCGAACGGTTACAAGAGCCTGCACCTGATCGTCGACATCCCCGTCTTCCTGTCCGACCGGGTCGACGAGGTCACGGTCGAAATCCAGATCCGAACGGTCGCGATGGACTTCTGGGCGAGCCTCGAGCACAAGATCTATTACAAGTACCACGGGGCGGTTCCGGTGGATCTGGTGGGCGACCTCAAGCAGGCGGCGGATGCCGCCAATCGCCTCGACCTGAAAATGGAGGGCCTGCACGACCAGGTCCGTGCCATGGAGCCCGACGGCAGCGGAGAGACCCACCTGCTCGAGATCGCCGGGCTGTCGCAGCTGGCACTGCCCGAGGGCCTCCTCGCTGCCATCGGCCGCGCCCGGGCCGCCGAGTCCGCGCCAGTGACCGAGCCTGAGGACGAGGACGAGACCGAAGCCGAAGCCAAGGCGGCCGGCTAGTTCCCGCGGGCCTGAGTCGGGGTCGAACTAGTTCGTGTTGGCGTACAGCCAGACGAGGGGGTTGACCTTGGTGCCGTCCTTGCCGCCGACGCGGATCTCGAAGTGCAGGTGCGGGCCGGTGGACATCCCGGTGTCGCCGACCTGACCGATGACCTGGCCGACCGTGACGACGTCGCCGGTCTTGAAGAGCATCGAACCGTGGATCATGTGCGCGTAGACGCTGGAGACGAGCTCGCCGTCGATCATGTGGTCGATGATCATGTGCACGCCGAGGCTGCCTTCGCCGTCTTGGGCGTAGCGCACGACGCCGTCGGCGATCGACTGGATCGGTGCGCCGAGGCCCGGGTTGAAGTCCTGGCCACCATGGTTGGAGGAGCAGCCCGCACAGTCGCGGAAGCCGAACTCGTCACCGATGTGCACGCCCACCGAAAAGGGCCATTGCACGGTGCCGTTCGGGTTGTTCGTGAAGGTCGCTTCCATCCGGATGCCGCTGGCCGCTGCGACCTCGGCGATGGTCTTCGACTCGTAGCCGTCACGCTCGACCGAGATGGTGTCCGCTCCGCCGGTCATGGAGAGCGTCTGGGCAGGTTCGCCCTGGGCGCTCAGCTTCGCGTTGTAGGCAGCGGCCTGCACATCGGCAGAGGACAGCAGCGCCTCGGCCGGCAGGGAGGTGGCCACGGCCATCAGGGCGACGAAGGCCATGGCGACCATCGTGACGCCCGTCGTGGCGAACTTGCGCACCCGATTGGCGGGGACCGTCGCGGTGGTGCGGGGCCAGGGTGCCGGGGCTGTGACGGCGGCCGGGTGAACGGCGGGCGCCAGGCGCTCCCGGGCCGATGCGCGGCGGGGGCGGGAGGCGGGCTGTTCCGCGCGGCGCTGCGCCCGGGTGGGGAAGGGGATCTCCGTGGACGTCGTGACGGCGGAGACGACCGTCTGCAGCCGGTCCACGTCGGAGACCGGAGCGTCGGCGGCGGCCGGCGCGGCGATCAGGCGGTCCGAGTCAGCAATTGTCACGGACTCGAATTCGGGTCCGGCGAGGCTCGCGGCGACCAGAAGATCGAGGTCCGGCGTCAACGGCCCGGCATCAGCGGGATCGGCGGCGGGCGGCGCGTCGATGTCCGCGGAGCCTGGAATGTCCAGCACTGGGACGGACATCCGCTCGCGCTCGCGCAGCTCGCGACGCGTGAGGGGCTTCGTTGCGGGGTCACTCACACCCGGCAGCGAGGCAGCCGAGCTGGAGGAGTGAGGGAGCAAAGGATCGGTTCTTTCGGCGCATTGGTCGGGAGCAACATAGTCGTCTTGGCCTCAACCAAAGTAACGAATCAATACAGGTTACCGCCCGGAGGCCGGTTATCCCTACGCTTCGACGCAGAATGACACCCGAAAAAGGGGCACTGCCTCCGTTTCCGGCGATCTCTCCGGGCCGCCCCGAGCACGTCGGTCACCGGTGTTTCCGCGGCATCCGTCTCGTTCGAAGCGGTTCAGTCGCCTACGCTTCCGCGTCGGCCATGAAGTCATCGAAAAGTTTGGCCAGAAGGGGCTGGCAGACCCGATAAAGGTCGGGAGCCCCGGCGATGAGCAGGCCCATACCCTCGCGGTCGGCTCCGAAGCCACCGACTCGAGCGCCGGCCTCGCGCGCCACCAGCGCGCCGGCCGCGTGGTCCCAGGGGCTCAGCCCGCGCTCGTAGTAGAGGTTCAGCCGCCCGGCGGCAACCGAACACAGGTCGAGTGCGGCCGACCCGATGCGGCGGATGTCCCGCACCTCGCCGATCAGGCCCCGCACGACGTCCGCCTGCCGCTCTCGTTCGGCCGCGCGATAGGAGAAACCGGTGCCCAGCAACGCCAGCGACAGAGGCACGTCCGTCGGCACCTGCAGCCGACGGGCGCCCAGCCACGCCCCGTCACCTGCTGCCGCGGTGAACAGCTCGTCACCGGTCGGGTTGTAGACGGCGCCCGCCAGCGTGGTCCAGGTGGCCGGATCGGGGTCACCCTCGACGACGGCGATACTGACCGCCCAGGCCGGAAAACCGTAGAGGTAGTTGACGGTGCCGTCGATCGGGTCCACGACCCAGGTCAGGCCGGATGTGCCGCGGGTGGCCGCCGACTCCTCGCCGAAGAAACCGTCATCGGGTCGGGCGTCGGCCAGGAGAGCCCGAATCAGCGACTCGGTTTCCCGGTCGGCCAGGGTCACGACGTCTTCCGGGGAGGACTTCGACGCGGCGACCTGCACCCCAACAGTTCTCCGCCGGGCAGCCAGTTGCCCCGCGGCGAGCGCGGTGTCCTGGGCGAGGCGAAGCAATCCGGCTGAGGCGCGTGTGGTCATGGCTCAACGCTAGGTGATGCGGTAGAGAGAGTGGCAAGTGAGGGATTCGAACCCCCGAAGTCTAAGACGGCTGATTTACAGTCAGATCCCTTTGGCCACTTGGGTAACTTGCCAGTACGCACCCGACCATATGCAAAACACGTGACCGGAGACGCTCAGTCAGAGTACAAGGTTTTGGTCCCTAGTGAGAAATCGGCACGTCCAGTACCTATCGGACGGTGGATATGATCGGAGATGACTCAACTTCATTCCCGATAGGAACCTCATGGTAGGCATCGATGACGTCGCCCGCCACGCGGGCGTCTCTACCGCCACTGTTTCGCGCGCACTCAGCGGCAACGGCCATGTATCCCCTGCCACCCGGTTAAAGGTCGAAGCATCCGCCGGGGAACTCGGCTACGTCGTCTCCTCCACGGCATCGAGTCTCGCCTCCGGACGGATGAAGAACATCGGTGTCGTCGTTCCGTTCCTTGACCGCTGGTTCTTCTCCAGCGTTGTCGAGGGTGCTCAGAAATCCCTCTTGAAAAACGGCTATGACCTCACCCTGTTCAGCCTGACCGGCGGCGGAGGCGAGCGCCGCATCGTGTTCAACCATTTCCTGCTGCGTCAGAGAGTGGATGCTGTCATCGCGATTTCGCTCGAACTGACCACGACCGAAGTTGCCACCCTGCACGCACTCGACAAGCCGCTGGTCGGCGTCGGCGGCCCGATCGAGGGTGTTCGCACGCTCACGATCGATGATGTTGCCGTGGCCAGGCTCGCCACGGAACATCTCCTCTCCCTGGGCCACACACGGATCGCACACATCGGCGGAAATGAGGACGTCGACCGGGACTTCCATCTTCCCACCAACCGCCGGGTCGGCTATGAGTTAGCCCTGACGGCAGCTGGAATCACTCCGGCTGCCGAATTGTTCAGGCCTGCGGACTTCACGATGAAAAGCGGCTACCAAGCGGCCATACAACTTCTTGGCAACCCGCGCGGTCGGCCGAGCGCCGTATTCGCCGGCTCAGACGAGATGGCGATCGGAGTCATCCTTGCGGCACGGGACCTCGGCCTCGTCGTGCCACGGGACGTGTCTGTGATCGGAATCGATGACCACGAACTCGCGGACTTCTTCGGCCTCACCACGATCGCCCAATTCCCGCAGGGGCAGGGCGAGAAGGCCGTCGAGATCCTGCTGGACCGGCTGCGCCCCGGCCAGAACCAGCTCTCGTCCCTGAACACCCCGATGCCGTTCGAACTCCTCGTGCGCTCCAGCACCGCCCGGCCGGGCGAATAGCCACCCACTGGGTACTATTGCAGGCATGGCAGACTCAACGTTCGACATCGTCAGCAAGGTCGACCCGATGGAGGTCGACAACGCCCTCAACCAGGCCCACAAAGAGGTCGCCCAGCGCTACGACTTCAAGAATGTCGGCGCCTCGATCGAGATGAGCGGCGAGAAGGTGCTCATGAAGGCCAACTCCGAGGAGCGCGTCAAGGCCATCCTCGAGGTCTTCGAATCCAAGCTGATCAAGCGCGGCATCTCCCTGCGCAGCCTGGACGCTGGTGATCCCTTCGCCTCGGGCAAGGAGTTCCGGATCGAGGCCTCGATGAAGGCAGGGATCGACCAGGAAAATGCGAAGAAGATCAACAAGATCATCCGCGACGAGGGCCCCAAGGGCGTCAAGAGCCAGATCCAGGGCGACGAGCTGCGGGTCAGCTCGAAGAGCCGCGACGACTTGCAGGCCACCATGTCCCTACTCAAGGGCAAGGACCTCGACGTGGCCCTGCAGTTCGTCAACTTCCGCTAGGCGAACGCCTCGATCATGCTCAGCACGGCTGGGGTGAGCAGCACAATGAACAGCACCGGCAGAATGCAGAAGATGAGCGGGAAGAGCACCTTGACCGGGATCTTCATCGCCTTCTCTTCGGCGCGCTGACGGCGGCGCAGGCGCATTTCCCCGGCCTGCACCCGGAGCACGTCCGCGATCGCGATGCCGTAGGTGTCGGCCTGGATGACCGACCGGGTGAACCGACGCAGGTCCGATGACGAGGTGCGGTCGCCGAGCGCCTGATAGGCGTGCGTTCGGGTGCGGCCGATGCTCATGTCCTGCAGGGTGCGGATGAATTCCTCCGCGAGCGGCCCCTTGCCGTTCGTCGCCGCCTTGGCCATCGCCGCTTCGAAGCCCAGACCGGCCTCCACGGCGATCGTCATCTGGTCAAGGGTGTCGGCCAGGGCGTTCTGGATCTTCTCTTGTCGCTCCTGCCCGCGGCTGATCAGGAGAAGGTCGGGCACGAAGAAGCACAGCAGCACGAGCAGAGCGCCGAGCACGAATCGCGTCGGCGCCGGGTCTGCGCTGATCCACAGGAGCGCGAGGAGCGCACCGGCGGTGCCCGCGAGTGGCTTGGCGATGAGGATCTTGTCGATGGTCCAGGCCGGAGGCCGACCCGCGAGCGCCAGCCTGCGGTCGAGCATCCCGAGGTACCCTCGGGGGGCCAGTTCGCGCATCGTTCGGCCGCGTTTGACGGGCGCTGTGGTCGTCCCGACGAGGTTGAGACCTGCATCCCCGAGGTCAGTGACCGGCTTGCCGGCGCGGCCCCCGACGAGGATGCCGACCAGGACCGCGAACCCGCCGGCGACGGCGAGAGAGGCGAGGATTGCAATGAGTGAGGGCATCGGATTCTCCTAGAACTTCACCTTGACGACGGCCATCATCCACAATGAGCCGGCGACGAGCAGGATGGCGGCAACGACCAGGGCGGCGATGCCCCAGATGCTGCCGAAGAAGCCGGCAAAGTAGTTCGGCTGCGTCAGCAGCAGAAACGTGAACACCCCGATCGGCAGGAGGATCAGCACCCAGGCTGACATCTTGCCCTCGGCGGCGAGTGACTTCACCTGGCGACGGATCTCGTTGCGTTCCCGGATGGTGTGACCCACCCGGTCGAGCACCTCGGACAGGTTGCCACCGACCTCACGGTTGATGGCGATCGCCTGCGCCACCCACTGGAAGTCCTCGCTCCGCATCCGGGTGGCGGTGTTGTCGAGGGCATCTCCGAGGTCCCGGCCGATGCGGGTCTCATTCACGACCCGGGCCAGCTCATCCGCCGACGGCGACGGCGTCTCCTGGGAGGCCGCGTCCACCGCCCGCAGCAGGCTGTGACCGGCCCGCAGGCCGCCGGCCAGAAGCGCCAAGGTTTCGTCGAGCTGTTCCGCGAACTTCGCCCGGCGTTGGCCGGCACGCACCTGAAGGAGCACCTTCGCGCCGATCGGGCCGAGCGCCGCGAAGGTCACCAGGAGCGGTATCGCCCAGAAGGTGCCGTTCCCCAGGAGCAGGCCGGTCAAGGCCAGCACGGTCGACGTCGAGAGCACCATGAGCACGAAGCCGGACGGCTGCATCCGGATGCTGGCCTGTTCCAGTTCCTCCGCGGTAAACGGCGCGCGGCCGCGACGAAGGATCGCCCCCTCGATGGCCTCGACCGTGCGGTCGGTCACCCGGGTGAGGGTCGATGTGTCCACCGCGCCCGGCGCTCGACGGCGCTCCAGCGGCACCCGGGGCCGTGGCGGTGCGATCACCAGGAAGACGATCACGAACAGGGCGATCAGCGCGGCGGCGATGCCTCCGTAGAGAGCTAACTCGTTCATCGCTGGCTCCGGGTGACGAGGTTGGCCTGGAACACGCTCGGGGACAACGGAATGCCAAGGTCCCGGAATTTGTCGGCGAACCGGGGCCGTACTCCGGTCGCCACCGCGTGGCCGAGCAGTCGTCCGGCCTCGTCGACGCCGGCACTGTAGTCGAAGACGAAGGCGTCCTGCAGCGTGACGATGTCACCCTCCATGCCCTGCACCTCCGTCACGTGCGTGACGCGGCGGGTGCCGTCCTTGAGCCTGGTGATCTGGACGATCACATCGATCGCCGACGAGATCTGCTCTCGGATCGCGCGCAGCGGCAGGTCCATTCCGGCCATCAGCACGAGGGTTTCGAGCCGGGCGATCGCGTCGCGCGGCGAGTTCGAGTGCACTGTCGAGATCGAACCCTCGTGCCCGGTGTTCATCGCCTGCAGCATGTCCAGGCTCTCGCCACCACGACACTCGCCTATCACGATTCGGTCCGGCCGCATCCGGAGAGAGTTGCGCACCAGGTCACGAATGGTGACCTCGCCTTTGCCCTCGATGTTGGCCGGCCGGGATTCCAGCCGGATGACGTGGTCCTGCTGCAGTTGCAGCTCCACCGCATCCTCGATGGTGATGATGCGCTCATTGGACGGGATGTAGGCGGAGAGCACGTTGAGCAGCGTCGTCTTCCCGGTTCCGGTGCCGCCGGACACGATGATGTTGAGCTTGGCCTTCACGCAGGCATCCAGCACCTGGGCCATCTCGGCGCTCAGCGTTCCGAAGCCGACGAGGTCGTTCACGGTGAAGGGTTCGCGCGCGAACTTGCGGATCGTGAGCGAGGAGCCGTCGACCGCGAGCGGCGGGATGATCGCGTTCACCCGCGAGCCGTCGGCGAGGCGCGCGTCGACCAGCGGCGACGACTCGTCGATGCGGCGCCCCACCTTCGAGACGATGCGTTCGATCACCCGGCGCAGCTGGGCCTCGCTGGTGAAGCGGGCAGCGCTGCGAGTGAGAAGGCCCTCCCGCTCGACGAAGATCTGCTCGTGCCCGTTGACCATGATCTCGGTCACGCCGACGTCGGCGAGCAAAGCCTCCAGCGGGCCGTACCCCAGCACGTCGGCGCCGATCTCGGCGATCAGCCGGCTTCGCTCCTCCGGGCTGAGCGGAACCTGTTCGGCGGCGACGATGCTGCCGAGTTCGGCCCTGGCATACGAGTGCAGCTGTTCCTCACTCAGGCTCGGGTCGTTCAGGCGCGTGCCGATACGGCCGAAGAGTTCCTGCGCCGCCCGCTCCTTGAGTTCTGCCAGCGGGTCTACCGGCGGCGCCGGGATGGGCGCGGGTTCCGCGTCGGGAGTCTCTGCCTCCGGTGCAGCTGTGGCCTCGGTGGAGGGTTGAAGGGCAACGTCCGTCACCGCCCTCGATGCAGAGACGTTGCCGTTGCCAGCCTTCTTGTCGAGCTTGTGCAGTGGACCATCGCGGCGTGCCGCCTCCACTCGGTCGGTCAGTTTCATGCGACAACCACCCTTCGATGCAAGCGACCGCGTTTAAGTGACGCGCTGGGGTCGAATCGGCGCACCAGCTCTGTCAGGGCAGCCGACGCGGGATTTTTCTTTCTGTTCTGGAGAAGCGGAATGCCTCGATTCGTGGACAGCGTCACCAGGCTCGACCGGGGAACGGCGACGTCCACCGGCACACCGATCGTTGCCTCGACGTCCTTCACGCTCAGCCCGCTCACCCGGTCGGCGAAGTTCAGCACGACATGACGGGCCGGCGGCAGGATGCCGATGGAGGCGAGAACTGCGAGCTCCTTGCGCAGGCCGCGTGCGCCCGGCACGGACATGTCGCAGAGGAACACGGCGTCGGTGGCGGCCTCGAGGGCGGCCAGGGCGTGCTCGCCCAGGCCAGGCGCCGTGTCGATGATCACGAACCGGAAGATTCCGGCGAGTTGGCGAATGAGGTGACCGAGCTGCTCGCCGGTGACCCGGTCCCCGTCGGCCGGCGACTCCGCGCCGCACACGACGTAGTAGCCGTCCGGATGCGGAGTGAGATAGGCCTTGAGCACCAGGGCGTCGCCCGCCGCGGAAGCGGTGACAACATCCGGCAGTGCTCGCACGGGAGTCAGCGACAGGGCCATGGCCACGTCCCCGAACTGCACATCGGCATCGACGAGCACCACCGACAGCGGAGCCTGCCGGGCGAGGCCCACGGCCAGGTTGGTCGCGACGGTTGTCTTGCCGACACCGCCCTTGGCTGCTGCCACCGCGATGATCTGGTGCGGGATGACCTCCGGTTGGGGAGTCACCTCGATTGTGGGCGGGTCGACGGTGGGGGGTTCCCACTGCTCATCGACGGCCGGCCAGGCGTCGAGGGCGGTGACATCCGCCCGCCCAATCTCGCCCGGGGTTTCGTCCTGGTCCTGGTCGCCGGTTTCGACGTCAACGGCCGTCTGCGCTACCGACCCCAGCACCCCGTCACGCCAGGGGCTCAGTCGGGGGCGGCTCATTCGAACACCGTGCTGCCACCGATGACCGCTGAACCCGTTTCGTCAGCCGTCTTCGGCTCGATGGTGAGCCAGACGCTGCCGAATTCCTGGCCCCAGACTAGCTTCTGAATGTCTGCGGTCGACCGAGCCAGGGTGACCATGACCGTGTCGAACGGCTCGGCTGCCGCGTCCGCTCCCTCGGCAGGAGGAGTCTTGTTTCCCTCTCGTACCGCGGTGACAAGCACCTTGTGGAAGACCTGGCGGCTGATCGGCGTGTCCTCGGCGCCGTCAGTGCCCTTGATCGTCGCGGAAATCACGACACCGACGGTGTCGCCCGGCTTGACAGTGCCGCCGACCACCTGTTCGACGGGAAGCGCGATGCTGACCGCCTGCATCCCCTCCGGCAGGGCAACGTCTCCGCTGGCTGCCCGCTCGGCGGGCGTCACCCAGCGCGACTCGAGCAGCTGCTCGCCGGGCATGAGTGCGGTGTCTGCCACCAGGCCCTTCAGGTCGCTCAGCTTCGCCACGCGTCCGGGAACGGCGGCGACGGTCGGAATCTGCTTCGCAGTGATGAGGTCGCTGATCGCACTCGCCTCGGTGCCGGCTGGGATCTCAGCCGCTACCAGGTAAACCTCCACGAACTCAGCCCCGTTGGCCGCTCGCGCGTCAGCACTGTTCACGTAGCCGGTAAGCACGACGGTGCCAACAACGGCCAGGACGATCGCGAGGATCGCGCCAATGAGTCGAGTTTTCATGAGATCTCCTAGTTTGAAAGTCTGACGAGGTCTACGCCGAGGTCGGGGCCACCGATAGCCGCGCCTGCCGCGTCAACGGACACCCAACGATCGAAGTACCCCTGAATTCCACGGCAATTGCCGGCGCACCTCGGGGCGGCGGGATCGGTGTTGGTCAGTGCCGGGCCGCCGGAGAACTTCCACCCGGTGATGGTGAAGGCAGCGAACGCGTAGAGGTGATACGACGCCGCCTGGCCACTGGTCACTTCGTTTCCGCTCGGGTTGTAGGCCCGGTCGAAAATGGGCACCAGGATTGTCTGGCCTTCGAGATCGGTCAGCGTGTCGTCACAGATACCAGGGAACGAGTTGCCCGGCTCGCTCGGAGCGCGCGCCACGGTCAGGTCGATGGCGGCCTCGCACTCGTCCTCCACCCGGTCGAGCCAGCCGAATCCACCGGGAATGGGGCGGCCGTCCGGGGTCGTGCACGCCGGGTTCTGGTCGTAGCGAAGGAGCACGAGGGTTCCGTCCAGGGCCGGCTGGAATTCACACAGCGAGATGGCGAGCGGCAAGACGATCATGCTCTCCCGCGGCGGGCCCCACTCGGCGGTGGCGGCAGCGTGCACGGTCGTCGAATCGATGCCGATGAACCGGGCGAACGGGTGGCTGATGGCATCCGCATTGGTGTCGGCCACCCGAGTGCTCGAGGTGACGAGCACGCTGTTGCTGGTCGGGAAGGTGGGGGTGAGAACGTTGGCGGCCCCGTCGTTGGCATTAGCGTCGGCGAAGGCGGCGGCTGTGGCCGCGGAGCCGGTGCAGACGCCGTCCGTGGCGCAGCCCTGGGCGATGGCGAGCGCTGCGGCATCCGCTCCGTTCTGGAGCTGGCCGCGTTCGACGTACAGGGCACCGACGTCCACGGCGATTGCCGCGAACCCAAGGAGCGGCACCAGCAGTACCGCCACCAGGACGGCACTCGCGCCGCGCTCATTGCCCAGACGTGCAGTTATCCTCCGCATTGCATGACTCCTTTACCGGTGAGAGGCAGCGTCACACCGAAGTACCCGGTGAGCAGGTCTACCTCGTAGTCGATGGTGACGGTCACGGCCGATCCGGCGGCGCAATCGGCCGGCCTGACGGTGATGTCACCCGTGGTGAGCGCGGGGTTGACCGACGGAGCAGCCAGGCTGGCGGCCGTCTTGGCCCGCGCGGGGTCGTTGTGGATGGCCATCGTCCGGGCACCCTCACGGGCCGCATTGCTCAGAGAGATCTGCACGTTGTAGACCCGGCTGAACTCGATCACTCCGAGTACGAGCAGGAGGAGCAGGGGAAGGACGAGCGCGAACTCGACGGCGGCCGCTCCGCGCTCGCTTGTGACGGTGCGCCTGAAAATCATGAAATGGCCCCTTCGGGTAGGCCTGGCGTTGCGGGTGAAAGTCGGGGGGGGGGTGAGTGCGGGCGGCGGCTCGCCATGGCGAGCCGCCGCCGGCGCAGGGGGTTCGGCGACGATTAGGCGCCGGGCTTGCATCGGTTAGAGGTTGCCTTCGACACCAACGAACATTGCGCGTAGGGCGATGCCGATGGCTCCGACCGCGCCGATGATGACGACGGCGATGAGCGAGACCATCAGGCCGTACTCCACCGCGGTGGCGCCCTCTTCGTCGGTGCGCATGCTGTTGATGAGGGCCTGGATCTTGGTGTAGAACTTCATCTCGGGTTGTCCGTTCTGTGTGGGCCGGCCAGGGCGGCCGAGCGAATGACCACAAGTTACGTTCGCCGAGAAAACCTCACTACTCCCCAGAGAAGGGGCTCCCCGTCTGGGGGGTAGCTGAGCGAAAGCTGTGGAAATTCTGAAAACGGCAGGACAACAACTCGCGACGTGGGTTTGTCGCGAGTGAGGCCGTCATTCGGGTTCGGGCCGGTCAGTTCGAGTGGCTCAGGGAATCGTGCGGGAGGTGTCTCCAGGCGCGCCGCGGGCAGAAAGATTCGGGTACACAGGTGCTCCTCGGGTGAAGCGAACTCGCCGCAGGGGCGGCGACAGCGTCACCGTAGCCCCGTCTCAACGCGCGTCCTGGCCCCCTTCCGGGGTGAATTCAGGCCAGCAACACGCCCAGGAAGGCACCCGCGAGCATGGACGGCCCGAACGGGATGGAGCTCCGTAGGGTCACCCGGCGAAGCGCAAGGGCAACCAGCGAAACCAGGCCGCCGATCAGGAAGGCACCGAAAGCGCCGACGAGAAACGGGGTCCAGCCCAGATATCCGAGCGCGAGGCCAATCACCGCGGCCAGCTTCACGTCGCCCATGCCAATGCCGCCGGGCGAGATCAGGGCGAGCACGAAATAGAACGCGAACAGCGCGGCGCCGCCAAGGAAGGCCCCGAGTAGGGCCTGCCAGGCCCCGGATGCCGCCGCCGCGAGCGTCAACAACAGCGGCAGCACGATCAGCGAGGGGTAGACCAGCGCGTTCGGCAGTCGCTTCTCGGCGAAATCGACGACGCTGAGCACCACTGCAATCAGTGCCAGGTACAGATACGCCGGCAGCTCCCACCCTGTCCCGAACTTCCACACGACCAGGGCGACCAGCAGTCCGGTCGACACGGTCACCGCGGCACGCACCGGCCACGCGAAGCGGCGGCGGATGCGCAGCATCCGTTCGGCAATCCCGGTCAGGAAAATCCCGAGTGCGGCGCCGATCAGGCCGGCGATAATCGACAGCCCGGGCGCCACGCGCGTCAGCTCTCGCCGCGGGAAATCGTGACCATCTCGTCGCGGGGAACGACCTTGACTCGCGTGCGACCCTCGTCGGAGCCGAGCGCGAGCTCGTGCTGGTCGAGCCGGTGCCAGCCGTCGAGGTTCGTGTATTGCACCCCTCGCTCGTCGAGCAGGTTCACGATGCTCCGCTCGGAGGGCGACTCCGGGCGCCACCAGTTGCCGAGGTCGTTGATCAGGTGCCGCACGGTCTCCATGGCGTCTGACTTCGTGTGCCCGATCAGCCCGACCGGTCCGCGTTTGATCCACCCGGTGGCGTAGACGCCGTACAGCTGCGTGTTGGCGCTCTTCGACCCGAACGACGGGTCACCCTTCCAGAGAACCTGCCCCTCCCGGTTGGGGATCACGCCGCGCTTCCTGTCGAAGGGAACGCCCGGCAGCGACGACCCGAAGTAACCCACCGCACGGTAGACGGCCTGGATCGGCAGCTGGCGGATCTCGCCGGTGCCGACGACGCCGCCCTGCCCGTCGGGGGTGGTGCGTTCGTAACGGATGGCGCCGACCCGGCCCTCGCCGTCGTTGACGATCTCTACGGGCTTGGCGAAGAAGTGCAGGTGCAGGCGGCGGCTGGCCGTGCCGGCCGGGCGCTCCCGCCACTTGTTCAAAACCTTGTCGATCACGAAGACCTGCTTGTTGCTGGCCACGGCGTCCCGCGCGGCATCGTCGTAGTCGAAGTCTTCGTCATAGAGGACGATGTCCACATCGGGCAGGTCGCCGAGTTCCCGCAGCTCCAGCGGGGTGAACTTCACGGAGGTTGGTCCACGGCGGCCGAACACGTGCACATCCGTCACCGTCGATGCCTTGAGTCCCTCGTAGACGTTCGTTGGGATCTCGGTGCTCAGCAGGTCGTCGGCGTGCTTGGCGAGCATACGTGCGACGTCGAGTGCCACGTTGCCGTTTCCGATGACGGCAACCTCCTGAGCCTCCAGCGGCCAGGTGCGCGGCACGTCGGGGTGCCCGTCGAACCAGCTCACGAAGCGGGCGGCCCCGTAGGACCCGTCCAGGTCGATGCCCGGGATGTCCAGGTCGGCGTCGCGCACGGCCCCGGTCGCGAAGATGACGGCATTGTAGTGCCTCTTCAGATCGTCGAGGGTGATGTCGATACCGAACCGCACGTTGCCGAAGACACGGATGTCGCCGCGGTCGAGCACATCGCGCAGGGCCGTGATGATGCCCTTGATCCGGGGGTGGTCCGGGGCGACGCCGTAGCGCACAAGTCCATAGGGCGCCGGCAGGTGATCGAACAAGTCGATCGAAACCTCGAAGTTCCGTTCCGCCTTGAGCAGGATGTCGGCGGCGTAGATACCCGCAGGTCCCGCGCCGACAATGGCCAATCGCAACTTGGTCATGGAAGCCTTTCTAGCTTGATCGTCTAACTGGATCGTTCAACGATCGTGTCGGCGAAACGGGTGAGGGCCTTCTTGACCGAGCCGTCCGGCAACGGGGCGAGGGCTTCGACCGCGTCATGCGCCCAGCCGTGCGCCTCGGCGAGGGTCTGCCCGGTCACGTCGTGCTCGCGCAGCGCGGTGATCGCGGAGTCCGCCGCGGCGGTCGCGACGCCGTTGCTGGCCATCACGTCGCGTTCGAGGCGTTCGAGCAGGGCGGCGGCGTCGGCGTCGTGCGGGGCACGCTCGCGCAGGCGCAACAGCGGGAGGGTGGCCACCCCGGCGCGCAGGTCGGTGCCGGGCACCTTGCCGGTCTCCTCCGGCTGCGGGGAGAGGTCGAGCACATCGTCGATGAGTTGGAAGGCGACGCCGATCTTCTCACCGAACGCGATCACCGGCTTTTCGAACTCGGACGGGGCGTCGGAGAAGATGATGCCTGCTTGGGCGGCCGCCGCGATCAGCGACCCGGTCTTGTCGGCGAGCACCTGGATGTAGTGCTCCACGGGGTCCTGGCCGGGCTGCGCACCGACGGTCTCGTGCAGTTGGCCGAGCACAAGGCGCTCGAAGGTGTCGGCCTGCAAACGGATGGCCCGTTCGCCCAGCCGTGCCATCAGCTGGTTGGCGCGGGCGAAGAGCAGATCCCCGGTCAGGATCGCCACCGAGTTGCCCCACACGGTCTGCGCGCTCGGCACCCCGCGGCGCTTGTCCGAGTCGTCCATCACGTCGTCGTGGTAGAGCGAGGCCAGGTGGGTGATCTCGATCGCGGTGGCCGCGGTGATGACGTCCGCGTGGTTGCCGCTGCCGAGGTGGGCAGTGAGCAGCGCCAGCATGGGGCGTACGCGCTTGCCGCCCGCGTTGAGCAGGTAGCGGCTGGTGACGTTCGCGATCTCGTCGGCAAAGGTCACCTCGGCGAGCAGACTGGCCTCGACCTGATCGATTCCCCCGTCGATGCCCGCGGCAAGGCCACGGTCCTGGGCGGTCGAGAAAATGCGATCGCTGAGGCCGAGCTGGCTCGTCACGGATGAGCCGCGACGGAACAGGGGCATGCTCGGTTTCACTCTGTCAGCCTAACGATCGGATCTGGGAGGATTCAAGACGGTGCGTTTGACGCATCCGTCGGCTTGACGCCGCGATGCAGTGCCACGATACCCACGGTCAGGTTGCGGTAGGCGACGGCGTCGAAGCCCGCCTCTCGCAGCCAGGCGCTGAGGGTCTGCTGGTTCGGCCAGGCCGCGATCGACTCGCCCAGATAGTCGTACGCCTCCGCGTTGGAGGACGCGAGCTTTACGATCATCGGCATCACGCGAGTGAGGTAGGCGAAGTAGCCCAGCCGGATCGGTGCGAACGGCGGCGTAGAGAACTCGCAGATCACGACGCGCCCCCCGGGCTTGGTCACCCGGTAGAACTCGGCCAGGGCTTTCTTGGGCTCGACCACGTTGCGCAGGCCGAACGAGATGGTCACGGCGTCGAACTCGTTGTCGGCGAACGGCAGCGCGGTGGCGTCGGCTTGAACGAACTCGACCCGCGGGTTGTCCGCGTGACGTGAACGGCCGACCGCGATCATGCCCTCCGAGAAGTCGGCGGCCACAACGTGCGCGCCCGTCTTTGTCAGCGCGACGCTGGACGTGCCCGTTCCGGCGGCGATGTCGAGGATGCGTTCGCCGCGCCGGGGGTTCACGGCGCGGGTCGCGGCCATCCGCCACAGGGCCGCGTTTCCTACCGAGAGAACGGCATTCGTGCGGTCATAATGGGTGGAGACCTGATCGAACATGGCAGCGACTTGCTCTGGCTGCTTATTGAGGTCTGCTCTACTCACCCCCACAGTCTAGATTGCCCGCGGACGCGCCGCGCTCTCCACAGCCTCTGGCATAGGCTATGCAGGTGAATGCTCAGGCTCTGACGGTCGAAACCACCCCCATCGCTGACATCCGCCAACTGATTCTTCTGCTCGATACCCGAGCACCGCTGCTCTGGATGCGGCGCAACCAGGGTCTGGCCGGCATCGGCACGGCCCTGCGGCTCGAGTTCTCCGGAGCGACCCGGCTGACGGATGCCGCCACCGCCTGGCGCGACGTCGCGGCCGCCGCCACCGTGTCCGACCCGATCGCAAGCACCGGCACGGGCCTGCTCGCTTTCGGAGCCTTCGCCTTCGACGCCTCCTCGGCCCAGACCAGCGTGCTGATCGTGCCGCAGGTCATCATCGGTCGCGACAACGGCCGATGCTGGGTGACGCGCATCTGGCCGACCGGCACCACGCCTCCGGAGATTCCCCTGGCGCTCCGTCCCCTCGGCACCGAATACCGCATCTCCCTACTGCCGGGCGCCCTGCCGCCCGCCGGGTACCGCGACGCGGTCGGCGAAGCCGTGTCCCGCATCGCCTCCGGAGACCTCAACAAGGTCGTGCTGGCCCGCGACCTGGTCGGGCGGCTACCGACGGAATCCGACCTGCGCCGCGCCATCAGCGAGCTGGCGCTGGGCTACCCCGACTGCTGGACCTACGCGGTCGACGGCCTCGTCGGCTCCAGCCCGGAGACCCTCATCCGCGCCGACCACGGCGAGGTCAACGCCCGCGTGCTCGCCGGCACGATGTCGCGGGGCGCGGATGCCGCCTCCGACCTGGAGGCAGCCCTCCAGCTGGCCACCTCCGCCAAGGACGGCGACGAACACGCCTTCGCGGTGCAGAGCGTGCTGGCCTCGCTCCGCCCGCACACCTCTCACCTCACCACCAGCGAAATCCCGTTCACCCTGAAGCTGCCGAACCTCTGGCACCTGGCAACGGACGTCGAGGGCACCCTGAGCGACGGATCGAACTCCCTCGACCTGATCGCCGCCATGCACCCGACGGCCGCGGTCGCCGGCACGCCCACCGAGACGGCCCTCGCCCTGATCCGCGAACTCGAGCCGTTTGACCGGGGCCGTTACGCGGGCCCGGTCGGCTGGGTCGGCGCCGATGGCGACGGCGAGTGGGCAATCGCCCTGCGCTGCGCCCAGGTCAGCCCCGCCGGCGGCGTCACGGCCTACGCCGGCTGCGGCATCGTGCTGGACTCCGAGCCCGAGCGCGAGCTCGCCGAAACCCGCATGAAGTTCCGCCCCGTCGTGGAGGCCTTCGGCTGACCAGCCTCCGCAGACTCCGTTCAGCGAGGATCCCCGCTCCGGGGGTCACGCTCGGCCGGAACGGCCACACTCAGGTCGCGGCGAGGCGGGCCTTCTCAACCTCGACGTCGAAGGTCGCCGACGGCCAGGTCAGGTCGAGGCGCTGCAGGGCGTCGATCAACAGGTGCTGCACGGCCAGGCGGGCGTACCACTTCTTCTCCGCCGGCACCACGAACCAGGGCGCGGCGACGGTCGACGTGCGTTCGAGGGCGAGCTGGTACGCCTCCTGGTAGGCGGCCCACTGCATGCGTTCGTCGACGTCGCCCGGGTTGTACTTCCAATGCTTGTCCGGGCGTTCCAGCCGCTCGGCCAGGCGCTTCTTCTGGTCGTCGGAGCCGATGTGCAGCATGACCTTGACGATCGTCGTGCCGGCGTCGACGAGTTCCTGCTCGAACCGGGTGATCAGGCCGTAGCGCTCCTCGATCTCCGCCGCCGGGGCCAGCGCCCGTACGCGGCCGACCAGCACATCCTCATAGTGTGAACGGTCGAAGACCCCGATCAGGCCGGCGTCGGGCAGCCGTTTGCGCACCCGCCAGAGGAAGTCGTGGGACCGTTCCACCTCCGTGGGCGCCTTGAACGCGTACAGACGGATGCCCTGGGGGTCGACAGCGCCGACGACGTGGCGCACGATGCCGCCTTTGCCGGCCGTGTCCATGGCCTGCAGCACGAGGAGCACGCGGCGCGGGTCGCCGGACCGGCTGTTCGCGAAGAGCATCTCCTGCAGGTCCGACAGCACGCCGGCCCCGACGGCCAGCGCTTCGTCCGCGTTGTCCTTTTCCACCCCGTCAAAGCCGGGCGTCGAGGCGGGGTCCACGCCCGCGAGCCGGAACCCCGGCGTCACCCGCAGCAACCCCCTCGGTTCCCCGGCCCAGAATTCCTGTTCGCTGCGTTCAGCCACGGTGCACCCTTCGCTGCAGAACAGTGTCCCGCAGACGCCCCGGCAAACCTAGCGAACCAGCGGAACCTCGAGGATGCTCGGCCCCGCGTGCGGCGCGGTCAGCGCGCGCTCGAGGTCACTCCGGGTGGCCGCCAGACCGTATGACCAGCCGTAGGCGGCGGCGAGGTTGGCGAGGTCGGCCTGCTGCGGGGTGAAGAGTACCCGGTTGATGGCGTCGGCGCGGGCGGATGCCGCCACCTCCAGACCGTCGAAAATGGTGCCGCCGCCGTCGTTGCCGACGATGATCTGGAGCCGCGGGAGCGCCTCCCCCGGGGTGAGCAGGAGCGACCCGACATCGTGCAGCAGGGTGAGGTCGCCGACCACCAGGCGGGTGACCCCGGTGGACTGCGGCGTCGGACCGGTCTGGCTGGCCAGGGCGATGCCGACGGCCGTGGCGACCGTGCCGTCGATGCCGGCCAGACCGCGGTTGGAGTGCACAGAGATCTTCTTGCCGGGAACGCGGCGGTCGGCCACCCGCACCAACCGGGAGGCACCGAAAACGAGACGGTCGTGCGGCCAGGAGGCGCGCCAGACGGCGTCCACGAGCATGGGCCGGGTGACCGGCGCGCGCATGGCGGCCAGCTCTTCGCGGGTGATTCCGCGATCGCCGATCGGGATCGATTCCCGGGCGGCTCCCGCGGCCAGCAGGTGCCGGCTGGACATCACCCAGCGGCCCAGCCATTCCCGCCCCTCGAGGCTTTCGGCCGCTGCGATGGCCGCGGCGTCCGGGGCGGCGGCGCGGGCGAAGACGCGCACCCGGTGTCCGGGGTTGAACCATTCGGTGCCGGTGGGAGCCACCACGATGGTTTCCACACCCTCGCGGACGATCATGGCCGGCACCTCGCGGCTGAGCGTCGGGTGACCGAACACGACAGCGCGCTCGACCCGCCCACCGAGGTCGGAGGCCAGCAGCAGCTCGCGGTAGGCGGAGACGAGGTTCGGGCCAAACCGGGCGCCGCTGCACACCTCGGCCAGCAGCGGCCAGCCGCCGGTACGCGCGAATTCCTCGGCCTCGGGGCCGGCGCCCGTGCCGGCGATGACCACGGTGCGCGGTCCGCCCGTGACCGGGAAGACCGGTTCGGTCGGGGACGCGTCCAAAACGGGCGCGGCGAGCACCGCGGCCGACTCGCCGAGTCCGACCGGGCCGGAGATCGCTTCGGGAGTCAGCGCCACCGGCGCCGACAGGGGCTCCCGGAACGCCAGGTTGAGCTGCACCGGGCCTGGATCGAGTGAGGTGGCACCGGTGGCGGCATCCGTCGCCTGTCGGGCCAGGGCAATGGCATCGGCGTGCTCGCCGGCCGCACCCTCCGGTGCGGACGCATCCACGCACAGGCGCGTCGCCACACCGAACAGGCCGGGCTGCAGGGTGGTCTGGTTCGAACGGATGCCGCGCAGCTCGCTCGGCCGATCGGCCGTCAGCAGGATCATGGGCACCCCCGAGTGGTGCGCCTCGAGCACCGCGGGATGGAGGTTCGCCACGGCCGTGCCCGAGGTGCAGACGACCAGCGCCGGCCGGCCGGCCTCGACGGCAAGGCCAAGAGCGAGGAAGCCCGCGCCGCGCTCGTCGAGGCGCACGTGCAGCCGGATCAGCCCGATCCGCTCCAGTTCGGCAGCGGCCAGGGCGAGGGCCTGCGACCGGGCGCCCGGGCTGAGAACCAGGTCGCGTACGCCCAGGCGCACGAATTCACCGAGGAGAGAGACGCTGAAGTCTGTGGCCGGGCTACCGCTCGAGGCGATGTCAGGCATCCCGCCGGCCAGGCAGATCGCCTTCGCCCGGCTCGGATTTTTTCGGCTCGAACCCGGCTTGGCCGTTCTGGCCGGTCTGACTGCCCTGGCTGCCCTGTCCGGGCGTGCCGGAGGTTCCCGTCGTGTCGGTGGTTCCTGCCGCACCGAGGTCCCGGGGATCCGGGGCGTCAAGGTCGGCAAGCTCCTGCTCGAGGGCGCGGAGTCGTTCCTGGTCGGACGTGGCCCGGTCCAAACCCTTGAGGAAGTCGATGTCGTCGTCGGGGGCGAACGACCGCACGATCTTGCCCGTGCTGGCACGGCCGCGACCGATCAGCAGCCACAGCACCGGCCCGATCACGGGAATGAGCACGATGACGAACATCCACACCCAGCGTGGCAGCCCGCGCACCCGGGATCGTTGGAGGAGCGCGCAATCCACCAGCGCATAGACGGTGAGGACGACGACGACGACTCCAAGAGCGAACCACAGGCGAACCATTCCCACAGTGTATGGCTCCCACCCGTGAGATCGGTGAGTGAGCGCACAGCCCGGCGATCTAAACTGTGGCCATGAATGTTGTTCCCGCCTGGGTGTCCTATTCGGTCTTCCGCGTGCTCCTGTTCGCCGTTCCGCTCACGCTGATGCTCTTCCTCCGGATCGAGTGGTGGATTGCCGCGATCGCCGCCGCTGTGATCGGAGCCTCGCTCTCCTTCATCTTTCTGCGGAAGCCTCGCGAGAAGGTCGCGCTGGGCCTGTACCAGGCGCGGCATCCCGATACGGAGCCGGCGCACCCCGACGCCGTGTCCGAGGACGCTGCCCTCGACCGGGCCGATGCGCGGGCGGCCGAAGCCGACCTACAGCGCGAACGCGAGAGCCAGTAGCAGCCCGTAGGCCAACGCCGAGACGCTGGTCAGCTTGAGGGCCAGCACCAGTTCGGTCGAGGTCGTCGCCGTCACCGTGATCAACCCGGCCGGCACCGCCAGCAGCAGCACGAAAAATGTCAGCCAGGCCAGCGGGTAGAAGACCGCGAAGAAGGCGACGATCGCGAACGCCAGCAGCAGGAACAGGCAGAACACGACCCGCGACGCCATGCTCCCGATCAGCACCGCGAGGGTGCGTTTGCCGGATGCCCGGTCCGGCTCCAGGTCGCGCAGGTTGTTGACCATCAGCACGGCCATGGCGATCAGGCCGATCCCGACGCCGCTCAGCCAGCTTTCGGTGTTCACGGTGCCGACCTGCACATACGTGGTACCAACGGTCGCCACAAGGCCGAAGAACACGAAGACGAAGACCTCGCCGAGACCGAAGTAGCCATACGGTTTGCGTCCGCCGGTGTAGAACCAGGCCGCAATGATGGCGAGGACACCGACCAGCAGCAGCCACCACTGACCGGTCAGCACCACCAGGGTGAGGCCGGCGAGCGCGGCGAGCGCGAAGAATGCGAGGGCCACCGTGAGCACGGCACGGGGCTGAGCGGCTCCGCTGCCGGTCAGCCGGGCCGGGCCGATCCGGTTGGCGTCAGTACCGCGGATACCGTCGGAATAGTCGTTCGCGTAGTTCACGCCGATCTGCAGGCACAGGGCCACGATCAGGGCGAGCACCGCCCGTACCGGATGGAAGACGCCGGGGCCGCTCACGACGATCGCCGCCCCGGTGCCGAGGGCCACCGGGGCGATAGCCAGGGGGAGGGTGCGCAGGCGTGCTCCGGAGACCCAGTCTCCCGCCGTGGCCGGTCCGGTTCGCGCCGGGCCGCGGCCGGCGGCGGCATTGCGCCGGGCCGGGTTGCCCGACTTTCCGTTCCGGGCCGCCGAAGAGGTCGCTGCCGAGGGGTTCAATCGCTGTTGTGAGGGCCTGACCGGCCGCGCTCCGTGTGCCACGCCTTCATAGTACGTGCCGGTAGCTCGGTAGCTCAGAGAGCGGCGAGCATCCGGCCCAGCGCAAGACGGTCGGGTTTGCCGGTGGAAAGCTGCGGGATCGACGCGACCCGCACGAGGCGCGCGGGCCTGGCCGCCCTGCCCAGCGCGGATGCCACGGCTTCCCCGATTCTCTCGAGGGAGTCCTCGGGGAGGCCGGCCGCACCGGGTTCCGCACCGGGTTCCGCCGGCACGACCAGCACCGGGACCTGACCCCACGTGACGTCGGGCCGGCCCACCGCCACCGCCTCGCCGAAGCCCGGCAGCGACCGGACGACCCGCTCGACCGCATCGAGCGACACCTTCTCGCCGCCGGAGATGATCACGTTGTCGGCTCGCCCGAGCACGCGCACGAGGCCCGTCGCGGTGTCCACCTCGCCCAGGTCACCCGTGCGGTACCAGCGTCCCCCGTGCACCTTGAGGAAGCGGTCGCTGGTGCGCACGGGGTCACCGAGGTACCCCTCGGCGAGCACGGAGCCCGCGATCTCCAGCTGCCCGTCGACCACGCGCACCTCGGAGTTGCCGATCGGGGTGCCGTTGTAGACACAACCGCCGGAAGTTTCCGACGAGCCATAGGTGGCGAACACGTGCAGGCCGAGGTCGACGGCCTGCTCGGCGAGCTGCGACGGCAGCGCCTGGCCGCCGACCAGGATGCCGTCGAAGCGGCGCAGCACGGCCAGCAGGTGAGGGTCGTCTGCGGCCGCGGCGACCAGCCGGGCCAGCTGCACCGGGACCAGGGCGGTAAACCGCAGCGGCTCGGTGAGGCGTCCGGCTGAGGCAGCGAACACGGCCGGGTCGAAGTGGCCGCTCGGCAGCACGACGGGGACGGTGTCGGCCACGATCGAGCGCACGAGCACCTGCACCCCGGCGATGTAGTGCACGGGCAGGGCCAGCAGCCACTGACCGGGGCCGCCGAGGCGCACGCTGGAGGCGGCGGCGCTGCAAAGTAGAGCGTCGGTGCTGAGCATCACGCGCTTGGGCACATCCGTTGAGCCGGATGTCTCGATCACCACCGCCACCTGACGGGGCACGCGCGCCAGGCTCGCCCGTCTGGCGGCCTCCGGCCGGCCGGGGACCGGCAGCACGGCGTCGCCGGTGTCGGCCAGCGCGAGGCGCAACGGGGTCATCAGGTCGAGCGGGTCACCGACCGGCACGACCCTCAGCCGCCGGGTCATGGTCGCCTAGAACTGCCAGTCGTAGGGACCCCAGTCGGGGTCGCGCTTCTCCAGGAACGCGTCACGCCCCTCGACCGCCTCGTCGGTGCCGTAGGCCAGACGGGTGGCCTCCCCGGCGAACACCTGCTGGCCGACCAGGCCGTCGTCCACGGCGTTGAAAGCGAATTTCAGCATCCGGATGGCGGTAGGCGACTTGGTCAGGATCGTGCGGGCCCAATCCAGCGCCTCCACCTCGAGTTCGGCGTGCGGCACCACGGCGTTCACGGCCCCCATCTCGAAGGCGCGCTGCGCGGAGTACTCGCGGGCCAGGAAGAACACTTCCCTCGCGGTCTTCTGCCCCACCTGGCGGGCGAAGTAGGCGCTGCCGTATCCGGCGTCGAAGGAGCCGACGTCGGCATCCGTCTGCTTGAACTTGCCGTGCTCGGCGCTGGCGATGCTGAGGTCGCAGACCACGTGCAGAGAGTGCCCGCCGCCGGCCGCCCAGCCGGGGATGACCGCGATGACAACCTTGGGCATGAACCGGATCAGCCGCTGCACCTCGAGGATGTGCAGCCGGCCGCCGCGCGCCGTGTCGATCCCGGACGCGGTCTCTCCCTCGGCGTACTTGTAGCCATCCCGGCCTCGGATGCGTTGGTCCCCGCCTGAGCAGAACGCCCAACCGCCGTCCTTCGGGCTGGGTCCGTTGCCGGTCAGGAGCACCACCCCGATGCGCGGGTTGACGCGCGCATCCTCGAGGGCGGCGTGCAGTTCGTCGACGGTGTGCGGGCGGAACGCGTTCCGCACCTCGGGCCGGTTGAACGCCACCCGGGCGATTCTCCCGGTCACGTCGTGGTGGTATGTGACGTCGGTGAGGCGGTCGAAGCCCGCGACTTCCCGCCACTGGGTCGGGTCGAAGATTTCGGAAACCTGTTCGATCATGCTCCTAGCCTACGCGGGCTTGCGGCGCCGGAATGCTGCTGGCCATAGGCCTCTCGGAAGCTGGTTCGCACCCCCGTTTGGGCGGCAAAGTCAAGCCCCTTGAGGCCGTCGTTTCCACGCTGTGTACTGAACTCTTAAGAAATACTCGGAGGCAGTGATGGCCGACAGTGGCACACGAAAAACGAACCCCACTCCACCCGCGAGAAATATCGGGATCAATGAACTCTCCCCCACGGAATGGCGCATCAGCGACCGGATGATCGCCGACGGCGATCCGGCCGCCCTGGTCGGCTTCATCCAGCGCGTGGACGACGCCTTCGAAGTGACGGACTTCGGCCGCCCCCGGGAGCGAGCGTACTTCTCGTCCTTTGACCGTGCCACGGCCAGTCTCGCCCTCCGTCCGGCACCCACCGGAACGGCCCTGCGATGAGCACGGCCACTCAAGAGACTCAACCCCCGGAGCACTCGGGCTCCCGACCGACACCGGCCGCGGATCAGCCCCCGACCTCGGCGCCAGCGTTAGCGCCAGCGTTAGCGCCAGCGCCAGCGAATTTCACCACCGCTCCGTCGACCGCTCCCGCCCGCTACAGCTCATCGACGGATGCCTTCGGCGACTACCCGCGCCGCATCGGCAAGGGGCCCCTGCTCACCGCCGTCGACGAGGTGACCCTTGCGCAGCGCATCGAGGTCGGGCTGTTCGCCGGCGAAAAATTGTCCCGCGGAGTCGACGACCCGTCCTTGGCCCGCGAGCTGGCCTGGCTTGCCCATGATGGCCGCCGCGCGAAGAACCGCTTCATCGAATCGAATCTGCGCCTGGTGGTCAGCATCGCCAAGCACTACTCCG
>NZ_SOFU01000036.1:0-413843 GCF_004402245.1 Cryobacterium sp. TMT2-18-2
GCCCGGAGACGAGCGTCAGGCGCTCGAGTAGTTCTCCAGCGGTGCGGCAGCCCCGCTTCGCCGAGAGCTGCCCGGTGCCGAGCTCGGGCCGGCACCGGTCCGCGACCTCCGCCGCCACCGCCACCCGCAGCGCGTAGACTCGCCGGCCGAGGACCTCGACCGCCGCGGTCACCTGCAGCAGGCCGTCGTCGTCGAAGCCGCGCACCGCCGAACACCGCAGGAACTCCCCGAGCCCCGCCGCGAAATCGTGCACAAGCGTGACCGCCCGCGCCGCGCCGGACGGGCCGGGCGCGGCATCCGGTGCGAGGGTTTCGGTGAAGTTGTTCACAAGACCGAGTTTATCAGGAATCAGACACAGAGACGAGACTATATCAGGTTGTGGAGAAATAGAATTCGAAAGTATATCCCACCAAATCCAACCTGTTCGGCGCTTCCAGAGTCGCGGGCGCCCGAGATGAGTGAGTCCTAACCTCTCCGCAATGATCACCGAACTGGCCCGGGATACCCCGTCCTGGGGCGAGATCATGCGGCTAATCGACACCACCCCGGTGCCCTGCGGCAAGTCCCTGCCCACGCCATGCTCCGCCATGACCGACACCTGATCCAGCAGGGCCAAGTCATCATCGGCGATAAAGGGTTCGCCGGCCGCGAGTTCGAAGGGTTCACCACCAACGAACTCGGCGCGCACCTGATCCGACCCGACCGCAAGGACGAGAAGAAACGCTTCGGCAAACTCGGCGGAATGCGCCAGTGGGTCGAGTTGGACTTCGACACCCGCAAAGGCCAACTCGCCCTAGAAGTCCACGGCGCACGCACCATCCCGGGCCTTTACTCCCGCGTCGCCGGCCGACCAATCGCCCACGCAGACAGAAACTGGCACACCTGGCTCCTCGTAAGCCCCAACAAACGACCCCTCATCGCCTACGACCATTGAGACTCACTCAGTCCCTGAGGTTCGTCAAGTGCTTCTCGCAGCCGCACACGTCGCACTGGAACCAGATCTCTTCATCGGCCAGGGTGTCGGTTGTGACGGCCCGAGTTCGCATGTGTCCGGCGCACGCGCGCTGGCGGCATTCGGGATTGAAGTCCATCTATGGAGCGCTCTCTTTCGTGGGGACGACAGGTCCTCATTGACCGTGACGGTGACATTACTCCGATTTGGTTGCCGCGACCAGAACCGAGATGACGGAGGCGCTGCCGATCCGGACACGAAATGACCGGCCCGCGCGGGGCATCCGGTCCTGCGTGTTCCATGATAATTTCGCCTGACCATGTCAGACCTGCCTGCCGCATCCGCCGAATCCTCCCGGCCTGCCGAGCCGCCCGGGCCCCAGCGACCGCTCTCGCGGGTCGAGGTTGCCGACATCGCGGTTCGCCTGTTCCAGGAGCACGGCTATGAGGCCACGAGCACCGTGGACATCGCCGAGGCGGCCGGGGTCTCGCGCAGCACCTTCTTCCGGCAGTTCCGGTCCAAGGACGACGTGATCTTCGCCGACCACGACGAGCTGGTCGCCCGCATCGACGAGCACTTCGCTGCGACGCATTCGGATCCCTGGCTGGCCGTGTGCGAGGCCGCCGCCATGGTCTTCGAGCGGTTCCGCGAGCGTCTGGAGATCGTGCGCATCCGGGACCGGGTCCTGCGGGAGACCCCCGTGCTCCGGGACCGGGAGACCATCATGGCGATCCGGTATGAACGGATGTTCGCCAGCTACCTGCGCAGCACCGTGCCGGGTGTGCCGCCCCTGACTGCCATCCGCTTCGCGGCCGCCGTGACGGCCACCCACAACTTCGTGCTGCGGCGCTTGATCCGGGCGACAGACAGCGTCGGCCCGTATTCGCTGGCCGCCGAACTCACCGAGGTGCGACGGCTTTTCCATCTGGATGCCGCGGCGCCAGGTCCCGAGGCGCGACCCGCGGGCGACGTGGTCGTCGCCGTATTCCCGGCCGCCACGGATCCCACCGAACTGGCCCGCGCCATCGAGGAGCGGCTGCGCGCCCAGACGCACTCCTGCTGAGACTCAGTATCACTTGACCTGGGACTGAGTGTCAGATAGAACTTGTACCTGGGCATTTTCTGACCGGCGCACGAGGGAATTCATTCCCTGGTGCCGGACGACATCAGCCGATCGGGCCTGCCCGACTTCGCTGTCCTCCACGAAAGGGAAACCGTGCCCGACTACGACGTATCCAGGCCCCTCGACACCGATTACTACGGCGTATTCGCCGACGTACCTGAAGCTGACCGGGCCTTCTGGGACCGCGCCCGCAATTTCGCCACCGAGTCGCTGGACGAGTTGACGACCGCGTGGGACAAAGCCGACTACCCGCTGCACCTGGCCCGAAGACTCGGCGAGCTCGACCTCCTCACCGACGGTGTCGTCGGCCCCGGACTGAGCCCCATGTCGCCGCTCGCGGCCGGGCTCGTCAACATGGAGATCTCCCGCGGCGATGGCTCTATGGGTACCGTGGTCGCCGTGCAGGGCGGGCTGGCCCTGCGCAGCATCGCCCTGTTCGGCAGCCCGGAGCAGCAAGAACGCTGGCTGGTGCCGCTGGCCCGCGCCGAGAAACTTGGTGCCTTCGCCCTGACCGAACCCGACCATGGCTCGGACTCGGTCGGCCTGGAGACCACCGCACAGCGCGACGGCGACGAATGGGTGCTCAACGGCGAGAAGAAGTGGATCGGCAACGGCTCGGTCGGCGACGTGACGGTGGTCTGGGCTCGTGACGACGACGGCAATGTGCGCGGCTTCCTGGTGGAACAGGACACCCCCGGATATCACGGAGTGACGATCACCGGGAAGGGGTCCCTGCGCGCCATCCACCAGGCCCGGATCACCCTCACGGATGTGCGGATCCCGCTGGACGCCGTGCTGCCGGGCACCCACACGTTCAAGGACGCCTCCACGGTGCTCTTCGCGACCCGGCTCGGAGTGGCCTGGTCGGCCCTCGGCCACGCCACGGCGGTGTTCGAGGCGGCTCTGAACTACTCGACCCAGCGCATCCAGTTCGGTAAGCCGCTCGCCGGTTTCCAGCTCGTGCAGGAGCGCCTGACCATGATGCTGTCCCGGCTCACGTCAATGCAGCTGCACTGCGTGCGCCTGGCTGAGCTCGACGGCGCCGGTACGCTGCGCCCGATCCAGGCGTCGCTGGCGAAGTATCACAACACCAGGGCGGCGCGGGAGATCGCGTCGATGGCCCGTGACATGCTCGGTGGCAACGGCATCCTGCTCGAAAACCACATCATCCAGCACCTCGCCGACATCGAGTCGCTGCACACCTACGAGGGCACCGAAAGCGTGCAGTCGCTCCTGATCGGGCGGGACCTCACCGGGATCAGCGCCTTCCGCTGACCCGATTGCTCGGCTCAGGACTTGGTCGACCTGTGGTCGACGGATGTCGCCGTCGCGGCTCGGGCGGGTGTGGGTCAGGCGAGCAAAATGACCAATACTCGACATTGTGGAGACATTCGGCGTCTGCCAACGTACGCTGTGACACAATCACTCAGCCCGGCCGCACCGGAACGAGCCAGAGAACACGGGCAGCACTGCGCGCAACCGTCGTGGGGGACTCGGCCCGTGCGCCTGAACCAGGAACGCAGATCGATGACCGACAAACATCTCACCGACGATCAGCTGTTGCTCGAAACGGATTACACCAGCTACGCGAGCTCGTGCCGCGACCCGCACATCACCCCGACGAATGACCTCGTGGAATGCCGACGGCAGAGCGGCCACGACGACACGCACGCCACCAGGTCCGGCCTACGCGCCATCCGCTGGGCCGTGCCCGAGCCACACGCGGCCTAGCCGAGCACGCCTGACCCCGGCCCGCCCTGTCACACGCCCGTGCCCCGAACGAATTCGACGGAGATCATTCCCGAATCAATGCCAGAAACTCCGAAAAGTTCGTTTATATGCGTCACCCGGCCAAACGAGGGGTGGACGCCGCTACCCCGTAGGCTGAACGGGGCACGCTTAACCGAAATTCGACGTGCTCACGCTTGCTGAGCTGAGCTCGACGAAAAAAGGCCGAATATGACGCAGAACATTTCCGAACTTCCCCGCATCCGCGCGATGATCCGAAGCGACGGAACGGGAGAGCTCGTCATCGACGGTGTCAGCTCGCGCGTCACCGCCGCCGACGAGGCCGGCGTGCGCGAGGAAATCATCAACCGGGTCACGGATGCCGCGCGCGCGATCGATCGCGCGGTGCGCCTGACCGCGGAAGACGAGCAGGGCAAGTCGCCGTTGATCGTTCACCCGAACGGGGACGTGGAAGACGATGGGGCCTTCATCCCGACCTCCTCGGAACCAGGACCGGCATCGGAGCCGGTATCGACCGCGCCTGCTGCCGTCTCCGCCGCCGTCTCCGCAAGCGAGGACGTCGAACTGATCGCGCTGGTCGTGCCCGCCGAACAGCAGAAATCAGGTTTCGACACCGCCGAACTCCAGGCCGCCGGGCTCGATGACGCTGGGCTCGGCACGGCTGCGCTTGACACGGCAACGCTGAAGGAAGCCATGCGCGATGCCGATGTCATCCAGCAGATCGAACCGGCCCCGTCGGCACGGGCCCATGTCCCGCCCCTCACCGCGTTCGATGGCCTCGTCCTCGATCTCGACGCCGACACCGACGATGAGGACGACCAGGAGCAGGACCTCGCGGCCTCGCCCTTCTCCGCTCCCCGGGCCGCCACGAACCTCGTCGGCCCGGCACCGGTGCCGGGCGGCACGTTCGCCGAGGTGCCCGCCGACGACCCCTCGATCGCCTCCGCAGCGCTCGCCGGTGGTGGTCCGAACCTCGCGGACTTCATGAATTCCCGTCCGCCGCTCGTGGCAGGGCCTGCCCTTCTGGGCTGGCAGGGCACGGTGCGACGCCTCACCGGCGGACTCGTCTCCCCGGCCCCCGGAACCGGCGAGATGTCGCACCGCGCGGCGGTCGCGTCCGTGCAGCGCAGCCTGGTCGGCCCGCGCACCATCGTCGTGCTCAACCCGAAGGGCGGCGCGCACAAGACCACCGCGACCCTGCTCATCGCCGCGACCTTCGGCATCCATCGCGGCGGGTACACCCTCGCCTGGGACAACAACGAGACCATGGGCACCCTCGGCGTGCGGGCGCAGACCGCCGCCCACACCAACACCGCGGTCGACCTGCTGCGCGACCTCGACAACTTCGCCTATTCAAGCTCCGCCCGGGTCGGCGACCTCGACAACTACGTGCGCAACCAGGGTGACGCCCGGTTCGACGCGCTTGCCTCCGACCTCGACCCTGCCGGGGCCGCCAGTATCGACGACGTGGCCTTCGGCAAACTGCATGCCGCGCTCAGCCGGTTCTACCGGGTGCTGATCATCGACACCGGCAACAATATGCGGGCGTCCAACTGGGAGGCGGCCGTCGACGCGGCCGACCAGCTCGTCGTCGTCTCCACCATCCGCGAAGACACCGCGTATGGCGCGGCCTCGCTGCTCGACGGCCTGCGTCAGAAGGGCCACGCCGACAAGGTCGCGCAGGCGGTCACAATCCTGGCGTCACCGGCCAAGACGGCCGATCGTCACCTCTCCGTGCGGCTCCACGACCACTTCAGCAAGCTGACCCGCACCGTCGTGGACGTGCCGTATGACTCCGCCCTCGTGGCCGGGGGATCGCTGAACTACGACGCGCTCGCACCGCGCACCCGTGAAGCGTGGCTCGTTGCCACGGCCGCGATCGCCGAAGGTCTCTGACCCGGCGGCGTCCCGGTGTTGAGCCCGCCCGGCCGACAGTGTGCCAGCCGGGAGTCAGGCGGCACTGATGTCGGTCGGGCATACTGGCGAAGGCCCGAACGAATGCCATCGACTCAGATGCCCCGCGAACCAGTGTGTGCATCGAATCCTGCCGAACAGATCAGTGGTCGAAACGATCATTGTGAATAGATCACTGTCGAGAAGAAAGATCAGCGTGCGTAAACTTCCTGCCCTCATCTCCATAGCCACGGTTGCCGTGCTCGCCCTCGCCGGGTGCAGCGGGTCTCCCTCCGACAACACCGGAGCGGCGGGAATCGCTTGCGTCGATTCCGGCACGGCGTCGGAGGCCGTGAAGGTCTCCGGCAAGGCCGGCGCCGAGCCCAAAGTGAAATTCGAGTCGCCGCTGACCACGAAGGCCACCGAGGTCTCCGTCGTGACCGAGGGCAAGGGTGACGCCGTCAAGACCGACGACATCGTCGAACTGGGGTTCTCCGTCTACAACGCGAACACTGGCGAGAAGATGAACGCCGGCGGCTTCGGTGACGACCTCGGCGCTCCCATCACCCTGGCCAAGGACTCGAGTGTATTCCCGGCGCTGATGAAGGGTGTCGCGTGCGCGAACTACGGATCGCGCGTCGCGGTCGTGGCCCCGCCGGCTGACGCGTTCGGCGAGACCGGCAACGAGGAGCTTAAAGTCGGGGCCGAAGACAACATCATCTTCGTCATCGACGTTAAAAGCGAAATCCTCCCTCGCGCGAACGGCGAGGACCAGAAGCCGGAGGATGGCTTCCCGACTGTCAAGCTGGCCGAGGATGGCGCTCCGACCGTGACGATCCCGGAAACCGACGCTCCGACCGAGTTGAAGACCTCGGTTCTCAAGAAGGGTGACGGTGCCACAGTCGCCGAAGCGGACACCGTGGTCATGCACTACTCGGGCGTCGTCTGGTCCACTGGTGAGGTGTTCGACCAGACCTGGGGCAAGAGCGGTCCGACCCCGATCTCCCTGGCCGCCGTCGTTCCCGGCTTCGCCCAGGGTCTCGTTGGCCAGACGGTCGGCTCCCAGGTGATGATCGCGATTCCGCCGGAACTCGGCTACGGTGCCGAGGGCCAGCCCGACGCCGGCATCTCGGGTACCGACACGATCGTCTTCGTCGTCGACATCCTCGCCGCCGGTTAGCAGGCCGTTCGGCTGCGCTCGAACCGGCCGGTTATTTGGGACGGACGGCCGTCGTGCCGGGCGCATCCGTGCGTTCAGGTGTGGCGCTTGTCCGAGCCGGTCAACGCCCATAAAATGTTGATTTCGTGGCGCCGCTCGTTTCCCTCGTTTTTCCCCCGACCAGGCAGGGATGTCCCATGACCATCATTGAGGCCAGAGGTCTGACCAAGATGTACCGCTCCAAATCCGGACCGGTGCATGCGCTCGCCGGGCTGGACCTGTCCGTGCCGCGCGGGACCGTCAAGGCGCTGCTCGGCCCGAACGGTGCCGGTAAGACGACCGTCGTCAAGATGCTGACCACGCTGATCCGGCCGGACTCCGGCACCGCGTTCGTCGACGGCATCGACGTCGTCGCCGACCCCAAGGGCGTACGGCGCATTATCGGCGTTTCGGGACAGTACGCGGCCGTCGACGAGAACCTGACCGGTTTCGAGAACCTCGAGATGGTCGGTCGGCTGTACCACCTGGGCGGCGCCGAATCCCGGCGCCGGGCCAAGGAGCTGATCGACCTCTTCGAGCTGACCGCGGCCGGCAACCGCCCGGTCAAGGGCTTCTCCGGCGGGATGCGCCGCCGGATCGACCTGGCCGGGGCGCTGGTGATCAACCCGAAGGTGCTGTTCCTCGACGAGCCCACCACAGGGCTGGACCCGCGCAGCCGGATCGCGCTCTGGGCCGTCATCAAGCGCCTGGTCGCCGAAGGCACCACCGTGCTCCTCACCACCCAGTACCTCGAGGAGGCCGACCAGCTCGCGGACGACATCGTCGTCATCGACGACGGCCGGGTGATCGCAGAGGGCACGTCCGACCAGCTCAAGGCGCAGATCGGCGGCCACCGCCTCGAGGTGGCCCTGGTCGAGGCCGGCGACGGCGTGGCGGCCCGAGATATCCTCGCCCGTTACGGCTCGGGAGAACCGGCGATCACCAGCGACGGCCGCGGCCTCGAGGTCGCGGTGGTCGACGGGCCGCGGGCGCTGCAGCACGTGCTGGCGGCGCTGGGTGACGCGGACATCCGTCTGCACGACGCCGGCATGCGCCGGCCCACGCTCGACGACGTGTTCCTGAAACTCACCGGGCATAAGGCGGACAAGGCCGCCGGCCAGGCGGACGACGTGGAATTGGAGAAGTCGAAATGAGCTCCGCTGCCACCCTCCCCACCTGGAACCCGCTTTCGCTCTGGTACTCCGACGGCTGGACCGTCACCAAGCGCAACCTGATCAAGATCAAGCGCTCACCCGACATGCTCGTGTTCGCGGTGATCCAGCCGATCATGTTCGTGCTGCTGTTCAGCCAGGTTTACGCCGGGTCGATCTCCGTGGAAGGCACCGACTACGTCCAGTTCCTCATGGCGGGGATCTTCGCTCAAACCGTCGTGTTCGGGTCGACCTTCTCCGGCGCGGCGATGGCGCAGGACCTCAAGGAAGGGATCATCGACCGCTTCCGCAGCCTGCCCATGACCTCCTCCGCCGTGCTGATCGGACGCACCAACAGTGACCTGGTGTTGAACACGATCTCCATGGTGATCATGATGCTGACCGGGCTGCTCGTGGGCTGGCGGGTGAACTCTTCGGTGCCGGAATTCCTCGCCGGCGTGGGACTGCTACTGCTGTTCAGCTACTCTTTCAGCTGGGTGATGGCGCTGCTCGGCATGAGCGTGAAGACTCCCGAGGTCATCAACAACGCCTCCTTCCTGATCCTCTTCCCGCTGACCTTCATCTCGAACGCCTTCGTGCCCAGCGACACCTTGCCGACCCCGCTGCGCGTCTTCGCGGAGTGGAACCCGGTTTCGTCGCTGGTGCAGGCGGCACGGGAGCTGTTCGGCAACGAGGGCACAGCTCCGGTGCCCGACATCTGGACCATGCAGAACCCGATTGCCACGGTGCTGATCGGCACCACGGTCATGCTGGTCGTGTTCGTTCCGCTTTGCGTGCGCAAGTTCGCGTCCATCAGCTCCCGCTAGCAGGAGTCAGTGAATCCCCTGGAGAGTGCCCATGAGTGACCCCGTGCCGTTCCGCACCGATCGGCGCACCGGAGAGTTGCGCGCGCCCCGCAACACCGCGCCCGGCGGGGCCGGCCCCTGGGACGTGAAGCGCGTTCATCCGTCGCTCTACGGGCCTGCCAACGGGGACTGGGAGCTGATCGAGGTTCCGGCCCAGCGGTTCGTCGCCCTCGACGGGGCCGGCGACCCGGACACGGCGCCGGCCTACACCGAGGCCGTCGAGGCCCTCTACGCCATCGCCTACGCGGTCAAGTTCGCGGCCAAGCGTTCGCTCGGTCGCGAGATGGTCATCGCACCGCTCGAAGGTCTCTGGTACGCCGACGATGCCTCCGTCTTCACCGCCGGCGCGAAGGCGGAGTGGAAATGGACGCTGCTGATGAGCCAGCCGGACTGGGTGACGGATGCCTTCATCGCCGAGGCCACCACCGGCGCGCTCGCGAAGAAGAAGCTGTCCGCGCTCGCCCGGGCGCGGGTGGAGAGGCTCGACGAGGGGCTGTCGGCGCAGCTACTGCATGTCGGGCCCTACGCCGCCGAGGCACCCGCGCTCGCCCGCCTGCACGGGGAGTTCCTGGCAGGCAACGGGCTGCGGGTGAATGGCCGGCACCACGAGATCTATCTCGGCGACCCGCGCCGCGCCGCGCCCGCGAAGCTGAAGACGGTGTTGAGACAGCCGGTCGCGCCGGTCTGACCCGCGCCGGCCGGGCGGCGCCGCCTACTCCTGACGCTGGCCGAGGTCGGCCTGGATCAGGAGGGCGAACTCCCGCAACAGCACGGGGTCGACCTCGGCGGCGCGCCGGGGTTCCGAGTCGAACACGCACAGGACGCCGATCCGCTCGCCGGAGTCGGCCTCGATCGGGAAACCCGCGTAGAAGCGGGTCTGCTCCTGGCCCAGACGGGGCGGACGCGCGGTGAGCCGGTCGTCCAGGAGCACGTCGGAAACCACGAACGCTCCGGCCCCGCTCACGGCGAGGGCCGTGATCGACCCGGCCAACGAGTAGATGCGTGGAGTGAAGCCCACGCTCACCAGGTCCCAGAGCCGGTCGCCGTCGATGAGCGTCAGGGCGGCCGACCGGGTGCCGTAGGCGCTTCTGGCCAGGGCGACGATGTGGTCGCAGCGCATCTCGGTGTCGGCGGTGAGGATGCCCAGCCTGGCGACCGCCCGGCGGGGGGCAGGCGAGAGCGGCTCGGCACCCCACGCTTCCGCGGGGCCCTCGGCCGTTCCTCGGGAAGTTCCTCGGGCAGCAGCCAGGTACTCGGCATCGAGCGGTGGCGCCATCTTGTCGGCGAGGAGATTGGCCCACTGCACGTACTGCGCGGCCGTGCGCACCCGCCCCGGCGTTGAGGCGAGGGTTGCGGCCATGGGCACAAAGCAGCTCCGCTCCTGCCCCGCGCAGATCGCCGCGCTGGCCTCGTTCAGGCTGCGGGCGTGCTTCTCGGCCACGGAGCCCAGCCCGGAGTCGAAGGCTGCGATGGACCGGATCGGCTGCATGCCGAGCACGAAGATCCTGGTGCTGAGCGAGGACTCGTGCCGGATCCGGTCGAGCAGGGCGGACAGCTCGCGCTGCCAGACCAGGGCTGACAGGAGGGTGACGGCGTCGGTCGTACCGAGACTCACGACGACCGCGTCATAGCGCCAGAGTCCCAGCCCGTCGAGTTCGGCCTGCGATGTGCGGATGGTGACCAACGGGTTCGGGATGACGTCGACATCCGTGCCCCGCCCGGTGCGAGACGACAACGCCCGCGCCAGAGATCCGGGCAGGGCCACGTTGTGGCTGAGCACACCCCAGCCGACGGCCGGTCCGCTGCCGAAGAGGAGCACGCGGTCGCTGTCGGTTCCCGGGGAATGCGACTGAGGAGTGTCCCGGGGCCGCGGGATGTCGTCGTAGTCGCGCGTCACGGCGGCCGACCAGGCTCGCATCAGGGGTACCAGCACCCACCGCAGGAGTTGCGGCACGGAGGGCTACCGGCCGCCGCGGCGCTTGCCCGCCCGGGGGCTGGGGGTGTTGCGGGTGCGGCCCGGGGCGCTCGTCGCCTTCTTCGCCACGGCCGGCTTGGATTTCGCCGCCGCGACCCGCACGGCCTTCGCCGCTGCTTTGGCCTTGTCGGTCTTCTTCTCCTTTTTGACCTTTTCGGTGCCGGCGGGCAGCGAGTCGACCCGCGAACTGTCCTTCGTGCGGCCGCGCACGATGCCGATGAACTCCTCGACGTCTTCCGTGGTCTCACGGGAGAGCCAGGCCAGGGACACCTGGCTTTCGGCGACATCCTCGACCGGGCGCGAGACGACATCCTTCCGGCCGTATAGTCGGGCGATCGAATGGGGGACGATCAGGATGCCGACCCCGGCCGCGACCTGCGCCATCGCGTCGTCGAGGTCGCGCATGGCCGGGAGCGGGCGGCGGGTGCCGTTCTTGATCTCGGTGGCCACGAGGCGCCACTCGGGCACATCGTCGGGGTCCTGCAGCAGGTGTTCTTCGGCCAGGTCGGCGACCAGCACGCTGTCGGCGTCGGCGATGAAGTGGTCTTTGGCCGCGACGACCACCGGGATCTCCCGGTAGAGGGCGATCAGGCTGAGATCGGTCTCATCGACGGGTAGGCGGACCAGGCTGACCTGGGCGCGGCCGTCGCGCAGCACCTCGTCCTGTTCGGACGGGTCGGTGCGGAAGACCTCGAGTGGCTGGTCGGGGCGTCGATCGGCCCAGGTGCGGGTCCACTTGGTGGGGGTCACACCGGCGACGAAGGCAAGGGAAAAGGTCACCGGCATCCTTTCTCGTGATGGCACTGCGAACGGAGATCCGTGGGGAGCGGCTGTCTCTCAGGCTATGCGGGTGCTCTCAGGCTATACGCTTGACTGATGAGCGAGAAGAAGACCCAGACCATGAAGCCCGCCACGGCGGCCCAGAAGCTCGGGATTCTGCTCGAAGCAGCCCCGGAAGAATTCCAGAGCGCGCCCGTGTCGCGTACCGAACTGGCCGCGCTCGAAGCGAAACCGCCGGCCTGGCTGGTCGAACTGCGGGCGAACGGCCCGCATCCCAAGCAGGTCGTCGCCGCCAAGCTCGGCGTCTCGATCTCCGGCCTCGTGCGCGGCGCCGTGACGGAGCCGCTCACCTCCGCCGAGATTCAGGCTCTGCTGCAGCAGCCGCCAGCCTGGCTCGTGACCGAGCGCGCCACCCAGTATGAGGTGCGCGAGGAGCAGATCCGGGTCAAAGACCGCGACGCCGAGCGCGCCCGCAAGATCGCTCACGTCGCCCGCCAGGCAGCCCAGAACGAGAAGGCCGGTCGCGGCCGCTAGCGCCGCCGGCCCGCAAGCACGTCGCTCCCTCCCCGTCGTCTCACCAATTCGACGGAGGTTTTGCTCGTAGGACGTCGATTCCGGCTGCGGGAGACGCTGCTGTGTCGGGTGTCGGGTGCGGGGTACCTAGGCGTCGTACTGCGCGCGCAGGAACGTGACGATCTCGCCCAGTTCGGCCTGCGAAATGGAATGGCCCATGCCTTCGTAGATGCGCTCGGTGAGTGTGGAGTGTTCGGGAAGCCAGGCCCGGGTGCGGTCGACGGCATCCTGCGGGATGACCGGGTCGGCCGTGCCGCGACCCCAGAAGACCGGCAGGCGCCGCTCCCGCAGGCGCTCGTCACCAGTGTGCTCGCTGCGCCCCACAAAACCGGACAGTTGCACCGCGAACGCGAACCGGTCGGGTGCCTGCCGCAGCAGCTGCAGCGCCATCGCCCCACCCTGCGAAAAGCCGAGTAGTCCGACGGACCCGGGCTGCTCGGGAAGGCCGTCCAGCCATTCGAGCACCCCGGCGGCGGCGGCATCCAGAGCGTCGGCGCTCGGCGAGCCCGGGTTGACCTTGGCGCCGGCGGCCCCGATCGGGAACCAGGCCCAGCCCGGACCGGCCGGGAGCGGGGCCCGCAGCGCGGCGATCACCGGATGCAGCGGCAGGTGTGGCGCCAGCGAGAAGAGATCCCCCTCGTGCGAACCGTAGCCGTGCAGAATCAGCAGAAGCGGTCGCCCGGCGCGGTCAGCGCCAGACGCGCTCCACAGCACGGCATCCGGGTCGATGGGCTCGGCGCACGCGGCGGCGCCGACGATGCTGCTCTCGGTGGAGGCGTCGCCGCCGGGATTGGTTTCGTTCGGGCCCATGGTGGTCCTCCTGTTCGAGGTCGACACCGGGAAACGCCGACGGGTCAATCTTTCCACTTCCGGGGACGCGGCAAAATCGGTCGGCATCCGTCGTACCCCGTGCACAACTCCGGCGATCCGCTGCGAGAAGCCGGAAGGATGCCCGTACTTCCGGGAACCGTGCCACCGCTCCGCCGAGTTGCAGGAGTCATGCACACCACCGGCTGGTACTTCCCCCGTGGCGGCGGCATCCGCGGCCCCCCCCGTGGCCAACTCAGAAGATTCCGGGAGCGGCGGGCGCACCCCCCGCAGACTTCCGCGTGGTGCCGCGTAGTTCCGCGAGGCGGCCGCGCCAGTCACCCGTTTCTCCTGAGTTAGCCTCACCGCACTCGCACCGCCTGGCCTGCCCCGGCCGGCCCGGGCATCCATCACCCTGCTCGACCGGCGGCGGATGTCCCGGTCGGCTGGTCCGCCGTCTCGCCCCGCGCCGCCGGAGTGAGCCCCGCGAGGTGGCTGGTCGCCCGACAGAGACGGCCGGCGAACCCCAGTCCGATGTTGTGGGGGACTGCGCCGGCCCGGGCCACCCGGTCGATGAATCCGGCGAAGAGAGCGAGGCCGAAGGAGATCCCCGCGGGGGTGAGGCGCATGGCCGCGCCGTTGGTCGTGCCGTCGGTCGTGCCGAAGCACCCGGCCTCGAAGGATGACTCACCGGATCGCAGGCGCTCGAGCGTCGTCGAGGGTCCGAGCAGATCGAGTGAGCCGCGCGCCCGCACCCGCACCACTTAGTCGAGAAGCCGCTTCGCGAAGACGCCGGGGTCGCTTTGGCCGTGACAATCGATCAGGAGCGGGCCAGCAGACTGGCCCGCTCCGTGTCATCCGTGATCGACCCGGCGGGCCACCCGACGGCGATCGGCGGGTGCGGTCCGGGGTCCCGAAAACCTCTCAGTGGCACCGTAGTCGGCCTCGATCTGGGTCCGGGACAGGTCCTGCGTCGGCATCCCGAGTGCATCGCCGAGGTCTAGCCGGTGACGGCGCCCAGTGCGCGGACGTGGCCCGCCGCCGCAGTTCTCTGCCCCACCACGCGCAGGCCGTAGCCGCACGCGCGCCGGGCCACGCCCGTTCCGTCCGATCCGCAGCGGGGCGCCCATGGCGTATCCGGGCGCAGGGTACGACAGAATAGCCTCATGAGCGTGCGCACCCCTGACCCCGATCCGGACTGGACGCCTGGCCCCGAGGGCGCGGGGCCACCCCACACCAACCCGGGCTGGCTGAGCGACGTCGAGCTGGCCGAAGTCCGGCGCCGACTTCCGATCCTTTACATCGAGGCGGTGCCCGTGCGCGTCGACGGCCTCGGTCAGGTCGTGGAGGTCGGCGTGCTCCTGCGCGCCCGGTCGACCGGCGAGATGACCCGGATGCTCGTGTCCGGTCGCGTTCTCTACGGCGAGACCCTGCGCGACGCCCTCTTCCGGCATCTCGAGAAGGATCTCGGCCCGATGGCCTTCCCACAGCTGCCGATGAGCCCGGTGCCGTTCACGGTGGCCGAATACTTCCCGATGCCGGGCATCACCGCGTTCACGGATGACCGCCAGCACGCCGTCTCGATGGCCTACGTCGTTCCCGTCACCGGCACCTGCGACCCGCGCCAGGACGCCCTCGAACTGACCTGGATGACCCCCAAGGAGGCTGCCTCCGACGCGGTGGCAGCCGAGATGGAGGGTGGGCGCGGGGCGCTGCTGCGCATGGCGCTCGCCTCGGTCGGCCAGCTGCGCTAAGCCGCCTGATGGCGGCCCGATCCTGCGGGCCGCCGCTGCGAGCTACTCGGTCGTGACGAGTGACAGCCGACGTGCGAGCGAGCGCGGTCGCACCAGGCGCACTTCGTGGAGCTGTTCGCCGAGCACTTCCTGATCCTGCTCGTGGCCGTCGGGGGCGTAGCCGTTGCGCTTGTAGAACGAGTGCGCCCGGGGGTTGTTTTCGGCGACCCACAGGTAGGACGGGCCCTCGTCGACGACCGCGTCGAAGAGCTGCTGGCCGATGCCGGTGCCGTGGTAGGCGTCGAGCAGGTAGATGAAGTAGAGCTCCATCGGGGCCGGCTTGTCGGCGTCGCGGGACGGCCCGCTGCCGGCGAATCCGACGATCTCGCCGTCGACGAGGGCCGCAACCTGGCGGTGGTTCGGTCCCTGGGCGCTGAACCGGCGCCACATGGCGGCCAGTCGTGCGGGCTGCAGCTGCTCGAGGGCGGCCTCGCTGAGCAACTGGTCGTAGGTTTCGTGCCAGCAGGTGGCATGCACGCGGCCGAGGCTGTCGGCATCCGCTTCTGCGACGGGACGAAGTACTGCTGTGGTGGCCATGACCCGAGACTAGCTCAGCCGCAGGCACCCGGTTGACGCTGCCGGGTTCTACCCGTGGTCGCTGCACCGACGGCTCCCGTCCGACCCGCGACTTCCCGGTCTATGGCTGCTCCAGACCCTGCCGATGAGTCGGATAACAAGTGGTTAACTCCTGAGATCTGGTGGCGCCATGGTACGGCGCCACGTGATTCCGGGGCCGAGCATCCGTCACGGACATGTTTCTCCTGAGTTGGCCACAACGCAGAACGGGCCGGCCTCGGGAGAGGCCGGCCCGTTCACCGGGGAACTAACGTGCAGATGCTGCCGAGCGACTAGCCCTGCGCGCGGCGCGGGGCCGAGCGACGAGCGCCGCCGGTGGCACCGGCGCCGCGCACGAGGCCCCCGACCTGGAGGCCGCCGGAGCGACCACCCTGGGCCGGGCGGCTCTGGGCGTTGCCCGATCCCTGGCCGCGACCGGATGCCGCGGGGCGGCCCGAACGCTCCTGGCGCGCTCCGCCGGCGGGTGCCACTGCGTCGCTGCCGCGGTGTCCGCGGTTGCCGCGTGCTCCACTGGCGCGGGCGCCGGAGTCACGGGCGCCGGAGTCGCGCTCATCGCGGTTGACGCGCTTGCGCTGGGCGTTGGAGCCCTGTGAGCGACCGCCCTGGGACTGGCCGTGCGGCTGCTCCACGCGGGGGAGCGGCTTGACGTACGCTGCGACGTCGCCGACGAGGGCGTCCACGGCGGGGGAGGACGCGGTCACGCGCTGCGGGGTCACCTTGATGGCGGCCTTGCGCAGCAGCGCGTCGGTGTCGCGGCGCTGTTCGGGGAGAACCAGAGTCACGACGTCACCGGCGCTGCCGGCGCGGGCCGTCCGGCCCGAGCGGTGCAGGTACGCCTTGTGCTCGGCCGGCGGGTCGACGTGGATGACGAGTTCGATGTCGTCGACGTGCACGCCGCGGGCCGCGACATCCGTGGCGACGAGAACCTTCACGTCGCCGGCGCTGAACGCGGCGAGGTTACGGTCACGGGCCACCTGTGAGAGGTTGCCGTGCAGATCGACGGAAGGGATCCCGGCGTCGGTGAGCGATTTGGCGAGCTTCTTGGCCTGGTGCTTGGTGCGCATGAAGAGGATGCGCCGGCCGGAACCGCTCGCGAGCTTCTCGACAAGCGCCTTCTTCGATTCGACGCCGTCGATCTCGAAGACGTGGTGCGTCATCGCGGAGACGTGGCTGTTGGCCTCGTCGACCGAGTGCATGACCTCGTTGTGCAGGAAACGGCGCACGATCTTGTCCACCCCGTTGTCGAGCGTGGCCGAGAACAGCAGGCGCTGGCCGCTGCTGGGCGTCTTGTCCATGATGCGCGTGACGACGGGCAGGAAGCCCAGGTCCGCCATGTGGTCTGCCTCGTCGAGCACGGTGATCTCAACGGCGTCCAGGCTGATGAAGCCCTGCTTCATGAGGTCCTCGAGGCGACCCGGGCAGGCCACGACGATGTCGACGCCGGCCTTGAGTGCGGAGACCTGACGGCCCTGCGAGACGCCACCGAAGATTGTGGTGGTGTTGAGACCGTACGCCTCGGCCAGCGGCGTGAGCGCGTTGGTGATCTGCGTGGCCAGTTCGCGGGTCGGGGCGAGAATGAGGCCGAGCGGGCGGCCCGGACGACGTCGGCCGCCGGCGAGCTTGCCGCCGAGGCGCGACACCATGGGCAGTGCGAACGCGAGGGTCTTGCCGGAGCCGGTTTTGCCGCGGCCGAGCACGTCGCGGCCGTTGAGGGTGTCGGGCAGCGTGTCCACCTGGATCGGGAACGGGCTGTCGATGCCCTGCTCGGTCAGGATGGCAACGAGAGGGGCTGGCACGCCAAGCGCGCTAAAGGAAGTTTCAGACAAAGTGGTGCCTTTCGGGCATCAGATTCCCCAGGCATCCGTTCCGCACGGGCGGCAACTCGGAGCCTCAGAGGTTTCACATGGCGAAGGTGCCGATGGGCACATCCGTTCGCCGTAAGAAGGTTTGATTCGAAAAATCGGGCCGGCCCGGGTGGGCTGCCGCAATAAGAAGAGGGCGTTCTACGACGCAGCGAGCACAACTACGCACTCGCAAGCTTCCATCTTAGCGGATGCTGTCAAGCCTTCGGGTCGAACGCCCGCCCGACGGAAGCCGTGGGGTGGCGCTCCGCACCGGGGGTCAGCTCGCCGACGGGCACCTCCGCGGCCACGGTATTGCCGGCCTGGGGCAGCGGACAGGCCCACATCGGGTCGTACGCGCAGGACGGGTTGTAGGCGAAGTTGAAGTCGAGGATGATGCTGTCGTCGTCGGCCCCGGCGCCCAGGTCGGCGCCCTTGACCGTGTCGAGCAGGTAGCGACCGCCACCGTAGGTTCCGCCGGGCTTGCCGGCCAGGCCGTCGCGCACAGGCAGAAAGAGCCCGCCGCCGTAGCTGGAGAGCCGCCACAGGTCGATCGGTCCGAGGTAGGGCAACCGCACGGTTCCGACGAGGTCGAACTGCACCTTCCCGTCGGTGCCGGTGTCAACCGAGATGCGCACCGGATGTTCCGCGCGGTGCACCTCGGCCTCGAACCGCCAGTCGGGGTCGTAGGCGGCGACCGGCAGCCCGGTGAAGCCGGCCCGGTCGTCGGGCATCAACGGCGACGCCGAATGCCCGCCGAACAGGTCGTCCCTGCCGCTCCGCCACAGTTCGTGGCCGGCGGCCGGGTCGTGCGCGCTGAGCTGGCGTACGCCGCCGTACAGCCCGAACACGCGCCGACGCCAGTCGGCCACCTGCAGGGCGCCGAGGGTGGTGCTCACGAGGTCGCGCCGGACTCATCGACGCCGAGGTCGAGGCTCCAGTTCGGCGCGAGGCGCTTGAGCTGGTGCAGCCGCCACTGCCAGAGCGCCCAGAAAACGGGCCAGCTGGCCAGGGTGAGCGCGCCGGTGCGGAAGATCAGCTGATCTCGAAAAAGCGTCTTGCCGGTGCCGGCCGGGTCGGGAGACACGGCCATCCGGTGGTCCCAGAGGGTGACCGAGGCGAGCGGCCCCGATACCCCGCGGCCGGTGTCACGCAGGATGCGCACGCCATCCTTCCGGGTGGTCGCCATGGTCAGGCGGATCACCTGGTCGCCCATCGGCACCAGGCCGAGCGCGGTCAGGCTGACCGGATGCTCACCCGGCTCCCAGATGGTGGGGAAGCCATCCATCTCGAGCGATTCGACGCTCACCACGGGCGAACTCACCTCGCGGAACACGGCCGGACTCCGCAGGGCGCGCCAGGCGGCATCGGGGGAGCAGTCGAGGATCTCTTTTAGAAGAACACGCATGACCCCAGTCTGTGGTGCTGGGGCATGCAGTACAACTAAGAGGGTGGCAATTCGATACTGGCTGGGCGTTGCCTCGCGCGAACACGTGCTGCGCGCCGTCGCTGTGGGGCTCGTGCAGGCCAGCCACGGGGCCCGGGTGGCGCTCGAGCAGATGGGCGAGTCCGACGGGGTGGTCTACTATTCCCCGAAGACGCACATCGACGGGCTCGCGCTGCGCGAGTTCACCGCGATCGGTCGCATCGCCCCTGGAATCGTGCATCAGGGCGAGTCCGACGCCCCGAGCTCGTACCGCCCGTGGCGACGTCACATCGATTACGAAACGGATGTCGTTGCCGCCTCCATCCGCCCGCTCCTGTCGGTGCTCGAGTTCACGCGCAGCAACCCCGACTGGGGCTACCAGCTGCGCCGGGGGCTGCTCGAGATCTCCCGGCACGACTTCGAGGTGATCCGGCGGCAGATGCGCCGGGAGTAGCGCTGGAACCAGCCGTTCTTCGCCGATGATGCCGAGGCGACCCGTCCCCGCGGCGATTGTGGGTGGGACCGGCGATTTTCGAGGACGTGCCGCCGGGTGCGGCGCCGGGGTGAGGCGCATCCGTTCGGTACACTGAACGCATGACTGGCGAGTTCTGGTGGGTGCCCTCGGTCGTCGTTTTCGGTGGGGCGGCAGCGGTCGTCGTGGTGATCGTGATGATCATGCGGCGCCGGGTCCGGGCGCGCGCGCGCGTCGACCGCACTTTGGCCGCGGATCGCACCCGAGCCGCCGCAATCGCCCTCGTGCGTGCGGATGACCTGATCGAGGTCGCCACCGACGAGCTCGGTTTCGCGGTCGCCCAGTTCGGGGAGAACGCCACCAGCGACTTCGCCGCCGCGCTCGACGCCTCCCGGCGGCAGGTACGTGACGCGTTCCTGCTGCAGCAGAGGCTCGACGACAGCGTGCCCGACTCCGAGGGTGAGCGTCGCCGCTGGACCGAGGAGATCATCGTGCTCGCCGACGAGGCCGTCAAGCGCCTCGGCGCGCAGACCCGCACTTTCGACTCCCGGCGCGGCGTCGAACGGGATGCCCCGCTGCTACTTGACAAGTTGCGTCGCCGCCTCGACCGGGTCGCCGACCGCGTCGCGGCCGGCACCGCCAGCCTCTCCCGGCTCAGCCGCACGTATGCCGCGCACGCCCTGGCCCCGATCAGCGGCAACGTCTCCCGCGCCGAAGAGGCCGTCGATGACGCCCGCCGGGCAGCGGATGCCGCGGCCACCCGTCTCGCCCGCGAAGCCACCGACCCCGTGGGTGACCAGTTGCTCGCGGCCGAGCAGGCCCTGCACCGCGCCGGCACCCTGCTCGACGCGATCGAACAGGGCGAAGACCAGTTGCACGTCGGATTCGCATCCCTGGCCCGAGCGCTTGACGCGGCGGACGCCGAGCTGTCCGAGGTGCGCGCGCTGCGTGACACCCACGAGGAGACCACGGCCCGCGGCGAACTGAACCGCGTTATTGCGGAGGCCGACCGGGTGGTCGGCGAGCTGCGGCAGCCGTCGCGCTTGAGCGACCCTGCCGCTGACCAGGCCCGACTGCGCACGGCGATGGACGGTCTCGACCTGATCCGTTCCGAGGCCCGCAACCGCCAGTTGCGGCTCGACAACGCCCGCGGCGCGCTGACCGGCGCTCTGTTGGCCGCGCGGAGCCAGATCACCGTGACCCGCGACTTCATCACCGCGCATCCCGGCCGCGTGGGCGCTGTGGCGCGCACCCGCCTCGCGGAGGCCGAACGCAAGCTGAGCCTGGCGGCTTCGGAGGCCGACCCGGTGTCCGCACTGGACACCGCGCGCAGCGCGATGGCCCATGCCACGGATGCCGACGCGCTCGCCCGCTTCGACGTCCGGTAGCGCCGCCGCTACCCTTGGGGCGTGAACAAAGACGCGCCCCAACAGAAGTACCAGGTCCGTTTCGATGTCGGCCTGGCCGGGTTCCAGGCTCTGGCCGCCGAGGCCGACGTGGTCATCCTGGCCGACGCTTTGCCGTCGCCCGGCTCCGAGGTCGTTCTCCCGACTGCCCTGCACGAGCACCAGGTCATCGCCGCGAGCCTCGCCAACCGTGAGAGCGTGGCCGACTGGGTGCTCGCCCGCCAGGCGGAGAAGGGAGACCGGTTCTCCGTGGCCGTGATCGCCGTGGGCGAGCGACGCCAGGGCGGCGCCCCCCGGTTCGCGGTGGAGGACTTCCTCGCCGCCGGCGCCGTGATCGACGCCCTCGCCGCCCGCGGCATCGACCACTGCTCGCCGGAGGCGGCCGCGGCCGCCGCGGGATTCGCGGGTCTCACCCGGGCCGTGCGGCATCTGGTCACCGCGTCCGAAACCGCCCAGGCTCTCGTCGCCGAGGGGCGGTCGGCCGAGGTTCAGGCTGCGGTACGTCTCGAGGCCCCGGCGACGGATGCCCCGGCGCGCTCCCCGGGAATCTCCCGACTGCGGGAATTCGCCTTTCCGGGCTGAGGTTGAACCTGGCACGGCCGCTGAGGCCGAACCCCTCGTTTGACCCTCACTGTTCGAATTTCACTGTTTGAATCTCACTGAAGGAGCAACTCCCATGAAGGCAGTACTCAACGGCACCGTCATCGCCGAAGCACCGCAGGCAGATCTCCTCAAGATCGAGGGCAACTGGTACTTCCCACCGGCGAGCGTGAACTCCGAGTTCCTCGTCGAGAGCCCCACGCAGTACACCTGCTCCTGGAAGGGCGCGTGCCAGTACTTCAGCGTCAAGGACGGCGAGACTCTGCTGCAGGATCGCGCCTTCAGTTACCCGACTCCGCCCTCGGCCTCCTTCGACCGGGTCGGCCAGGACTACAGCAACTACGTCGCCTTCTGGAAAGAGGTCCAGGTCTCCGAGTAGCCCGCTCCGGGCCGCACGGCCGGCCCGAGTAATCGGTGGTCGAGCCTGTCAAGACCACAGGGCACACCTAGGGCTTGGCCGCCGCCGCAGCCTGTCGCCGGGCGGCGGCCGTGATCTCGCGCCGTGTCCACCGGATCAGGAACCGCTTGTCGAATCCACGCACGCACAGCCCGCACGCGAACGCCCGGGTGGGTTGTCGGTAACGGTAGTGCACGTGGCCGGCCGGGCAGGTGCCGACCCACGGCGCGAGCTCGTCGGCGATCTCGCCGTCGTGCGTGCTCTTCCCGTCATAGCCGAGGTTCCGCGCGATCACCTTCCACTTCGGCCCGTGGCCGGCGCGCGGTCCGGCCAGGGCGTGCGCGACCTCGTGCAGCAGGATCTGGTGCACGTCATCGTCTTCGTAGCGCGCCGCCAGGTAGCGGGACACGGTGATGCGCCGCACGGAGAAGTTGCAGAGCCCCGCTCGCTTCTTCGCGTTGTCGAAGGCGAAGGTCCAGCTGGGGTCGAGGTGCAGCGTGATCAACGAGTCCGCCCAGTGCCGCACCCGGTCGAGGTCGGCCATCAGGGTGCCACCGCCACCTGGTAAAGCCGGTCGTCGCCGGCGGAAGGGGTGCCGCGGCCATCCGTATTATTGCTCACGAACCACAGTGTGCCATCGGGCCCCGGCACCACATCGCGCAGCCGCCCGAAGCTGTTCCCGAACCAGTCATCGACCTCGCCTGTGGAGGGATCGATGCGCCAGAGCCGCTCGCCGCGCAGGGCCGCCATGAAGATGGTGTCGTTCACGATGGCGAGACCGCTCGGGCTGGCCTCACTGGTGGGCCACTGCTGCTCCGGTTTGAGGTAGCCGGAGTCCGCGCTCTGTCCCCGGCCCTCGACGATCGGCCAGCCGTAGTTGCCGCCCGGGGTGATGAGGTTGAGCTCGTCCCAGGTGTTTTGTCCGAACTCGCTCGCCCAGAGCCGGCCGTTGGAGTCCCAGGCGATCCCCTGCGGGTTGCGGTGGCCGTAGGAGTAGACGAGCGTGCCGAACGGGTTGTCGTCCGGCACGGCGCCGGTCGGCGTCATCCGCAGGATCTTGCCGCCGAGGGAACCCAGGTCCTGAGCGTTCTCGGGGTTCCCGGCGTCGCCGACCGTGGCGTAGAGCAGGCCGTCCGGGCCGAAACCGAGCCGACCGCCGTTGTGGTTACCGGCCTTCGGGATGCCGCCCTGCACCGGTTCGGATGCGCCGAGGGTGTGGCTTCCGACCGTGCCGAGCAGCGGCATCCGTACGATCTTGTTGTCGTCGGCGGACGTGAAGTAGGCGTAGACCCACCCGGTTCCGCCCGGTGCGGCCGGGTCGGCCAGTGCGGCGAGGCCGAGCAGCCCGCCTTCACCGCCCGGGCTCGCCTCGGCGACCCGGCCGGCGTCGCGCAGGCTGCCGTCGGGCAGAAGTTCGCGCACGAGGGTCGTGTCGCGTTCGCTGATCAGGGTGCCATCGTTCGGCAGGCGCAGGATCGACCAGGGAGCATCCAGCCCGGAGGCGATCACGACCGGGGCGTCGACCGGCCGCACCGATGGCCCGGCGGTGCCGGTCGGCCCGGGTGCAACGGTGTCGGACGGAACCGGCCGGGCGGGGGTCGAGGTTTCTGCCGCGGGCCCGGGCGCGGTCGCCGTGCACGCGCTGAGCAGCAGGAGCGCGCCCAGGGCCAGCACCCCGGTCGCGCCGCTGCGTGGTGGCATCCGCCCGCTCATCTTCCACCTCCTTCGCACCGGCACGCTCGCCGGCGCTGTGTCCAGCATGCCCCGAATTCCTGCTTCGGGGTGAGTGGCCCCTTCCGTGCATAACTCCTGCAAATCGATGTCCGGAGGCAGCGGGCCGGTCAAGCGCGGGCCGGTCAATTGCCGGCCGGCACCCCGCGGCGCCGAAGTGCTACTGCTGCAGGCGGGACTGTCGCCGCTCGGCGATGAAGGACTCGACCACCGCAACGGCGACGAGCGCGCTCTCAAGGAGGGCGGGCGTGGCGCCGGCCTGCTCCCGCAGCGTCACCGAGGCCGTGAAGTCTGCCAGGGCGGCGTCGAGGTCGCCCTGTTCGAAGTGCACCTTGCCGCGGCTTTCCCGGGCGAACGCCGCGACGGCACCCCACTCGTGCGTCTCGGACTCGAGCACACAATGGGTCAACTCGGTCACCGCCTCGTCGAGCTTGCCTCGGTACTGCTGCACCTGGGCGCGACGGATGCGACTGAACGCGAGTTCTTCCCGCGACCCGGTGAACCGGGACTGGCGCAGCGCAGTGTTCGCCATGTCCCAGGCCTCGTCCAGGCGTCCGGTCAGCCGCAACAGCACGACCTTCTCGTTGAGGGCGGACAGGCTGCGAAGCTCGCCGAGTTCTTCGAGGCGCAACTCTGCAGCAGAGAGGTCGACTTTCTCACGCAGGGTGACGGCGTCGTAGCCAATGATGATGGGCAGGGTGTGGTCCTGAGGCGAAGGCGGCACATGCCGCGGAGTAAACGTGGTCCCGTTCAGCGTAGCCGGGCCGGGCCGGGCCGGTCCCCGATCCGCCGCGATCCACCGCCATCTGCCCCGATCCGGCCCGCCCTACCGGCATCCGTCGCCCCGCCGCGAGCAGCACACGTGGCCAACTCAGGAGATCCCAGCGCGTGAGCACATAAAGCCGCGTGAACACGGACGCCCGCAACACTTGGACCCCGGATCTCCTGAGTTGGCCACACATCACCCGGCGCGCGACACCCGGCGCGCGGCGCCCGGCGCGCGACGCCCGGCGCGTGACCCCCGGCGTAACCGCGGCTCAGCTGCCGAGTTGGAACACCGTGCGGCCGGGCAGCGGGGACGGGGTGGCCGTCACATCCGTCGTCACCATCGCGGTCGCCATGAAGTGCGTGAGCTCAGCACCCTCGACCACTTTCGACGGATGCGGCCCGCCCGCCAGCAGCCGCGACACCCAGCTCGTGTCGATGGGGGTGTGCGCGGCAACGAAGACGATATTGCCGAACCGGCGCCCCTTGAGCACCTGGGTCTCCGCGAGGGCGAGCACGTGTCCGAAGACGGCGGACAGCGTCGCGGCCTGTGAACGGGCGAACGGCAGACCGGGCCCGTCGGCGACGTTCACGACGAGCACCCCGCGCGGCGACAGAAGGGGAGCGGCCAACTCGTAGAACTCGCGGCTGGTCACGTGGGCCGGGGTGCGGGCCCCGGAGAAGATGTCGACGACGACGAGGTCCACCGCGCCGTGCAGCCCGGCCGGCAACTTGGCCAGCACCTCGCGGGCATCACCGTGCCGCACGCGCAGCTGCGCCCGCTTGTCCCAGGGCAGCTCACCGCGAACGAAATCGACAAGGTCGCTCTCCAGCTCCACGACCTGCTGACGGGAGCCCGGCCGGGTCGCCTCCACGTACCGGGGGAGAGTCAGCGCGCCGGCGCCGAGGTGCACGGCGGTGATCGGCTCGCCCACCTCGCCGATCAGGTCGATCACGTGGCCGATCCGCTGCACGTATTCAAAGAACAGCTCGCCCGGGTCGTCCAGGTTCACGTGCGACTGCGGCGTGCCGTCCACGATCAGGTTGAAGCTGCCCGGGGTGAATCGGTCGGGCTCGATGACGGCATGGTGGCCGCTCAGTTTCAAGGTGATCGACGGATGTTGCGCTACAGGCCTGCTCATCCCTCAAGTCTGCGCCCTCCGCAGTCTGAACCGGAGCGGCCCGAAACCGGGTTATACCTGAGAATTTATGGCACGTCAAGAATTGAGTGGACATGGTGAGCTATCCGGCATATAGTTGTTCTTTGCGCTCCCAGACTAAACTCTGCCTTCATATTGCGGTCGGCTTTGCGTGCTCAAGCCACCTTGACGCATACCTCGTTCCAGGATTTCAGAACACCGGAATTTCAGAACGCGAGGGTCTGAGGAGTTCGTACTCGGTATTCCTTACTAACAGTGACTAGACCTGACGGGGTCCACGGAGGTTATTTCCTTGGCTGCTGCGCGCAACGCAACCACCAACTCACCCAAGAACGGACGTGCCGCTGGCCGTCTTTCGTTCGCGAAGATCACCGACAATCTGACTGTTCCGGATCTGCTTGCTTTGCAGACCGAGAGCTTCGATTGGCTCGTCGGTAACGACAACTGGAAACAGCGTGTCGCAGAAGGCCAGGCGGCCGGTCGACAGGACCTGCCGACTCGCACCGGGCTCGACGAGATCTTCGAAGAGATCTCACCCATCGAGGACCTCGGCGAAACGATGCAGCTGTCGTTCACCAACCCGGAGCTCGAGCCGGAGAAGTACACCATTGACGAGTGCAAGGAAAAGGGTAAGACCTACTCCGCACCCCTCTATGTGAACGCTGAGTTCATGAACCACCTCACCGGTGAGATCAAGACCCAGACCGTGTTCATGGGTGACTTCCCGCTGATGACCCCCAAGGGCACCTTCGTGATCAACGGCACCGAGCGTGTCGTCGTCTCACAGCTGGTCCGCTCCCCGGGCGTCTATTTCGACCGCCAGCAGGAGAAGACGTCCGACAAGGACATCTACTCCGCTCGCGTCATCCCGAGCCGCGGTGCCTGGCTCGAATTCGAGATCGACAAGCGCGACCAGGTCGGCGTACGCATCGACCGCAAGCGCAAGCAGTCCGTCACCGTCTTCCTCAAGGCCCTGGGCCTTACGAGCGAAGAGATCCTCGAGGAGTTCAAGGGCTTCGCGTCGATCGAGCTCACCCTGGAGAAGGACAACATCCTCACCAAGGAAGAAGCCCTCAAGGACATCTACCGCAAGCTGCGCCCGGGCGAGCAGGTTGCCGCCGAGGCCGCGCGTGCGCTCCTGGACAACTTCTTCTTCAACTCCAAGCGCTACGACCTGGCCAAGGTCGGTCGTTACAAGATCAACCGCAAGCTCGGACTCGAAGCGCCGCTCAGCGACTCCGTGCTGACGCTCAAGGACATCCTGGCCACGATCAAGTACCTGGTTGCGCTGCACGACAACCAGACCACGATCGCCGGCGTCCGCGACGGCAAGCAGACCGACATCCGCATCGACATCGACGACATCGACCACTTCGGCAACCGTCGCATCCGTGCCGTCGGCGAGCTCATCCAGAACCAGGTGCGCACCGGCCTGTCCCGCATGGAGCGCGTCGTTCGCGAGCGCATGACCACGCAGGACATCGAAGCGATCACCCCGCAGACCCTGATCAACGTGCGCCCCGTCGTCGCCGCGATCAAGGAGTTCTTCGGTACCAGCCAGCTGTCGCAGTTCATGGACCAGAACAACCCGCTCGCCGGACTGACGCACAAGCGTCGCCTGTCCGCGCTGGGCCCGGGTGGTCTGTCCCGTGACCGTGCCGGCGTCGAGGTGCGAGACGTTCACCCCTCGCACTACGGCCGGATGTGCCCCATCGAAACCCCGGAAGGCCCGAACATCGGCCTGATCGGTTCGCTCGCCTCGTTCGCGCGGATCAACGCCTTCGGTTTCATTGAGACCCCGTACCGTCGCGTCGTCGATGGCAAGGTCATGAACGACCAGATCGACTACCTCACCGCCAGCGAAGAAGACGAGTTCATCGTCGCCCAGGCGAACGCCCCCCTCACCAAGGACTGGCACTTCGCCGACGCCCGTGTTCTCGCCCGCAAGAAGGGTGGAGAGGTCGACCTCTTCCCCGCGGAAGACATCGGCTACATGGATGTTTCGCCTCGCCAGATGGTGTCTGTCGCCACCTCGCTCATCCCGTTCCTCGAGCACGACGATGCGAACCGCGCCCTCATGGGTGCCAACATGCAGCGTCAGGCCGTCCCGCTCCTGATGAGTGAGAGCCCGCTCGTCGGTACCGGCATGGAGGTCTTCGCGGCCATCGACGCCGGTGACGTGCTCACCGCCGACAAGGCCGGCGTGGTGATGGAGGTTTCGGCCGACGTCGTCACCATCCAGCTCGACGAGGGGGGCACGCAGGAGTACTACCTACGCAAGTTCGCGCGCTCCAACCAGGGCACGAGCTACAACCACCGCGTCATCGTGCAGGCCGGCGAGCGGATCGAAGTCGGCGAAGTCATCGCCGACGGCCCCGCCACCGAAAACGGAGAGCTCGCTCTCGGCAAGAACCTGCTCGTCGCGTTCATGCCGTGGGAAGGCTACAACTTCGAGGACGCGATCATCCTGAGCCAGAACCTGGTCAAAGACGACACCCTCTCGTCGATTCACATCGAGGAATACGAGGTTGACGCTCGCGACACCAAGCTGGGCAAGGAAGAGATCACCCGCGACCTGCCCAACGTGTCGCCTGATCTGCTTGCAGACCTGGACGAACGCGGCATCATCCGGATCGGCGCCGAGGTTCGCCCCGGCGACATCCTCGTCGGCAAGGTCACGCCCAAGGGCGAGACCGAGCTGTCCGCCGAGGAACGCCTGCTGCGCGCCATCTTCAACGAGAAGAGCCGCGAAGTTCGCGACACGAGCCTCAAGGTTCCCCACGGTGAGCGCGGCACCATCATCGGTGTCAAGGTCTTCGACTCGCAGGACGGCGACGACGAGCTCGGCTCGGGCGTCAACCAGCGCGTCGCGGTCTTCATCGCGCAGAAGCGCAAGATCACCGAGGGTGACAAGCTCGCCGGCCGTCACGGCAACAAGGGTGTCATCTCCCGCATCCTGCCGATCGAGGACATGCCGTTCCTCGCCGACGGAACCCCGGTCGACATCATCCTCAACCCGCTGGGCATCCCGGGCCGCATGAACTTCGGTCAGGTCCTGGAAACCCACCTGGGCTGGATCGCCAAGCAGGGCTGGCAGGTGGAAGGCAAGCCCAAGTGGGCCGGCCGTCTGCCCGAGGCCGCGCACAGCGCAGCTCCGAACACCAAGGTCGCGACCCCGGTATTCGACGGCGCGCTCGAGGTCGAGATCGAGGGTCTCCTCGACTCGACGACCCCGACTCGTGACGGCGACCGCCTGATCGACCGCACCGGTAAGACCCAGTTGTTCGACGGCCGCTCCGGCGAGCCGTTCCCCAACCCGGTTTCCGTGGGCTACATGTACATCCTGAAGCTCCACCACCTTGTCGATGACAAGATCCACGCCCGTTCCACCGGCCCCTACTCCATGATCACGCAGCAGCCGCTGGGTGGTAAGGCGCAGTTCGGCGGACAGCGTTTCGGTGAGATGGAGGTGTGGGCGCTCGAAGCATACGGAGCCGCTTATGCCCTGCAGGAACTCCTGACCATCAAGAGCGATGACATCCTCGGCCGGGTGAAGGTCTACGAGGCCATCGTCAAGGGCGAGAACATTCAGGAGCCGGGTATCCCCGAGAGCTTCAAGGTTCTGATCAAGGAAATGCAGTCGCTGTGCCTGAACGTCGAGGTGCTGTCGAGCGACGGCACCGCCGTCAGCCTGCGCGACACGGATGACGAGGTGTTCCGCGCTGCGGAAGAGCTCGGCATCAACATTTCCACCCGGTTTGAGTCGTCTTCGATCGACGACATCTAGGCCCGGCCGATGACGAACACTTCGAATACTTTCCAAGGAGAGAAATTGCTCGACGTAACCACATTTGACGAGCTTCGCATTGGCCTTGCGACCGCCGACGACATCCGTCGCTGGTCTCACGGTGAGGTCAAGAAGCCCGAAACCATCAACTACCGCACGCTCAAGCCGGAAAAAGACGGCCTGTTCGGCGAGCAGATCTTCGGCCCGTCCAGGGACTGGGAATGCTCATGCGGCAAGTACAAGCGAGTGCGCTTCAAAGGCATCGTCTGTGAGCGCTGTGGCGTCGAGGTCACGAAGTCGTCGGTGCGCCGTGAGCGCATGGGCCACATCGAGCTCGCCGCCCCGGTCACCCACATCTGGTACTTCAAGGGTGTTCCCTCGCGTCTCGGCTACCTGCTGGACATGGCTCCGAAGGACCTCGAAAAGGTCATCTACTTCGCCGCGTACATGGTCATCACGGTTGACGAAGACGGCCGCCACCAGGACATGCCCGGCCTTGAGAACGAGCTCCGCCTCGAGATCAAGACCATCGAGGGCCAGCGCGATTCCCGCATCGCCGACCGTCTGCAGCGCCTGGAAACCGACCTCGCAGCACTGGAGGCCGAAGGCGCCAAGAGCGACCAGAAGAAGCGCACCAAGGACGCCGCCGAAAAGGAGATGAGCCAGGTCCGCAAGTCTCTCGACGAGCAGATCGCTCACCTTGAGCGCGTGTGGGAAGACTTCCGCACCCTCAAGGTCGGCGACCTGAAGCCCGAAGACTCCGTCTTCCACGAGCTGCAGGACCGTTTCGGCATGTACTTCGAGGCCTACATGGGCGCCGAAGCCATCAAGAAGCGCCTGCTGGCCTTCGACCTGGTCACCGAGAGCGAAAACCTGCACCTGCAGATCGCCGAGGGCAAGGGCCAGAAGAAGATCCGTGCGATCAAGCGCCTCCGCGTGGTCAACGCGTTCATCATCACCGGCAACTCGCCGGCCGCGATGGTGCTCGACGTCGTCCCCGTGATCCCGCCCGAACTGCGCCCGATGGTGCAGCTCGACGGTGGCCGCTTCGCGACCTCCGACCTCAACGACCTCTACCGTCGCGTGATCAACCGCAACAACCGCCTGCGTCGTCTGCTCGACCTCGGTGCCCCCGAGATCATTGTGAACAACGAGAAGCGGATGCTGCAGGAGGCCGTTGACGCACTCTTCGACAACGGTCGTCGTGGCCGCCCCGTCACGGGTACCGGCAACCGCGCTCTCAAGTCGCTGAGCGACATGCTCAAGGGCAAGCAGGGTCGTTTCCGTCAGAACCTGCTCGGCAAGCGCGTCGACTACTCCGGCCGTTCGGTCATCGTCGTCGGCCCGCAGCTCAAGCTGCACCAGTGTGGTCTGCCCAAGCAGATGGCACTCGAGCTGTTCAAGCCGTTCGTGATCAAGCGCCTGATCGACCTGAGTCACGCTCAGAATATCAAGGCAGCCAAGCGCATGGTCGAGCGTTCACGCCCGCAGGTCTGGGACGTGCTCGAGGAGATCATCCGCGAGCGCCCCGTGCTGCTGAACCGGGCACCGACGCTTCACCGCCTCGGCATCCAGGCGTTCGAGCCTCAGCTCGTGGAAGGTAAGGCGATCCAGCTGCACCCTCTCGTCTGTGCCGCGTTCAACGCCGACTTCGACGGTGACCAGATGGCAGTTCACCTGCCGCTGTCGATGGAAGCCCAGGCCGAAGCGCGCATCCTGATGCTCGCCTCGAACAACATCCTGAAGCCGTCTGACGGTCGCCCGGTGACCCTGCCCACCCAGGACATGATCATCGGTCTGCACCACCTGACCACGCTCAAGGAAGGCGTCATCGGCGAGGGCCGGGCGTTCTCCTCGATCGCGGAAGCGATTCTCGCTTTCGACCAGAAGAAGGACGCGAACCAGGGCCTCGACCTGAACGCCAAGGTGCGCATCCGTCTGGCCGACAAGTACTTCGAAGAGGGCACGCAGCCCGAAGGCGTCGAACTCGTCAACGGCCAGGCCGTCGGAACCGTGCTGGTGACCACCACGCTCGGCCGCGCGATCTTCAACGAGGCCATGCCGGTTGACTACCCCTACTTCGAAAAGGTCGCCGACAAAGGCAGCCTCTCGGCGATCGTCAACGACCTCGCCGAACGGTACCCGAAGGTGGAAGTCGCCGCGACGCTTGACCGCGTCAAGGACGCCGGTTTCTACTGGGCCACCCGGTCCGGTGTGACCGTGGCGCTCAGCGACATCCTGACCCCGCCGAACAAGCCGCAGATCGTTGCCGGCTATGAGAAGCAGGCCGCCAAGGTGCAGTCGCAGTTCGAGAAGGGTCTCACGACCGACCTCGAGCGTCGCCAGGAGCTCATCCAGATCTGGACCAAGGCAACCGAAGACGTCGCCGCGGCCATGCAGGAGAACTTCCCGGCCGACAACACCATCAACCGCATGGTCACCTCCGGTGCCCGTGGTAACTGGCTGCAGGTGCGCAACATCGCCGGTATGCGAGGCCTGGTCAACAACCCGAAGGGTGAGATCATTCCTCGCCCGATCATCTCGAGCTACCGCGAAGGCCTGTCCGTCGCCGAGTACTTCATTGCTACTCACGGTGCTCGTAAGGGTCTGGCCGACACGGCTCTGCGTACCGCCGACTCCGGGTACCTCACGCGTCGTCTCGTGGACGTCTCGCAGGATGTCATCATCCGCGAAGACGACTGTGGCACGACCAAGGGTCTGGAACTGCCGATCGCCGAGGTCAACCCGATGGGCGAGCTCGTTCGCCACCCCAACGTGGAAAACGCGGTCTACGCTCGCAGCCTGGCCACCCCGGCGGTCAACGCCAAGGGTGAGATCGTGGCTGACGCCGGCGACGACGTGGGTGACGTGCTCATCGACAAGCTGGTCGAGGCCGGTGTCGAGACCATCAAGGTGCGCTCGGTGCTGACCTGTGAGTCGGCTGTTGGGGTGTGTGCGGTCTGCTACGGCCGCTCGCTCGCCACCGGGCTGCTCGTCGACATCGGTGAGGCCGTCGGTATCATCGCCGCACAGTCCATCGGTGAACCGGGTACCCAGCTCACGATGCGTACCTTCCACACCGGTGGATCGGCATCCGCCGACGACATCACCCAGGGTCTGCCTCGTGTGCAGGAACTGTTTGAGGCCCGTACCCCCAAGGGTGCGTCGCCGATCGTCGACACCGCCGGTCGCATCACCATCGAGGACACCGACCGCAGCCGGAAGGTTATCCTGACCCCCGACAACGGCGATGAGCCGATTGCCTACCCGGTGCTCAAGCGCTCCACCCTCCTCGTCGAGGATGGCCAGCACGTCGAGCTCGGCACGCAGATCATCATCGGCGCCGTCGACCCGAAGGAAGTTCTTCGCGTCAAGGGTGTTCGCGCCGTGCAGAAGCACATCGTCGGGGGCGTGCAGGATGTCTACCGGTCGCAGGGTGTGCCGATTCACGACAAGCACATCGAGGTCATCGTTCGCCAGATGCTGCGCAAGGTGACCGTCGTCGAGCACGGCGACACCGGCCTGCTCCCCGGCGAGCTCGTTGACCGGTTGAAGTACAACGATCTCAACCGCACCGCGCTCACCGAGGGCAAGAAGACGGCGTCGGCTCGTCAAGAAGTCATGGGTATCACCAAGGCTTCGTTGGCGACCGAGTCCTGGCTGTCGGCCGCTTCCTTCCAGGAAACCACCCGGGTTCTGACCCAGGCGGCCATGGAAGGCAAGAGCGACCCGCTGATGGGCCTCAAGGAGAACGTGATCATCGGTAAGTTGATCCCGGCCGGCACCGGCCTTCCCCGCTACCGCGACGTCACCGTCGAGGCAACGGATGAAGCCAAGGCTGAGCGTTACCCGAACCGCATCTTCACCGATGATGCAGCGTTCAACGAGGGTGACCTGAGCTTCGTCGACTTCGACAGCTTTTCGTCGGATGACTTCACCCCCGGCACCTACAACTAGTCACTAGCGATAGGTTCCACGGACGGCCTCCTGCCTCGGCAGGGGGCCGTTCCGCTTTTACGCCCGCTGCCCGAGCCTGTCGAGACCCGACCCTGCCGAGACCCGCGATAGGCTGGCCCAGAATCTTTCTGGGGGTATCGCATGGGTGCAGGTCCGGTGTCCGCTTCGGCAATGACGCGTCGACGGATGTGGGTGCTCCTCGGCGCCGTCGGCTCCCTGCTGGTCATCGCCCTCATTGTCCTGCTCATTGTCTGGCGGGGCGGCGCGGGCGCGCCGGAGGGAGAGGCGGTCGGGCGGCCGCAGCCGCACTCGTCCCCTGCACCCCTGGCCCTCGCCAGTGTGCCTGCTCCGACGGCCACGACGGATGGGCCGCATCCGTCGACCTGTGATGAGCTCTACAGCCCGGCGATCGTGGCCGCTTTCGGTGACCTGGTGCTCAACCCGGCCTGGGTCGCTGAGGAGAACTCGGACGTCAACCGGGGGTCCGGGGACCCGGAGTTGATCGCCCTGATCGACGCTGACGGGGAGCGCCTCACCTGCGTGTGGGCGAACGCCAACGGCGGGTCCGGCCTGGGACTGACCACGGAGCTGGTGTGGGTGACCCCGGAACAGTCGACTCAGATTCAAAGCCGGCTGACCGCCGCAGGTATGAACTGTTACGAGGAACTCGGCGGAATGCGTTGCGTCATCGAGACAACGAAGGACGGTGAACTCGTCGGTGAGTCGCACTTTCTTCGCGACGACATCTGGCTGGCCACCAGATATGTCAATACCGGACCGGACGGCTACACGCACGATATCATCGCCAACGTGTGGGCCGACGAGTAGTCGCCGGGGAGATCCGCAATCCGCGCACAAAGTAGGGTAGAAGCAACGACCGGCAGACCTGCTTTTCGGGAGCAGAGGAACAGTATGCGGTTGGTCGGGCAGCTCGGTGGAGCGCTAGTCGGTGCCATGGGTCTCCTGGTGCTGGTCAGTTGGTACGTTGGAGTCGACGCCCTGCCGCCCGTGCTCCGCGACTTGCTGGCGATGAAGCCGACGGCAGCCCTGGGGCTCGTGCTGGTGGCGGTTGCCGTGCTGGCCGTCGATCGTCGCAGGTTGACCGTGACCCTGGGTCTGCTGGCACTGATGATCGGCGCTCTCACGATCGCGGAGTTCGTCGTCGGCCGATCACTCGGCATCGATGTGCTCCTGCCGGGAATCGACTTCGGGGGGCGGTCGGAGCGGATGGCGCCGTCCACGTCGGTGGCGCTGGTTCTGCTCGGTGCGTCCGTCATCGCCAGCCGGGCCGCTCGATCCGCCGTGATGCTCGGCTTCGCATTCGCGGCTCTGGGCGTCAGCCTGGTCGCGATCCTGGGTTACGCCTACGGCGTCTCCTCGCTGTATTCGCTGGGCGGCTACACGAGTATGGCCTGGCAGACGGCCCTGGGCGTCGGAATCCTCGCCACGGCCCTGTTGGTTCAGCGCCCCGATGCCGGTCTGATCGGCCTCTTCCGAGACGGTGGCAGTGCGGGTCGGCTCCTCCGCCAGGTCATTCCATTCCTAGTTCTGGGACCGTTCATCCTCGGTTGGCTGCGGCTGTGGGGACAGCGCCAGGGCTGGTACGACACGGCCTTCGGCGTCGCCATCCTGATCCTCGGCATGACAGTGCTCAGCTGCGTGCTGGCGTGGGTCGCCGCCCGCCGGCTGCGTGACCTCGATCGTCAGCGTGATGGCGCGATGCAGGCTCTCGCTGAGGCCAACCACACGTTGGAGGCGACGGTCGAGAACCGAACCCGCCAGCTCGCGGAGACGGCCGACACGCTGCACACCCTCATCAAGATCGCACCCGTTGGAATCGTGCAGATGGATGCCGCGGGCGGGCTCGTGTCCGCCAACGACCAGTGGCTGGCACTCAGCGGCCTCACGAAGAGTCAGTCGCGCCGCGACGGCTGGGCCACCGCGCTTCATCCGGACGACGCGGAACGGGTGCTCCTCGGTTGGGAAGCGAGCGCCGCAGCCGGCGAGCCCTACGAAACCACCCTGCGGTTCCGCACCCCTGAGGGCCACATCAACTGGGTGCAGGTGAACACCGCCCCGATGCGTGATGAGAAGGGCATCATCGGGCACCTGGCCAGCGTCACCGATGTCACCGCGCAGCGTGAGGCCGAGAACGCGGCTACGGCCGCCGCGGCCCGGTTCGAGGCTGCCTTCGCTTCCTCGCCGTTGGGAACGGCCATCGTGACGCTCGACGGACAGGTAGTGGCCGCCAACAGGCGGCTTCTGGAACTGGCGGGTCACCAGAACCCGCTCGTCCGCGCCCATATCGAGACGATCTTCATGCCGGCTGAGGACGGTGACGATGAGGAGTCGGAGAGCGCTGGCCTGGAAGGTCCGTCGACCCGACAACGCATCGACCGACGGATGCGCCACGAAGGCAATCAGGAAACCTGGGTCAAGGTCAGCATCGCCGAGATCTTCGAGGGAGACCAGGCTGGGGGACTGCTGTACCAGCTGGAGGACATCACCGCCCGACGCCTGGCCGAGGCGCGGGTTGAGCACCTGGCATTCCACGACCCGCTGACGAACCTGCCCAACCGTCTGCTCCTGCTCGACCGGTTGAAGCAGGCGCTTCTGCAGGCGTCGCGCCAGGGGCGCGGCGTTGCGGTGCTATTCATCGACCTCGACCGGTTCAAGTTCGTCAATGACAGTCTTGGGCACCACGCCGGTGACACCGTGCTGAACGAGGTTGCCATCCGCCTCCGGCAGAGCATCCGCGCCGGCGACACGGTGTCCCGGATCGGCGGCGACGAGTTTGTCGTGATCTGCCCGGATGTCGGTGGCAGTGAGGATGTGCACCGGATCGCCGATTCGATCCAGGCGGCCATCGCGCGGCCGATCACGATCGGTGACCAGTCGGCATCCGTCGATGCCAGCATCGGGATTGCTTTTGGCCTCGGGCACGACGATGCCGAACTACTCCTGCGCAATGCGGATCAGGCCATGTACCTGGCGAAGGACCGTGGGCGCGCCCGCTACGAGGTCTTCGACGACGACCTGCGGTACCGCATCCATCAGCGGCTCGACAGCGAGTTGGCCCTGCGCGACGCGGTGGAACTGGGCCAGATCGAAACCTGGTATCAGCCGATCGTGGATCTGCAGGACCATAAGGTGGTGGCGACCGAGGCTTTGGCACGCTGGCGGCGGCCCGAGCGCGGGCTCGTGATGCCGGGAGACTTCATTGCACTGGCCGAGGAAGTGGGTCTGATCAAGGGAATCGGATCGACGGTGCTCGGCCAGGCGTGCCGGGCGGCCACGGGGCTGGCTCAGGGAATGGCGGTCAGCGTCAACGTGTCCGCGCGGCAATTCGTGCAGGATGACTTCGGTGACGTCGTCAAGCGGGCCCTCGCCGAGTCGGGTCTGCCGCCGGAACAGCTCTGGCTGGAGCTGACTGAGAGTGCGGTGCTCGACGCCATCGATTCCGCGGCTCGGACCTTCCAGGAGCTGCGTAACCTGGGCGTGCGGCTGGCCATCGACGACTTCGGCACGGGGTATTCATCTTTCACCCACCTGCGCGCGTTCACGGTTGACCTGCTCAAGATCGACCTGACGTTCATTCGCGACGTCGAGAGCTCCGATCACGATCGCGCGATCGTGGAGGGAATCCTGCGGCTGGCCGATTCCCTGAACCTGGATGTCGTCGCCGAGGGCATCGAGACGACGAGCCAGCGGGACCTGCTGCAGAAAATGGGGTGCCGCTACGGCCAGGGCTACCTCTTCTCGAAGCCCGCCCCAACCGCGTCCCCCGCCCTCCTCCTCGCCCCCTGACGCGCCCCTGCCCGTGACGCTGGTCGAGACCAAGAGCTACAGCGCTGCCCGCTTGCTCGGCAGTGCCACCAGCGTCTGCTCCGGATCTACCTCGACCGGTGGCTGGAGCCAATATTGCGTTCCGGTGCGGCTGATCGTCCAGTGCTGGTTGTGCAGCAGCAGATGGTGGGGATGGCAGAGGAGTACCCCGTCAGCAAGGTCCGTACATCCGTTGTTTTTGAGCCACTCGTTGACGTGATGGGCCTCAGTCCACGCCGGTGGCCTGTCGCAGTCGACCCAGAGGCATCCACCGTCGCGGACTGCCATTGCGGCGCGCTGGTGCTCGGTGAAGAGCCGTTCGTCGCGGCCGACATTGATGATTTGGCCGTCCGCGTCGAACTTGATGCCGCGGGTTCCGGTGTCGCAGAGGAGTCGGTCGATGGTCTCCTGCGAGATGGGGACCGGGTTGCCCTCGATCTGCCCGTGAGCGGCCCCTTCGGCGGGTTCGACGGGCCCAGATTCGCCCGTTTCAGTCTGGACGGTCGTCGGCGCCGGCCCGGTCTGGCCCTGCTGCCCGGTCTGACCGGTCTGACCGGCCTGGCCACCTTTCAATGCCTTCTCGGTCACGATCACGCGCACCGAGGGACGGCGGCCGCCGAAGACCCGGCCCGGGTCGGCCTCGCCGGCGATCTTCAGCAGCTGCACGAGGGAGTCCGCGTTGATCTGTTCGGTCGTGCGGGGGTCGTCTTGCTTCTTCTTTGCCCAGGCTGCGCGGTCCGGGTCCACGAACCGTACCCCGCCGCGGCGGGGGCTGGTGATGGAGTCGAAGGTGGAGAGCACGAACTCGCCGTCTTCGGGGGCAAACAGCCCGCTGAGTCGTACGTTGCCGTTGCCCAGCCGGTAGACCCGCAGGTAGCGGTCGTCGTGGGACTGCTTCTCGCGGGCGGCAATGCCGGCCTCATCGAGCCGGTCGCGCATCCGTCTCGCCTGCTTGAACACCTGATCGGCATTCAGCGACGACACCTCCGCCAGGAGCGCTTCCAGCGCCACCGCGAGCTTCTCGGCGGTGACCGAGGTATCGATTTGGCCGAGCCCGGCGCGAATCGACTCGGCCGCGTCGACGGAGAGGGTGCCGGCGGTGACGGCCCGGGCGATCGGTGCCTGCCAGGGCACCTTCGCCTCGACCTCGGCGACCTCGGCGGCATCCGCGTCGGGCGTCGAGAGCGCCGCCTCGACCAGCCTGTCGGCCGCCTCGGCATCGGCCATCATCGTGCCGACCGTGACCAGCTTGTACGCGTCGCCCTTCGACGAGCCGGTCGAGTTCTGGATCAGGGCCTCCGGGGAGAGGTACCCCTGCCGCGCCGCCAAACCCGAGTGCCCGAGCTCCGGCCGGGAACGCTCGGCGATGGTCGCCGCCATCCAGGCGGCATAGGTATCGACGAGACGGCGGATCGAAGCGATTCGCTTCTGACCGGCCAACACCTCGGCATCAGGAAGGGCCGAGAAGTCAGCGCATGACGAGCCCAGCAGGGCCACGGCATCGGCCGCCTGCCTGAGGTCATCCGCGAGGTTGGTCATGTTAAAAGAATACCTCAACTCGCACCCAGTGTCGAGAGTTACTCACATAATTATAGAGAATGATCGAATCTATCTCTGAGCAACTCCGGCCGCTTCGAAGCCGTGCAAGGCCGCCGGTTGCCTCAATGGAGACCCCGGCTACGGTGGAAGGCACAACCTCGGAGGATGCGCCGATGAGTCCAGAGAATGCGGCCGAGAACGAGAACGCCACCGGGCCTGAGCCCCCGACGTCGGGCCGGCCGCCCGCCGGTCGCCGGGCCTGGATCGGGCTGGCCGTCCTCGGAGCCGCACTCCTCGTGATCCTCGTGGTGGCAGTGGTCTGGCGGGACGGCGAAGGTTTCCCGGGCGCAGGCGAGACCACCGGAACCGGCACCGTGACGCCCGCCCCGACCAACGCACCCACCGCTACAGGTTCTCCGACCACGACCACCACGCCCCCGGCAACCCTCAAGCCGACGCAATCCGAACCCGGGCAGACCGCGGCGCCGGGCGTTCCACGGCCGACCGCGTGCACGCAGCTCTACAGCCCGGCCATGGTCGAGGCGCTCGGCGACCTGACCCTGAACCCCTTCTGGAACCAGGACCCGGATGCCGGCGTGTCCCACGGCACCGACGATGCCGAACTGCGCGTCCAGATCGACACTCTCGACCACCTGACCTGCGTCTGGGCGAGCCCGTACGGGGGATCCGACACCGGGATCATCACCACCGTGGTCTGGGTGATCCGGGAAGAGAGCGCCGCGGTGGAGGCCCGGCTCGTCGCAAACGGACTGGAGTGCTTCACCTAGTCGGAGGGCCGCCGCTGCGTCATCCAGACGAACACGGCAGACGGCGCTTTCGGTGAGTCCCACTTTCTGAGGGGCGGCATCTGGCTCGCCACGAAGTACACGAATGCCCGCCCGCTGGGCTACACACAGAGCATCATCGACAACCTTTGGATGGGTGTCTAGACCGTTTCGAGCAGGCCGAGACCGCCCCGGGCATCGCCCAGCAGCGGCCGCATTCCGCCTGCCGCCCCGCGGGCAGCAACCGTGTCGATGCCGTGTCGACACCGGTCGATACCGTGTCGATGTCGGGTCGAAGCCCCGCCCCGTTAGGATCACTGAACAGAGGCATTTTTTTGAACCGTGTCCCCCTCATTGTGGGTCTGGCCGGATTCCGTGCCCCCGAGATAGCGTTATCCGTTACTTACTTACCGAGCCTGTTCGAGAGGATCGCGTGGCCAGCCTCACCGAAATCTTGATCCTGCACGGTCTGCTGCCGATCGAGGAGCTCGACCACCTGATGGCCGGCGACCCCGCCGATGAGAGCGCCGTCCGCGCCCTCGTCGCCAAGGGCGTCATCACCGAGGTACAGTTCGCCAAGGCTCGGGCCCAGCAGGCCAACCTGCCCTTCGTCGAGCTGATCGACTACCCGGTCGATCGCCTCGCCGTGGCTCTCGTGCCGGTGGCCGTCTGCAAACGCCACGAAGTGCTCCCGATCGCAGTCACCGATGGTCGCCTCATCCTCGCCATGGTCGACCCTGGCAACGTCTTCGCCGTCGACGACGTGCGCGAAGCATCACGGATGCGCGTCACCCAGGTTGTCGCCGAACGCAGCGACCTCCTCGCGGCTATCACCCGCTACCACCGCGCCGACGACGAGCTCAGCGACCTCACCTCCACACTCGAGGAAGAGAACGCCGCCACCGAGAGCTCCTCGTTCGGAGTCTCGGACTCCATCGACGACGACGCCCCGATCGTGCGGTTCGTTAACCTGCTGGTCAGCCAGGCCATCCAGGACCTGGCCTCGGACATCCACATCGAACCCGGCGAGCACAGCCTGCGGGTGCGCTACCGCATCGACGGGGTGCTGCACGAGATGCAGACCGCACCCAAGAGCATCCAGAACGGCGTCATCTCCCGGCTCAAAATCATGAGCGATATCGACATTGCCGAGCGGCGAAAACCGCAGGACGGCCGGATGACCGTGCGCCACGCCGGCCGCCAGATCGACCTGCGCGTCGCGACTCTCCCCACCGTGTGGGGCGAGAAGGTCGTCATGCGAATTCTCGACAACTCGAACACGACCCTCGACGTGCGCGCGCTGGCCCTGCTCGAGCACAACTTCGAGGCCTACAAGACCTCGTACTCCAAGCCCTACGGCATGATCCTGATCACCGGTCCGACCGGTTCGGGCAAGTCCACCACGCTCTACACGACCCTGGGCGCGGTCGCCCGCCCCGAGATCAACGTGATCACGGTCGAAGACCCGGTCGAATACCGCATGGCCGGCATCAACCAGGTGCAGGTGAACCCGAAGGCAGGTCTCTCTTTCGCGAGTGCGCTGCGTTCCATCCTGCGGAGCGACCCGGATGTCGTTCTGCTGGGTGAGATCCGCGACCACGAGACCGCGCAGATCGCCATTGAGGCCTCGCTGACCGGCCACCTCGTGCTTTCCACCCTGCACACCAACGACGCGCCGAGCGCGATCACCCGGCTGACGGAAATGGGAATTGAGCCGTTCCTCGTGGGTTCCGCCCTTGACTGCGTGGTCGCCCAGCGGCTGGCGCGGCGCCTCTGCGATAAGTGCAAGACGCCATCCGTGCTCACCGCGGACTACCTGACGCGCCTCCGCTTCGCGTTCGACCCGGAGGGCCCGCTTCCCACGATCTTCGAGGCGGTCGGCTGCACGCAGTGTTCGAAGACCGGCTACCGTGGCCGCATCGCCGTGCACGAGGTGATGACCGTGACCGAGGAGATCGAGCGCCTCGCCGTGGCACGCTCGTCGAGCGCCGACATCGGCCGGGTTGCCCGCGAACAGGGCATGATCACCCTCCGCGAGGATGGCTGGGCGAAGGCTCAAATGGGTTTGACATCGATCGAAGAAATCTTGCGAGTGGTCGCATAGTGCAAAAGGGGATATCTGCATGAGCCAGCCCATCTACGAAATCCCGGTGACGCCTCCGGGCGCAGCTGACGGCAGCTGGTCCTTCGGCGATCCCGACCGGCGCCAAGCCGCACCGGTCGCTACGCCCGTAGTTGACGCTACGACGGTCGATGAGGCCACCACCAAGGTCTACTCCCTCGATGAATTCACATCGCCAGGACGTCGTCGCTCCGCTGAACCCCCGGCCATCGCTCCGCAGGTTGCCCGGGCGGAAGCACGGCTCACCCCTGAAGAGCGTGCCGCCCTCGGCAATGCAGATCCGGACCTGGTGTCGGCGCTCGAGGAGGTCGTGATGCGCAATGCGTCCGACCTTCACGTCACGGCTGGTGCGCCTCCCAGCATCCGAGTGGACGGCGGTCTGCGGCCCATTGAGGGCGCGCCACGATGGATGCCGGAAAAGGTCTCAAAGGCGCTCTACAGTCTGCTGCTTCCCGAGCAGCGTGAGCGGTTCGAGCGTGAACAGGAACTCGACTTCGCCTACACCGCGGGCGGGGCACGCTTCCGCGTCAACTTCTACCAGCAGCGCAACTCCATTGGCGGAGCTTTCCGTCTGATTCCCCAAGAGATCAAGCCGCTGGATCAGCTCGGAGTGCCGGCTTCCATTGGAAAATTCGCTGGCCTCGCTCGCGGGCTCGTACTGGTGACCGGGCCAACAGGCTCTGGCAAGTCAACGACGCTCGCTGCGATCATCGACCTCGTCAACCGCACCCGAGCCGACCACATCATGACCGTGGAAGACCCGATTGAGTTTCTCCATAGGCACCAGAAATCGCTGGTCAACCAGCGGGAGGTCGGCCACGACACGCACAGCTTCGCAAACGCTCTGAAACACGTTCTGCGTCAGGACCCCGACGTGATCTTGATCGGCGAGCTGCGCGACCTGGAGACGATCTCGGTTGCGTTGACCGCGGCTGAGACCGGCCACCTCGTCTTCGCCACGTTGCACACGCAGTCCGCAGCACAGACCATTGACCGCGTGATCGACGTCTTCCCGCCCCATCAGCAGGGTCAGGTGCGCGCTCAGCTGGCCGCCACCCTGCAGGGCGTGGTCTGTCAGACCCTGGTGAAGAAGGCCAGCGGAAGCGGCCGTGTCGTGGCAACGGAAGTGCTCGTGACGACCCCCGCCATCGGCAACCTGATCCGCGAGGGCAAGACCTACCAGATCACCTCGATGATGCAGGCCGGTCGAGGACTGGGCATGCACACGATGGACCAGCACTTGGCGGAGCTCGTCGATGCCGGCCAGATCACCCGTGAAGCGGCTCTTGAAAAGGCGCAGGAGCCTGACGCCATCGGCCAGTTGATTCAACGGTCGGAATCCCCAAGTGACGAGGTCGGCCGCGCGATAGCCTCCGGCGGCATCGATTTTGGTGACTCCTACTCCCGGGACAAGCACTGATGGCGACCGTCCTCGCATTCACCTACAAGGGGCGCGATTCGGCCGGAAAGATCGTCAAGGGAAAGCTGGATGCCTCGAGCGAGGCAGCTGCGGCGTCCCGGCTCAATTCAATGGGCTTGTCTCCGATTTCGATCAGCGCGTCGCCTGACGGAACCGGACTCAGTCGGGAGATCACGATCCCCGGTTTCAGCAAGGGCGTCGGACTCAAGGACCTCGCCATCATGAGCCGGCAGATGGCTACCATGATCGGCTCGGGCTTGTCCCTGCTGCGCGCGCTGAACATTCTGGCGGAACAAACCGAAAGCGCACCACTCGCGAAACTGCTCGTGCAGGTCCGCGACGACGTGGAGACCGGCACGTCGATCTCCGACGCGCTGGCCAAACACAGCGAGTCGTTTCCCCCGATCATGATCAATATGGTTCGTGCAGGCGAGATCGGCGGGTTTCTCGACGGGGCACTCGAATCGATTGCGGCCAACTTCGAGAAGGAGGTCAAACTCCGCAACACCATCAAATCGGCGTTGACCTACCCCGTGATGGTATTGCTCATGTCTTTGGTAGCCGTCATGATCATGTTGATCTTCATCGTTCCGATCTTCGAGAAGATGTTCTCGGGTCTCGGAAGTGGGCTCCCCGCTGCGACGATGCTGTTGGTCTACGTCTCCCGTTCCATGGTCTGGGTGGCCCCAATTTCTGCCATCGCCATCATCGCTTTCAGCGTCTGGTGGAGGAAGAACAAGAACACGGATCAAGTTCGCAAATTCGTCGACCCGCTCAAGCTCAAGCTGCCTGTGTTCGGCCCGCTTCTGAAGAAGATCGCAGTTGCACGATTCGCCCGAAACTTCTCCAACATGATCGGCGCCGGTGTGCCAATCCTGCAGGCGTTGAAGATCGTCGGTGAAACATCCGGGAACTGGGTGATCGAAAACGCTCTCAACGAGGTTGCGGAGTCTGTGCGCCAGGGGCGGTCGATTTCCGGGCCACTCCTGCAGCAGCCAGTCTTCCCTCCGATGGTGACCCAAATGATCGCGGTCGGAGAGGATGCCGGCTCGCTCGAGGTCATGCTCGACAAGATTGCGGACTTCTACGACGATGAGGTGCAGGCCGCCACGGAACAGCTGACAGCCATGATCGAGCCCCTCATGATCGCATTCCTCGGCGTCGTGATCGGCGGCATGGTAGTCGCACTGTACATGCCGATTTTCAGCATCGCCAGCGTAGTCAAGTAACGTTCCCCGCCCTACTAACAGCCCCCGTACGCCGTTGCGAGACTCGAGCCTACCGGGAAGAACGCTGTGCCCCCAGCATTGGGGGCGTGTCGGACGCAAATGACCCCCTCAAGTGGGTCTTGGCCTGGAGTTCCTGCCACTACAGTAAAGTCCTGATCGGTTCCCGAAGGCCGATTCTCCTTCCTCTATCCGATTGGATCCCATCGTGCTCACTCGCAGCCTCAACGCACTCAACGCCCGTCGCAAGAACCCCGACGCGAACGAAAAGGGCTTCACCCTGATCGAGCTCCTCGTCGTCGTCATCATCATCGGCATCCTCGCCGCAATCGCCATCCCGGTGTACCTGGGTGTGCAGGACAGCGCGAAGGAAAGCGCCACGAAGTCGGACCTCGCCAGCTTCAAGATCGCAATGGTTGCGTACGCCACCGACAACACCGCTGCGACTCCTGCTGAGTCATACGCCGCGCTCATCGACGCAACTGGCAAGACTGTAACAACGGCTGGAACGAAGTACGGGGTGACGCTGAGCGACAACACAACGTCACTCACGCTTGGCACGGCAGTCTCCAAGTTCTGCATCGTCGGTCTGAGCAAGACAACTACAACTTTCGTCGTGAGCGACAACAAGGGTGTTTTGAAGGCATCGGCCTGCAGCTAGCATTCGACATCCTCTCGGCGGGGCGTCGCGCATAGCGAAGCCCCGCCCTGAAGGGTTAAGAGCGCACTGCTCTCTAGCCCGGCCGGACCCGCGCCGGAGCTGCCGTTACCCATAGTCCGAGCGAGGTGAATCATGAAGGTCCTCCGCACCTCGGTGAGGTTCCGCGACGACCCTGACACGGGGCTCGGCCTAGTCGAAATTCTCGTCTCCATGATGATCCTCGCGCTTTTGGCCGTCGCTGTTCTGCCAGTTCTTGTGCAGGGGCTGCGATCTGCCAGCAACAATGCGACACGGGCCACGGCGAACCAGTTCGCCGGCCAGGAACTTGACCTGGTTCGTACTCTCAGCCCTAATTGCACCGCCGTTAGTGCGTTTGATGACGGGCCTTCACAGGTCGCAACCGATGCACGCGGGATCTCCCTGGAGATTATTCGCTTTGTCGGCGCCTGCCCGGCCGTTACCGACTACCCGGGCGTCGTGAGTGTCAGCGTAGAAATTAGAAATTTGGGCGTTCCGACTCCCATACTGGCGAAAGCAACAACACTAGTGCTGCTCGAGAAAGCTGCACCGTGATGCGCCGCGACGCCGATGCTGATCGCGGGTTCACGCTCATTGAACTAGTGATATCGACTGCCCTTGCACTTCTCGTGCTGGTGATTGTTGGAGGCATGTTCGTGAGCACGATACAAGCGCAAACAAGTGTTCGAGAGGCAGCTCAATCAAGTAACACTGGCCAGCTCGTCTCCAAAGCGCTCACCCGCGACGTGCGCGCGGCGCGTGAGTTCAGGGCTACATCTCCTTCCGCCGGAACATGCCTGTTGCGCCTCACCGTTGTTAGTAACGCCCTCACGACGCCCGTATCAGTGCGCTATGTGGCCTGGTATTTCGGCAATGGGGAAATTCGCTCCACGCGTTCAACGTCCGCGATCGCGGTTCCGGCTTCCCCAAGTGACGTCGCGACTTGGACGTTATTTGCTTCCGGAGTTAGCCGGGCAGCTTCAACGCCGGTGTTCAGCGCGAGTGGCTCTCAGGTTGTGCTCAGTTTTAGGGTTGCTGGCGCCTCCGGTGCGCCCGTTCTCATACAAACGACTGCGGCCAGCCGTCAACCGATGCCGACACCAGGCCCAGGAGTGAGCACGCCATGTTCATGACCAGAGAACTGTCTCAAGTCCGTCGTGGTGAGCGGGGGAGTGCGCTTGTGGCGGTGTTGGGTCTCATGATCGTCCTCGCGATCGTCACGATAACGATTGGCGCGGTGACTGTTCAAGCAGCAGGAACGACGACCTCGTCCCGCGCCGGTGTTCAATCCCATGCGGCCGCAGATGCCGGCCTCGATGTTGCCCTCGCACGGCTGAAGACTACGAACGGCTGCACGACGGGTGGGAACGTTCTGACCTCGACCGTGGTGCCCATCTTCACTTCGACAATCAGTTACTCGCTGAACAGCGGGTCCACCTGGACAGACGCGTGTCCGCCGAACAGCGCGACCCACGTTCGCATTACGTCGGTCGGAACTGCCGAACAGCTCGGCGCAGCCGGGGCCAGCTCAGGGGACAAAAGCACAGTCCAGGCCATCTACAAGTGGGTGCCGATCATCGTTCAGGTACCCATCGATGGAGCCGCCGTTTACGCCAACTCCGTCGATGGGGTCCTCAAAAAGTTCAACCTTAGTTCGGCGGACAACAGCGTTGCGACGTCTGTGATGGTAAAAACGGGCGACGTCGAATGCACGAACAACGCAAAGATCGGCGGTGACCTGATCTTGGGTGATGGCAACGCGAAGCTGAATGCATGCGACGTAGCGGGGAAAATTCACGTCAATGGAAACGTCGTCATCGACGCGAGCAACGTCGGCGGGTCAATTTGGGCGACCGGGACGGTCTCCATTGCGGGCAGTACCTACAACAGTGCGACCGTTAGGTCCGGCGCAACCGTGCCCATTCCTGCGATCCCGAACTGGACCGATATCAAGTGGGATCCCGCGCATTGGACCGGGATGGGGTACAACATCGTCAACTGGACGGGCTCGTGTGATATCAGCAAGAACAACGCGGCGGGAACAAAGTGGGCACAGATCGCGACCTACATCACGCCAACCGTCGTCAATTTCTTGAACGCGTGCCCCAACAACCCAGTGACGACCAGCAACAGCATGGACTACGTCGCTCTGAAATCCAACATTGTTTTGGTGGCGAACGAGTTCACGTTCGACAAGCTGTATTTCAGCGCGACGACCGCACGCACGCTGACCTTCCTTGTTCCTGATGACGTGCCTAATGGGCAACCGACCTGCATCCCTACCGCTCCGAGCACCCTCAAGGGCGATATCTACCTGACAAATGAAACAGATTTCGGAACCAATATCGCAGCCATGGTCTACACGCCATGCAAGATCCGGAGCGATCGCAATGGCTTCCGGGGTCAGTTGTATGGGGGGGAGGCGGAGTTCAACCAACAGGCCTCCCTCGAATTCGTACCGGTTGGCGTGCAAGGGATCGATCTCAGTGGCGGCCTGACGAATCCCGTCCAAACGGGAGCGAAGTTGGGCGATCCTCTCAGCACGCTGGATGTTGGGTGATTTACGCAGTAGTCCCGCTGGTCGGTGCGGGAATCTTCGGAGCATTGATCGGCTCTTTCCTCAACGTTGTGATTTTCCGCGTTCCTGCCGGGCGGTCCATCGTTACACCTCCCAGCGCGTGCGGATCATGTGGTGCCGGTATCCGCCCTTGGGATAACATTCCCGTGCTCTCGTGGGTGCTTCTGCGTGGTCGATGCCGGAATTGCGCGGCATCCATTTCTGCAAGGTACCCCCTTGTCGAACTGGGCACGGCTCTGTTCTTCGTGGTCGTTGGGATTCACTTTCTCAGCGGACCATCCGACGTTCCCGGTGCAGGCGCCGCGGTTTTCACGGTACTTGCATACCTGTATCTGGCTGCAGTCAGCGTCACGCTCGCACTGATCGACTTCGACACCCACACTTTGCCTAACCGGATCGTTCTGCCGAGCTATCTGGTTGGCCTCGGGCTGCTCGGAGGGGCAGCGGTCGCTGGCGGTGATCCTTCCGCGCTGCTACGGGGGATAGTGGGGCTCGCCATACTCTGGGCCATCTACCTGGGCCTCGCGCTGATCTACCCAGGCGGAATGGGCTTCGGAGACGTCAAACTTGCCGGCGTCCTCGGCCTATTTCTTGGTTACCTCGGCTGGGGAGAGCTCATAGTTGGGGGTTTTGCGGCATTCTTGCTGGGGGGCATCTTCGGCCTTGGACTGGTACTCACGAAACGCGCCAGTCGGAAGAGCGCGATTCCGTTTGGCCCGTGGATGCTGGTCGGGGCCTGGGTCGGGATCTTCTTCGGGGATCAGCTGTGGGAGGGCTACTTGTCGCTCTTCGGTGTGGCGTAGAAATGACTATCAAATCGGTTAGAGAGAGCGGGATCCAGTGGCAACGAGCGTCGTAGGGATTGACATCGGCAGCGCCGCGCTTCGAGCCGTGGAATTGGCAGACCCGGCCAAGGCCAAGCCGACTTTGTTGAGATACTTCGAGGTACCCCTGCCGGAGGGTGCCGTCAGCCGCGGTGAGGTGATGGAGCCGAATACCGTCGCGGGCGCACTCAAGCAGTTGTGGTCTCAGGGCGGATTCAAGTCGAAGGACGTCGTGCTCGGGATGGGGAATCAACGGGTGCTCGCCCGTGACCTGACCGTTCCGAAGATGTCGCTGAAACGCATCCGTGAGTCATTGCCCTTCGAAGTGCAGGACATGCTTCCAGTTCCCGTCGCGGACGCCCTCCTTGACTTCTATCCCATCTCTGAATCGACCGGAGAGAACGGGCCGGTTGTCAATGGTCTGCTCATTGCGGCCGTGAAAGAAGCAGTGCTGGGCAACGTCAAGGCCGCCCAGCTAGCCGGGCTGACGACAGTTGACGTTGACCTCATCCCGTTCGCACTCAGCCGGGTGCTGGTGACTCGCCCGCAAATTACGGGCACAGTGGCCCTTCTTGATTTGGGGGGAAACACCAGCAGCGTCGTGATCGTCAAGGATGGCGTTCCACAGTTCGTGAGGATCATTCCGACGGGCGGTAACGACCTCACCGAGGCTCTCCGCAATGGGCTTGCAGTGGACGCGGTGCAGGCCGAATCGATCAAACGGACCCGGGGGTTAGCCACGGGCGCCGTCCCGCCGGCGGACCAACCGGCAATCGAGATCATCTATCAGGTGACGAGCGAACTGCTGACGAGCCTCCGCAACACAATTAACTACTACGGAAATACCCGGCCGACTGATCAGGTGCAGCGGATCTTACTCAGCGGGGGAGGATCGCTTCTTCGTGGCTTTGCCGCGGCCTTGGCGGAATTGACGCACCTGGACGTGTCGATGGCGGATCCGTTCTCGACGGTGTCTTTGGCCCGTTCGGTTGACGAGGATGCACTGCGAGGAAGTAGCTCAGCGTTCACGGTTGCGCTGGGCCTTGCGTTGGGGAGCGCGGCATGAGTGGCGACAAAAGCAAAGAGACACTGGCCATCGGCGGCGAACCGCGGGTAGACCTGCTTCCGCTTGAGGTACGCAAGGAACGCACAGCGAAGGTCATGCGCAGGCGCCTCGCTCTCGGCGTGGTGGGCGTGCTTGCTCTCGTGATCGTCGGATCTGTCGCAGCAACGGCCTTGTCCTTGGAAGCTCAAATGCGCTTGGCAGACGAGCAGGCGCGTACGGCCGGTCTCTTGGTAGAGCAGTCGAAGTACATCGAAGTCCGGAAAGTGCAAGACCAGGTCACCCTCGTCGAGGCGGCTCAGCAGGTTGGCTCTTCAACGGAAATTGACTGGAAGAAATATCTTGAGAACGTTCAAGCGACCTTGCCCGCGGGAGTGACGATAGACGCGATAACCGTTGATTCGGCCTCACCGCTCGCGATCTATGACCAGCCGACCCTGCCACTACAGGGTGCGCGCGTCGCAACGGTTGGCTTCACCGCGACAAGCGCGGTTCTTCCCGACGTTCCAACCTGGCTGAACGCGCTCGCGACGTTGCCAGGGTATGCCGACGCTCTCCCGAGTTCGGCCAACCTGGACGAGGCAACCAATACCTACAAAGTGAATATCACTATGCACATCAACGATGCCGCCTTCTCGAAGCGCTTCGCGACGGAAGGTAAGTAGCCATGGACAAGAACCGGCTCTGGCTCATCGGTTCCGCGCTGATGATGGTTCTCGTTGTTGCGCTCGGCTGGGTCGTTGGCATCCAACCCCAGGTTGCCGCGATCTCAACTGCGAGCGATCAGCGTGTATCAGTTGAACAGACGAACGCGGGCCACCGGGCTTCGCTGGCAAAGCTCAAGGAGGATTTCAAGGGAATCGACGGCCTTAATCAGGAACTTGCGTCTCTGACCAAGTCCGTTCCTTCTGGCACCAATGCGCCTGACTACGTTGATCAACTCGACGCCCTCGCGAACGCGAACCAGGTTGCTCTGAAGGGCCTCACGATCGCCGATGCTGAGGCCTACACGCCGGTTGCGCTTGTGGCCCCCGTTGCGCCGGTGGCTGAAGCCGGGGCCCTCGAGCCCAGCCCTGCCCCAACAGCTACGCCGGCTCCGATCGCAGCGCCGGGGTCCCCGCCGGTAACCAATCCGGGCATAACGGCAACGAATTTTGCGTCGCTCTCGGTTCAGATCACTGTGTCCGGGACCTATAGCAACGTACTCAAATTCGTCAACGGGCTGCAGACGGGCCCGAGACTATTCCTCGTGACTGGTTTGACCACGACTGCTGCGACGGAGAGCTCGGCGCCGGTTGACAGCACAACGGAAGCGAAGCCGCCTGCTGCCTCCGGAAACGACAGGTTGGTCGACGGGTCGATCTCGGGCCTCATCTATTCGATCGTGGCCTCATCTGCCCCGACAACTGTCACCGGAAAATAGGCATGCCCTGCCTGGTCGAGCCTCCCTCGGCTGGGGGGTTCGCATTGCTACAGTTGCATCTGACAGTCACGGCCTAGGCCACAAGGAGCGCACCATGAGCGACACAACGTCCCCTGAGGGCAACCGCAACCGTAACAACGACCCGAATCCTGAACCGGTCGACTACGCCGGGCATGAAGAGCGCACGGATGCCCCCGACTACACCGGCACCGGCTCCCACTCCGCTCCGGCCGAGTCCGGCGACGCGACCGATGCTGCCGCTGAGACACCGGCGCACTACCCGGCCACCCCCGTCGGCGAGCCGATCTCCTATGACACCTCCGCGACCTCCCTCGAGCCCGCGACGCCCACCTACGTGCCCGCCGCCTCCGTGAACATCGCCCCGGTGAACACCACCGCCGAGACCCGGCGCATCGAGCCCGGCGAGAACCCGGCTGCGACCCCATCAGAGGCCCCGCCCGCCGAGGCCTACGCCCCCACGAACACCACGGTGCAGCCCCCCGTCTACATCCAGGCGCCGACCGCTCCCCGCTACAAGAGCAACCGCGGACCCGGCGTGCTGATCGCCCTGCTCTCCACCGTCATCTTCGCCGCCCTCTACGCCGTGGTCGCGTTCGTGCTGTCCGGCATCGGCAGCTTGTCCATTGCGGACACGGCCTCAAAGTTCACCGACTTCATCGTGCTGCCCATCTTCTACGTGCCGGTCATCTTCTTCTTCGTCGCGTTCGCCCTGCTGGTGCTGATCGTGAACCGCGGCGGCTGGTGGGCCTACGTGCTCTTCGGCTTCCTGGTGGCCGTGGCCGTCTACTTCTCCTACATCGGTGCGGCGCTCCTGAGCGTGCAGGCCTGGAACTTCACGCCCGACCAGGCGGCGCGCTTCATCAGCCAGCAGTGGCTGAACCCGGGGGCCATCGCCGCTGCGGTCGTCGCCCGCGAGGTGCCGATCTGGGCCGGCGCCTGGATCGCCCGCAACGGCCGTGCCGTCACCGAACGCAACACTGCAGCGAAGGCCGAATACGACCGCGTCCTCGCCGCCGGACCGCAGGGCATCCGCAGCAACTAGTCGGTCGACGCCCGGCGCTCAGCGTGCCGGGCCCCAGCAGGTACGCCATTAAGGGGAAGCGATGCGAAATTACCAGAAGTACGCGACGATCGTCGCCGTCTTCGCGGCAGTGCTCCTTGCCGCGCTCCTCGTCGCCGCCTTCGGAATGATCAGCCTGCTGACCGACACGGATGTCATCAGTGACCCCAACGCCGGACCTCTCGTCGGCCCGATCATGACCGCCGCCGCCGTGGTGCTGGTGTTCACCCTGATGCTGCTGCTCGGGCTGCGCACCAGACCGGAGAACCAGCGGATCGCCGTCGGGTACTCCCTCGGCACCGGGGTCGCCGCGCTTGTCGTCTTCGTTCTGGTGGGCGGGGTGCTCTACGCGCTCGGCACCGGGGTGCCGGCCGACACCGCCGGGCTCCCGGGCGATAGCGTCGGGTTCGCAGCCTCCGTGCTGCTGGGCCCGTTCGCGGTGACCACCGGCATCCTCTCCTTCATCGTCACCCTGCTGTACTCGCTGGTCCTCGCCTCACGGATGCCCGAACGCGGCCCCCCGAAATGGCCGTGGGAGCACGGCGAAGACTGAAACACCGCCGGCCTGAAAGTCGCTGACTGCGGAGCACTCCGATCGGGTACCCTTGTCTTTCATGGGCGGTTCCATCGAGTTGCGGGTCAGCCAACAGGTTGACGACTGGCTCAACTGGCTGCCGCGCTGGCGCCCGGGCACGCATCGCGGCCGTTCACGCCTGTGCCGCACCTGCTTCGGGTCGCCGGTCATCGCCGCCGCCGGCCTCGCCACGGATGTCCCGCACGCCGTGCAGCACGCCCTCGCCATGCGCCTGAAGCACCTGATCGACGCCGAGGTCGACGAGTTCACCGAGACGCACCTCCCCCTGCTGCTCCGGGAGATCCGCCTGAACGAGGAGCGCAAGCAGGCCGCGTTGACCTACCGCCCCGCTGAGGGTCTGGACCCGGCCTACACCGGCCTCGACCTCGACCCGCCGGCCATGCCCGACGCCCCCTACCTCTTCACCTTCGCCGAACTCGCCCGGCCCGAGGCATCCGTGGCCCTGCCCGTTGACCCGCCTCCCTTGACCGACGAGGAGAAGGCGGCCATCCGCGCCGAGGTCACACGCGCCGACGAACACGCGGCACTGGTCGGCGGTCGGGTCTGCGCCGAACTGTCCCGGCACCGTGAACGGATGCGCAGCGCCGTCACCGAATTCGTCGAGCCCTGGGTGCTCGCTCTCCTCGCCGACCTCGATACCGCGCTCGATTCCCCGCTCTGGCCGCGCGGCCCGTGAACAACACCTGAACGAACCCCTGGGGCCGCGTGATCCATTTGACCCAGCGGTCACCTCCGGGATATCCTTTCGAGGTGTGCGCTTTGTCGTGCGCTTGAGTCATGCCACCGCGATCTTGTCGTGCCGCACCTTAGGCGCCTTGATGTGGCACTCACACAGGGTGTGCTCTCCGAGCAGCCCCCACGGCATACCCACTACGGCCCGCGAAACTCATTCCGCGTGTTTCGGTGGGTCCAGATGAACTCGATCGGGCCGGAAACGGAGCGATTCGAATGCTAACCATCAATGAGCTGTCACCGTGCAGCACAAACAAGGAGTAATTAGTGCCCACCATTCAGCAGTTGGTACGAAAGGGCCGCAGCCCCAAGGTCACCAAGACCAAGGCGCCCGCCCTGAAGTCCAACCCCCAGCAGCGCGGCGTGTGCACCCGTGTTTACACGACCACGCCGAAGAAGCCGAACTCGGCCCTCCGCAAGGTCGCCCGCGTCAAGCTGTCGAACGGTACCGAGGTCACCGCCTACATTCCCGGCGAGGGTCACAACCTGCAGGAGCACTCGATGGTGCTCGTCCGCGGTGGTCGTGTGAAGGACCTCCCCGGTGTTCGATACAAGATCGTTCGCGGCGCACTGGACACCCAGGCCGTCAAGAACCGCAAGCAGGCTCGTAGCCGCTACGGCGCCAAGATGGAGAAGAAGTAATGCCTCGTAAAGGCCCAGCGCCCAAGCGTCCCGTTATCGCTGACCCGGTATACGGCGCCCCCATCGTCTCCCAGCTCGTCAACAAGATCCTCCTCGACGGCAAAAAGGGCCTCGCCGAGCGCATCGTTTACGATGCACTCGAAGGCGTCGTTGCCAAGAACGGTGCGGATGCCGTCGTCACCTTGAAGAAGGCACTCGACAACGTGCGCCCGACCCTTGAGGTGCGTTCGCGCCGCGTCGGTGGTTCCACCTATCAGGTGCCCGTCGAAGTCAAGCCGCACCGCGCCAACACCCTGGCTCTGCGCTGGTTGACCAGCTACGCCAAGGCTCGTCGCGAGAAGACGATGACCGAGCGTCTCACCAACGAAATCCTCGACGCATCCAACGGCCTCGGCGCCGCTGTGAAGCGCCGCGAGGACACGCACAAGATGGCCGAGGCGAACAAGGCCTTCGCTCACTACCGCTGGTAGTCGCGTTCCGGAATCCGGGCTTGTCGAGATCAGATCTCGATGGGCCCGGTTACCGGATGCCCTGTTTCGCCCCAAGATCCATAAGCAAACTTCCGGAGGACCCCCGTGGCACTTGACGTGCTCACCGACCTGAGTAAGGTCCGCAACATCGGCATCATGGCTCACATTGATGCTGGCAAGACCACCGTCACTGAGCGCATCCTGTACTACACGGGTGTCAATCACAAGATCGGCGAGACGCACGACGGCGCCTCGACCATGGACTGGATGGCGCAGGAGCAGGAACGTGGCATCACCATCACGTCTGCCGCGACGACCTGTTTCTGGGCCTCAAACCAGATCAACATCATCGACACCCCCGGCCACGTCGACTTCACCGTCGAGGTGGAGCGTTCGCTCCGCGTCCTCGACGGCGCCGTCGCAGTGTTCGACGGCAAGGAGGGCGTTGAGCCCCAGTCGGAGACCGTCTGGCGCCAGGCCGACAAGTACGACGTGCCCCGCATTTGCTTCGTCAACAAGATGGACAAGCTCGGCGCCGACTTTTTCTACACGGTCGACACCATCGTCAAGCGCCTCGGCGCGAAGCCGCTTGTCATCCAGCTGCCCATCGGCGCCGAGAACACCTTCGAAGGTGTCGTCGACCTCGTCGAAATGCGTGCACTGACCTGGCGCGGCGACTCCAAGGGTGACGTCGAGATGGGCTCCAAGTACGCCATCGAGGAGATCCCGGCCGACCTCGCCGAGCAGGCCGCGGAATACCGCAAGCTGCTCCTCGAAACCGTCGCCGAGACCGACGACGACCTTATGGAGAAGTACTTCTCGGGCGAAGAGCTCACCGTCTCCGAGATCAAGCACGCGATTCGGGGGCTCACGGTCTCCAGCGAGATCTATCCGGTCCTCTGCGGTTCCGCGTTCAAGAACCGCGGCGTTCAGCCGATGCTTGACGCAGTCGTCGACTACCTCCCCACCCCGCTCGATGTGCCGGCCATCGAGGCCCACGACGCGCGCGACGAGGAAAAGGTCATCATGCGTCACCCCGACGCGACGGAGCCGTTCACGGCCCTCGCGTTCAAGGTCGCCGTTCACCCGTTCTTCGGTCGTCTGACCTACGTTCGCGTGTACTCCGGTCACCTTGACTCCGGCGCCCAGGTCGTCAACTCGACCAAGGGCAAGAAGGAGCGCATCGGCAAGATCTTCCAGATGCACGCCAACAAGGAGAACCCGGTGGCCTTCGTGACCGCCGGTCACATCTACGCGGTCATCGGCCTCAAGGACACCACCACAGGCGACACCCTGTGCGACCCGAACGCGCAGGTCGTGCTCGAGTCGATGACTTTCCCTGACCCGGTCATCGAGGTTGCGATCGAGCCGAAGACGAAGCAGGACCAGGAAAAGCTGGGTCTTGCGATCCAGAAACTGGCCGAAGAAGACCCGACCTTCCGCACCGAGCAGAACCAGGAAACTGGTCAGACGGTCATCAAGGGAATGGGTGAACTTCACCTGGACATCCTGGTCGACCGGATGCGACGTGAATTCAACGTCGAAGCCAACGTCGGCAAGCCTCAGGTCGCCTACCGCGAGACCATCCGCAGGGCGGTCGAGCGTCACGACTACACGCACAAGAAGCAGACCGGTGGATCCGGGCAGTTCGCGAAGATTCAGATCGCGATCGAGCCGCTCGAGATCACTGCCGAGAAGAGCTACGAGTTCGTCAACAAGGTCACGGGTGGCCGCATCCCCCGGGAGTACATCCCCTCGGTGGACGCAGGAATCCAGGATGCGCTGCACGTTGGCGTCCTGGCCGGCTACCCGATGGTGGGCGTCAAGGCAAGCCTGCTTGACGGCGCCGCGCACGACGTCGACTCCTCGGAGATGGCGTTCAAGATTGCCGGTTCGATGGGCTTCAAGGAAGCCGTTCGTAAGGCTGACCCTGTTCTGCTCGAGCCGCTGATGGCCGTCGAGGTTCGTACGCCCGAGGAATACATGGGCGACGTCATCGGCGACCTCAACTCGCGTCGTGGACAGATCCAGACCATGGAGGACGCTCAGGGCGTGAAGGTAATTCGCGCCAACGTGCCGCTGTCGGAGATGTTCGGATATATCGGTGACCTGAGGTCGAAGACCTCGGGCCGCGCGGTGTACTCGATGACCTTCGAGAGTTACGCGGAGGTCCCCCGGGCCGTGGCCGAAGAGATCATCCAGAAGAACAAGGGCGAATAGCCTGAGGCTTCCGGTCTCTCCGGGCCTTCGGGCCCAAATCGCTTCGGCCTCCCGGCCCGAGTAGCATAAGTACACAAATCCAGCAGTTTCACCGGCCGCAAACCAGCGGTCGATGGAGCCATGAGTCCTGAGGAGGACCCACAGTGGCCAAGGCCAAGTTCGAGCGGACCAAGCCGCACGTAAACATCGGAACGATCGGTCACGTTGACCACGGAAAGACCACGCTGACTGCAGCGATCTCCAAGGTCCTTGCCGACACGTACCCGTCCAAGACGAACGTTCAGCGCGACTTTGCGTCGATCGACTCTGCTCCGGAAGAACGCCAGCGCGGTATCACGATCAACATCTCGCACGTTGAGTACGAGACCGAAAAGCGTCACTATGCGCACGTAGACGCACCGGGCCACGCTGACTACATCAAGAACATGATCACCGGTGCTGCTCAGATGGACGGGGCGATCCTTGTGGTTGCCGCTACTGACGGCCCGATGGCTCAGACCCGTGAGCACGTTCTGCTCGCGAAGCAGGTCGGCGTGCCGTCCCTGCTCGTGGCACTGAACAAGTCCGACATGGTTGACGACGAAGAGATCCTCGAGCTCGTTGAGCTCGAGGTTCGCGAACTCCTCTCCGCCCAGGGCTTCGACGGCGACAACGCTCCCGTCGTGCGCGTTTCCGCACTCAAGGCGCTTGAAGGCGACGAGAAGTGGGTCGGCAACATCCTTGAGCTCATGAAGGCTGTCGACGACTACTTCCCGGAGCCCGTCCGCGACAAGGACAAGCCCTTCCTGATGCCGATCGAGGACGTCTTCACGATCACCGGTCGTGGAACCGTCGTCACCGGCCGCGCCGAGCGTGGAACCCTCAAGATCAACTCCGAGGTCGAGGTTGTCGGCATCCGCCCGACCATCAAGACCACGGTCACGGGTATCGAGATGTTCCACAAGCAGCTCGACGAGGCATGGGCCGGCGAGAACTGTGGCCTTCTTCTTCGTGGCACCAAGCGCGAAGACGTCGAGCGCGGCCAGGTTGTCGTCAAGCCGGGTTCGGTCACGCCGCACACCGACTTCGAGGGCACCGCGTACATCCTGTCCAAGGATGAGGGCGGGCGTCACAACCCGTTCTACGCGAACTACCGCCCGCAGTTCTACTTCCGCACCACGGACGTCACCGGCGTCATCACGCTGCCTGAGGGCACCGAGATGGTCATGCCCGGCGACACCACCGACATGAACGTCGCGCTGATCCAGCCGATCGCCATGGAAGAGGGCCTCGGCTTCGCCATTCGTGAAGGTGGCCGCACCGTCGGCGCCGGAACGGTGACCAAGATCATCAAGTAGTTCCCTTCAGAAAATGGGGTCGGTCCTTCGGGGCCGGCCCCTTTTTCGTCCCCGACTTGCGGGGCCAGTTGATCCCGAATCGCCCAAGAACTAGCCTTGACATGAACCTCAACCGCCCCAGATCGGAGCACCCCGTGAATTTCAACGACATCAGCCGCAAAGCGCAGGAGTTCCTCAAAACAGAGAAGGGCGAGAAGATCGCCGACAAGATCCTCGACGGGGGCGCCGCCGCCGCGAACAAGGTCACCGGCAACAAGCACGCCGACAAGATCAAGGATGCCCGAGCGGCGGCGGACAAACACCTCGGTCGCGGTGACGGTCCGACCGACCGCGACGCTCGAGGCACTGGCCCCGACGCCAGGTAACCGCTGGTCGAGCTCACTTCGGTGACCGAGCGCACCGTGGCGCGGGTCGTGCGCCGGTTCGCGCATGGCATGCCACCTGCGAACGGGTCCGCGGCTGTCCCGTGGGGACTCCCCACTCTCGCCGGCTGGCCGCCCGAGGTCCTCTCCCTCACCGAACGCACCCGCGGCGGACGCTCGACGCCGGGTATCCGCAAGCATGCATCGGGACTCGACACGCGGGATATCGCCGTGGTGAACGGACTCCTGGTCACCAGCGTCGAACGCACGGTCGTCGACCTCGCCGCCACTCTGGATCTGAAGTCCGCGGTCGCCATGGCCGACCGCTCCATTGCGGTGGATCGCAGGGGGCGCATTCTGCCTCTGACCACCAGAGCCAGGCTGCTTGAGACCTGGGAAGGGTTGCTTCCTTTCCGCGGTCCGTGCGGGCGCGGGCCGTGATCGACTTCTCTTCGACGCTGTCCGGTTCCCCCAACGAGTCCGGAAGCCGCGTCAACATAGCACTGAACGGATTTCCGGAGCCGGTGCTGCAGCATCCGTTCGTCGTTGAAGGCAAGACCGTCTTCACGGACTTCTACTGGATCGACGAGGACTCGGTGGGGGAGGCCGATGGCAAGGGCAAATACTTCGACCCCTCGATGCGAGGCGGTCGCACCACCGCCGAGGTGGTCGACGACGAGAAACGCCGTGAGGATGGCGTGCGGCGCCAGGTGCACGCGTTCACCCGGTGGGACTTCCCGGTCGGGATGAGTCAGAGCCGGCTGCGCGCTCGACTGCTGCAATTGGGGCTGCTGATCGGGCGCCCGCGACTCCAGTTTCGGTGAGGTGCCGGTGCGCGCGGCGTGAATGGTGGCGGCGACGCGCCCGGGGCGAGAGCCGGCCGAGCCGCGGAACGACGCGGATGTGGCGACACGCCGCCCGCGACACGCCCGGGTTGCACAATGACCCAACCCTGTGGCAGACTCTTCTAGTTCAACACTTTCGACTGCCGCGCTGCACGCGGTGTCGGGATCACTGCCAGGCAGTGCATAGCTTGTGCCGTTCGCCGTGAAAGGCGCCAGGTGCACAGTTAGGCCGCGGGTAGCAGAACATAGCTCAAACCAACAGCCGGGAAAGCTGGGTAAATCCATGCCTCCCCCACGCGCGAGTGTGGAGAAGCGGGTTGGCTCGGCATGACCGCTCCGCGGCCCTGCCGAAATTGACAGATGAACAGTGGTGCGACAGCAGCAGTGCTACTACGGCGTCCAATGCAGCCCCTCGGGATGTACGAAGCCTTGACAAGAAAGCGAGTTCGACATGGCGGGACAGAAAATCCGCATTCGACTTAAGTCGTATGACCACGAGGTCATCGACATCTCGGCGCGCAAGATCGTCGACACAGTGACCCGCGCGGGTGCGACTGTCGTCGGCCCCGTGCCGCTTCCGACCGAGAAGAACGTGGTGTGTGTCATCCGTTCCCCTCACAAGTACAAGGACAGCCGGGAGCACTTTGAAATGCGCACCCACAAGCGTCTGATCGACATCATTGACCCGACCCCGAAGGCCGTCGACTCGCTTATGCGTCTCGACCTGCCGGCCGACGTCAATATCGAGATCAAGCTCTAGGGCCCGCGATGTCTTACGCAGATACCAAGACCACCAAGGGTCTCCTCGGCAAGAAGCTCGGCATGACGCAGGTGTGGGACGAGAACAACAAGCTCGTTCCCGTCACCGTCATCGAAATCTCGCCCAACGTTGTCACGCAGATCCGCAGCAAGGACATCGACGGTTACGCCGGCGTCCAGATCGCTGCTGGGGCCATCGATCCGCGCAAGGTCAACAAGCCTTCCGCCGGACACTTCGAAAAGGCAGGCGTCACGCCTCGCCGCCACCTCACCGAGCTCCGCACTGCGGACGCCGCTGACTACACCCTGGGCCAGGAACTCACCGTTGACGGTGTGTTCGCTGCCGGTACCAAGGTCGACGTCATGGGCACCAGCAAGGGCAAGGGTTTCGCCGGTGTTATGAAGCGTCACAACTTCAAGGGTGTTTCCTCCTCTCACGGTTCGCACCGCAACCACCGCAAGCCCGGTTCCATCGGTGCTTCCTCGACCCCGAGCCGTGTCTTCAAGGGCATGCGCATGGCCGGTCGTATGGGTGGCGAGCGCGTCACTGTGCTGAACCTCAAGGTTCACGCCGTGGATGCGGAGAAGGGCCTCCTGCTGGTCAAGGGTGCCGTTCCCGGCGCCAAGGGCCGCCTCGTATTCGTCCGCAATGCAGTGAAGGGAGCCTAGTCGTATGACTACCTCACTCGATCTCATCGACGCCAAGGGTAAGAAGGCCGGCTCCGTTGAGTTGCCCGCCGAAATCTTTGACGTTCAGACCAACGTCCCGCTGATCCACCAGGTCGTCGTCGCGCAGCTCGCTGCCGCACGTCAGGGAACTCACAAGACCAAGCGTCGTGGCGAAGTTTCCGGTTCCGGCCGCAAGCCGTTCAAGCAGAAGGGAACCGGTCGCGCTCGTCAGGGCTCGATCCGCGCCCCTCAGATGACCGGTGGTGGAATCGTCCACGGACCGACCCCGCGTAACTACGAACAGCGCACCCCCAAGAAGATGATTGCGGCAGCACTGCGTGGATCCCTTTCTGACCGCGCCCGTGGTGACCGCCTGCACGTCGTGACCGCGCTCTTCAGCGCCGAGACGCCCAGCACCAAGGGCGCCATCGAGCTGCTCAGCCAGATCGCCAGCAGCAAGCACGTGCTGGTCGTCCTGGAGCGCACCGACGAACTGACCCTGCGCAGCATCCGCAACCTGCCGACGGTGCACGTTCTGCCGTGGGACCAGCTGAATGCCTATGACGTTCTCGTCAGCGACGACATCGTCTTCACCAAGGGCGCGTTCGACGCGTTCGTGGCGAGCAAGACCAAGAAGGAAGAGGTGTCCGCATAATGGCTACCCCGATCAACAAGGATCCCCGCGACGTCATCATCGCTCCGGTCGTCTCTGAGAAGAGCTATGGCCTGATCGACGAAGGCAAGTACACCTTCATCGTGGACCCGCGCTCGAACAAGACCGAAATCAAGCTCGCGATCGAAAAGATCTTCAAGGTGGAGGTCGCTTCGATCAACACCATGAACCGCATCGGCAAGACGCGTCGCACGAAGTTCGGTCAGGGCAAGCGCAAGGACACCAAGCGTGCCATCGTCACGCTCAAGTCCGGTTCCATTGACATCTTCACGGCCGTCGGCTAAGCGGCGCGGACTAGAGGAATAAGAAATGGCTATTCGTAAGTTCAAGCCCACGACTCCCGGTCGTCGCGGTTCATCTGTTGCAGACTTCGCAGAGATCACCCGGTCCACGCCGGAGAAGTCCCTGCTTCGCCCCCTGTCCAAGACCGGTGGCCGTAACAACCAGGGTCGCATCACCACCCGTCACATTGGTGGTGGACACAAGCGCCAGTACCGTCTGATCGACTTCCGTCGTAACGACAAGGACGGCGTCAACGCCAAGGTTGCTCACATCGAGTACGACCCCAACCGCACGGCGCGCATCGCGCTCCTGCACTTCATGGACGGCTCCAAGCGCTACATCATCGCCCCGAACAAGCTGAACCAGGGCGACATCGTAGAGTCGGGCGCCGGTGCTGACATCAAGCCCGGCAACAACCTGCCGCTAAAGAACATCCCGACCGGTACCATCATCCACGCGGTCGAACTGCGTCCGGGCGGTGGCGCCAAGATGGCCCGCTCCGCCGGATCATCCGTTCGCCTCGTTGCGAAGGATGGCATCTACGCCCAGCTGCGCCTGCCGTCCGGAGAAATCCGCAACGTCGACGCCCGCTGCCGCGCCACGATCGGCGAGGTCGGTAACGCCGAGCAGTCGAACATCAACTGGGGCAAGGCCGGCCGGATGCGCTGGAAAGGCGTTCGCCCGACCGTTCGTGGTGTTGCCATGAACCCGGTCGACCACCCGCACGGTGGTGGTGAGGGTAAGACGTCCGGTGGACGTCACCCCGTCAGCCCTTGGGGCCAGAAAGAAGGGCGTACCCGCCACCCGAACAAGGAAAGCGACAAGCTCATCGTTCGTCGCCGTACCGTCGGCAAGAAGCGTAAGTAGGAGTAGACGATGCCACGCAGTCTCAAGAAAGGCCCGTTCGTTGACGACCACCTGCTTCGCAAGGTTGTCAAGGCGAACGAAGCCAGCAGCAAGAACGTAATCAAGACCTGGTCGCGCCGTTCGATGATCATCCCCGGCATGCTCGGGCACACCATCGCCGTGCACGACGGGCGCAAGCACATCCCGGTGTTCGTCACCGAGAGCATGGTCGGGCATAAGCTCGGCGAGTTTGCGCCCACCCGCACCTTCCGTGGACACGTGAAGGACGACAAGAAGGGCCGTCGCCGCTAACGCGGGGACGTGAAGGAGGATAAGAAATGGTGGAGTCGATCGCACGCGTGCGTCACATCCGCGTTACCCCCCAGAAGGCTCGTCGCGTTGTCAACCTGATCCGCGGCAAGCAGGCCCTCGAGGCCCTGGGAATTCTGAAGTTTGCGCCGCAGGGCGCGAGCGACCCGGTGTACAAGCTGGTTGCCTCGGCAATCGCCAACGCGCGAGTCAAGGCTGATGCAGCCAACACCTTCCTCGACGAGCAGGACCTGTTCGTCAGCCAGGCGTTCGTTGATGAGGGTACGACCCTCAAGCGTTTCCAGGCCCGTGCACAGGGTCGCGCATTCCAGATCAAGAAGCGCACGAGCCACATCACGGTTGTGCTCGCCACTCCTGAGGAGGGTACGAAGTAATGGGTCAGAAAGTAAACCCCTATGGCTTCCGTCTGGGAATCACGACCGACCACGTGTCGCGTTGGTTCTCTGACAGCACGAAGCCGGGCCAGCGTTACAGCGACTTCGTCGCTGAAGACGTCAAGATCCGCCGCCTGTTGAGCACCAGTCTCGACCGCGCCGGCGTTTCCCGCATCGAGATCGAGCGCACTCGTGACCGCGTTCGCGTCGACATCCACACCGCCCGTCCGGGCATTGTGATCGGCCGCCGCGGCGCGGAGGCCGAGCGCATTCGCTCCGACCTCGAAAAGCTCACCGCCAAGCAGATCCAGCTGAACATCCTCGAGGTGAAGAACCCCGAGGTCGACGCTCAGCTGGTCGCTCAGGGCATCGCCGAGCAGCTCTCCGCTCGCGTGGCATTCCGCCGCGCGATGCGTAAGGGCCTGCAGGGTGCCCAGCGCGCCGGTGCCAAGGGTGTTCGCATCCAGGTCTCCGGTCGCCTGGGTGGCGCCGAGATGAGCCGTTCGGAGTTCTACCGCGAAGGCCGTGTGCCGCTGCACACTCTGCGCGCGAACATCGACTACGGGTTCTACGAAGCCAAGACCACCTTCGGCCGCATCGGCGTGAAGGTCTGGATCTACAAGGGCGACATCACCAACAAGGAACTCGCTCGCGAGCAGGCCAACGCTAAGTCGACCCGCCCCGAGCGTCGTGACGACCGACCGCGTCGTGCGCCCCGCGCAGAGGCAGCGGCACCGGTTGCAGCAGGAGTTGAGGCATAACCATGTTGATTCCACGCAGAGTCAAGCACCGCAAGCAGCACCACCCGGGCCGTACCGGCCACGCAACCGGTGGTACCGAGCTGTCGTTCGGTGAGTATGGCATCCAGGCCCTCACGCCCGCCTATGTGACCAACCGTCAGATCGAGTCCGCTCGTATCGCGATCACCCGTCACATGAAGCGCGGCGGCAAGGTCTGGATCAACATCTACCCGGACCGACCGCTCACCAAGAAGCCGGCCGAAACCCGCATGGGTTCCGGTAAGGGTTCCGTCGAGTGGTGGGTTGCCAACGTCAAGCCCGGTCGCGTGCTTTTCGAACTCAGCGGTGTCACCGACATCGTCGCAAAGGAAGCGCTGACCCGCGCTATCCACAAACTGCCCTTGAAGGCACGCATCATCAAGCGCGAGGAGGGCGACGCATAATGGCGATCGGATCCAAGGAGCTCGCCTCAGTCGAGCTCGACACTTTTGAAAACGAGCGGTTGTTCGATGAGCTGAAGAAGGCGAAGGAAGAACTCTTCAACCTTCGCTTCCAGTCGGCCACCGGCCAGCTCGAGAGCCACGGCCGCCTCCGCGCGGTCAAGCGCGACATCGCTCGCATCTACACGGTGCTCCGTGAGCGCGAGTTGGGCATTCGTCCGACTCCCGCACCAGTCGAGGCTCCGGCCAAGGCTGAGAAGAAGACCAAGAAGGCCAAGCCGGCAGTGAAGTCCGTTGACGACTCCGCTGCGGCCGACGCCGCCCAGACGAAGGAGGCCTAGTCATGGCGAAGACTGACGAAAAGGTCGTCGCTGCCGAGGCTGAGGCTCTCGTTCGCGGCTACCGCAAGACGCTGCGTGGTTACGTGACCAGCGACAAGATGGACAAGACCATCGTTGTCGAGGTCGAAGACCGCGTAAAGCACCCCCTGTACGGCAAGGTCATCCGCCGTACGTCCAAGCTGAAGGCTCACGACGAGGCGAACATCGCCGGCGTCGGCGACCTGGTCCTGATCAGTGAGACCCGTCCGCTCAGCGCCTCCAAGCGCTGGCGCCTGGTCGAGATCCTCGAGAAGGCCAAGTAGGCCTCGCGCTTACTTGATAGAAGGGTATAAAAAGTGCTTCAGCAAGAATCACGACTCAAGGTTGCCGACAACACGGGTGCCAAGGAGCTGTTGACCATTCGCGTGCTCGGCGGTTCCGGCCGTCGCTACGCAGGCCTCGGCGACACGATCGTCGCCACCGTCAAGGACGCGATCCCGGGCGGCAACGTCAAGAAGGGCGACGTCGTCAAGGCCGTCGTCGTTCGCGTCAAAAAGCAGACCCGTCGTTCAGACGGTTCGTACATCAAGTTCGATGAGAACGCCGCAGTGATTTTGAAGAACGAAGGTGACCCCCGCGGCACCCGAATCTTCGGACCGGTCGGTCGCGAGCTTCGCGACAAGAAGTTCATGAAGATCATCTCGCTGGCACCGGAGGTTATCTAAATCATGGCCAGACTCAAAAAGGGTGACCTCGTAGAGGTCATCACCGGCCGCACCCAGGCCCGCGGCGGAGACCGTGGCAAGCAGGGCAAGGTCATTGCCGTCCTGGTGGAGAAGAACAGGGTCCTCGTTGAGGGCATCAACTTCGTCACCAAGCACGTTCGCGTTGGCCAGACCCAGCGCGGCACCAAGACCGGCGGCATCGAAACCATGGAGGCGCCGATTCACGTGTCCAACGTGGCCCTCGTCGACCCGGAGACCAAGAAGCCGACTCGCGTCGGTTTCCGCCTCGAAGAAGTAACGAAGGACGGCGTCACCAAGACGGTCCGCATCCGTTACGCCAAGAAGTCAGGGAAGGACCTCTGATGACCGACACTTCAGTTGCAGCAGCAGAAGCGCCCGTTGAGGCCGTCCTGCCGCGTCTCAAGCAGAAGTACCGCGATGAGATCATGGCCCAGCTCAGCAAGGACCTCGGCTTCACCAACGTTCACCAGATTCCGAACCTGGTCAAGATCGTTGTGAACATGGGTGTCGGCGAGGCAGCACGCGACGGCAAGATCATGGATGGCGCCGTCGCCGACCTCACCAAGATCACCGGTCAGAAGCCGCAGGTCACCAAGGCCCGTAAGTCGATCGCGCAGTTCAAACTGCGTGAAGGTCAGCCCATCGGCACGCACGTCACACTTCGTGGCGACCGCATGTGGGAGTTCCTCGACCGGCTCCTGAGCCTGGCGCTTCCGCGCATCCGCGACTTCCGCGGTCTGAGCGACAAGCAGTTCGATGGCAGCGGTAACTACACCTTCGGTCTCACCGAGCAGGTCATGTTCCACGAGATCGACCAGGACCGGATCGACCGTATCCGCGGTATGGATATCACGGTTGTGACGACGGCCAAGAACAACGAAGAAGGCCGCGCGCTGCTCAAGGCGCTGGGCTTCCCGTTCAAGACGGCCGAAAACACCAAGTAAAGTAGCTCTTTGGCTCTTGTAGTACACACCCGGGGCTGGACAACCGTCCAGCCCCACCACGACCAAGGTCGTCACCCGTGTAACGGATGAACGAAACCAGGCGAGAAAGGCACCACAAATGACAATGACAGATCCGGTCGCAGACATGCTGACCAGACTGCGCAACGCTAACTCGGCGTTCCACGACACCGTGTCCATGCCGCACAGCAAGCTCAAAGCGAACATCGCAGACATTCTCAAGGCCCAGGGTTACATCTCGGCTTGGGATGTCAAGGATGCAGTGGTCGGCAAGACCCTCACGCTCAACCTCAAGTTCGGTCCGAACCGCGAGCGTTCCATCGTCGGCATCAAGCGGGTTTCCAAGCCCGGCCTGCGCGTGTACGCAAAGTCGACCGAAATCCCCACCGTTCTCGGTGGTCTCGGCGTTGCCATCCTGTCCACCTCCAGCGGTCTGCTCACCGACCGCCAGGCTGAGAAGAAGGGCGTAGGCGGAGAAGTTCTCGCCTACGTGTGGTAGCCGACAATGTCACGTATTGGAAGACTTCCCATCCCGATTCCCGCGGATGTCACGGTCGCCACTGAAGGCCAGCGCGTCAACGTCAAGGGCCCGAAGGGCGAGCTCGCGCTCACCGTCGCGAACCCCATCGAGGTCAAGATCGAGGACGGCCACGTCGTCGTCACACGCCCGAACGACGAGCGCAACTCGCGTTCGCTGCACGGACTGACTCGCACGCTGATCGCAAACCAGATCATCGGGGTGACGGTGGGTTACACCAAGTCCCTCGAGATCGTCGGTACCGGTTACCGCGTCGCCCAGAAGGGCAGCTCGATCGAGTTCGCCCTCGGCTTCTCGCACCCGGTCCTCGTCGAGGCACCTGCCGGCATCACCCTCACCGTGGAGAGCGTCAACCGCCTCACGGTCGGTGGCATCGACAAGCAGGCTGTCGGCGAGGTCGCCGCCAACATCCGTAAGATTCGCAAGCCGGAGCCCTACAAGGGCAAGGGTGTGCGTTACGCCGGCGAGATTGTTCGCCGCAAGGCCGGAAAGAGTGGTAAGTAACCATGGGTCTAGGAACTAGAGGTAAGAGCAAGGCCGCTGCCCGCGGACGCAGGCACACACGTCTTCGCAAGAAGATCGAGGGGACCGCGCTTCGTCCGCGTCTCGTCGTGACCCGCTCGGCTCGCCACGTGTTCGTGCAGGTCGTCGATGACAGCAAGGGTTTCACCCTTGCTTCGGCGTCCACGCTCGAAGACGGTCTGCGCACCTTCGATGGTGACAAGACCGCCAAGGCCCGCAAGGTCGGCGAACTCGTCGCCGAGCGTGCGAAGGCCGCCGGCATCGACGCCGTCGTATTTGACCGTGGCGGAAGCAAGTACGCAGGACGCGTCGCTGCGATCGCCGATGGAGCTCGAGAGGGTGGATTGAACCTGTGAGCACTGAAACCGCTAACACAGCAACCAAGGAGACCGTGGTGGCCGCAGAGGCACCCGTCGAAACCGCTGCCTCAACGGCACCTGCCCAGAACGAGCCTCGTGAGGCTCGTCGTGGCGGTCGTGAGCGCAACCCGAACAAGGACCGCGGAAGCCGCGATGCCGACAAGAGCCAGTTCCTGGAGCGCGTCGTCACCATCAACCGCGTTTCCAAGGTGGTGAAGGGTGGTCGTCGCTTCAGCTTCACCGCTCTCGTCGTCGTTGGTGACGGAAACGGCCTCGTCGGCGTTGGATACGGCAAGGCCCGCGAGGTGCCGACCGCCATTTCCAAGGGCGTCGAAGAAGCGAAGAAGAACTTCTTCCGCGTTCCCCGCGTCGGTCTGACGATCCCGCACCCCGTGCAGGGTGAAGCCGCAGCCGGCGTCGTCCTGCTGCGTCCCGCCGCGGCCGGTACCGGCGTTATCGCCGGTGGCCCGGTGCGCGCCGTTCTCGAGTGCGCGGGCATCCACGATGTCCTCAGCAAGTCGCTCGGTTCGTCGAACACCATCAACATCGTTCACGCCACGGTCGAGGCCCTGCACCAGCTCGAAGAGCCGCGTGCGGTTGCGGCTCGTCGTGGCCTCGCGTACGAAGACGTCGCTCCGGCGCGCTTCCTGCGTGCCGACGCCGCAGCAGCTGCAGCGGCAGCAAAGGCAGGTGCCTGATGGCTCGCCTCAAAGTGACACAGATCAAGTCCAAAATTAGTGAGAAGCAGAACCAGCGCGACACGCTTCGCAGCCTGGGTCTCAAGCGCATTGGCGCAGTCACGATTCGCGAGGACAACTCGCAGAACCGTGGCTACGTCAACACCGTTGCTCACCTCGTAAAGGTCGAGGAGATTGACTAATGGCTGACGAGAAGGAAGCTGCCACGGCAGCCGCCAAGCCCGCCACTGCACAGAAGGCAGCCCCCAAGAAGACTGCCTCCGCCAAGGTCGCAGTGAAGGCTGCTCCGACCGAGAAGCGCGAGCAGGTTCTGAAGGTTCACCACCTTCGCCCCGCCCCCGGAGCCAAGAAGTCGCGCATGCGCGTCGGTCGTGGTGAAGGATCCAAGGGTAAGACCGCCGGCCGTGGAACCAAGGGCACGAAGGCGCGCTACAACGTGCGCATCGGGTTCGAGGGTGGCCAGATGCCACTGCACATGCGTACTCCGAAGCTGCGCGGGTTCAAGAACCCGTTCCGCGTCGAGTACCAGGTCGTCAACCTCGAGAAGCTCGCGGAGCTTTACCCGAACGGCGGCGATGTAACCATCGCCGATCTGGTCGCCAAGGGTGCCGTTCGCGACAACGAGAAGGTCAAGGTTCTCGGCAATGGTGACATTGCGGTTAAGCTGAACATTGCAGTGGATAAGGTCTCCGGCTCAGCAGAGCAGAAGATCGTCGCTGCGGGTGGCTCAATCAAGTAAGTCCGTAGACGCTGAGCGAGCTTGTCGAGGCCACCAATCGAAATCTTTCGATGCTGGTCTCGACAAGCTCGTTTTTCACGTTATTAACTGGAGGCATTGTGTTCAGCGCCATCGCGCGGATATTCCGCACACCCGACCTGCGCAGGAAAATCGGGTTCAGCCTGGGTATTGTTGCCCTGTTCCGACTGGGCTCGTTCATCCCTGCCCCCTTCGTCGACTTCGGAAACGTTCAATCGTGTCTGGCGGCGAACCAGGACGCCAGCGGCCTCTATGAGCTCGTCAACCTCTTCAGCGGGGGCGCCCTGCTGCAACTGTCGGTCTTCGCGCTCGGCATCATGCCGTACATCACGGCCTCGATCATCGTGCAGCTCCTGCGCGTGGTCATCCCACATTTTGAGACACTACACAAGGAAGGCGCGTCCGGACAGGGCACGCTCACCCAGTACACGCGGTACCTCACCATCGCCCTCGCGATCCTTCAGTCGACGACGCTGATCACGGTGGCCCGCAGCGGAGCACTCTACGGCACGTCCGCCAGCGCCGAGTGCTCGCAGCTGCTCACCAATGACGCCTGGTACGCCATCATGCTCATGGTCATCACCATGACCGCCGGCACCGGCCTGATCATGTGGATGGGTGAGCTCATCACCGAGCGCGGCATCGGCAACGGCATGTCACTGTTGATCTTCACCTCGATCGCAGCCCTCTTCCCGGGATCGCTCGCCTCCATCGGTCAGCAGAAGGGCCTCGACATCCTGATGATCGTGATCGCGGTCGGTCTGGTCGTGGTCGCCGCCGTGGTCTTCGTCGAGCAGTCCCAGCGTCGCATTCCGGTGCAGTACGCCAAACGGATGGTCGGACGCCGCACCTACGGCGGGAACAACACGTATATCCCGATCAAGGTGAACATGGCCGGCGTTGTGCCCGTCATTTTCGCGTCGTCACTGCTGTACCTGCCGGCCCTGATCGCGCAGTTCAACCAGCCGGCGGCCGGACAGGCGCCGGCGGCGTGGGTCACCTGGGTCACCAACAACCTCACGCAGGGCAACGATCCGCTCTACATGGCGCTGTACTTCCTCCTCATCGTCGGATTCACCTACTTCTATGTCGCGATCACCTTTAACCCCGAAGAGGTCGCCGACAACATGAAGAAGTACGGCGGATTCATCCCGGGCATCCGTGCCGGTCGTCCGACCGCCGAGTACCTGGACTTCGTTCTCACCCGGGTGACGCTGCCCGGTGCCCTGTACCTGGGCCTGATCGCCCTGCTGCCGCTGATCGCGTTCTCCGCGATCGGAGCCGACCAGAACTTCCCGTTCGGTGGCGCCAGCATCCTGATCGTGGTCGGTGTCGGACTCGAGACGGTCAAACAGATCGACGCACAACTCCAGCAGCGCCACTACGAAGGGCTTCTCCGATGACCCGTTTGCTGCTGATCGGCCCGCCCGGCGCGGGCAAGGGAACCCAGGCCGAGCGCCTGTCCGATGCCTTCGACGTTCCGGCCATCTCCACCGGTGACATCTTCCGCTTCAACGTGAAGAACGACACCGAACTGGGTCTTCAAGTCAAGGCGTTCATGGATGCCGGCGCGTACGTGCCCGATTCCCTCACCAACGCGATCGTGTCCGATCGGTTGCAGCAGCCCGACGCCACCGGGGGATTCCTGCTGGACGGCTACCCGCGCACGCAGGAACAGGTTCTGGAACTGGACCGGATACTGGAGGCCGACGGTGACGCACTCGACGCCGTCGTGCTGATCGTCGCCGACACCGAAGAGGTCGTCGCCCGACTCCTCAAACGTGCCGCCGAGCAGGGGCGTGCGGACGACACCGCCGACGTCATCCGGCACCGCCTCTCCGTCTACGAGGAGCAGACGTCTCCTCTGATCGACGTTTACTCCTCCCGCGGTCTCGTGGTCACGGTCGACGGCCTCGGCGCCGTCGACGAGGTGACCGGGCGCATCCTTGCGGCACTGACCGAGCGCGGACTCTCCGTGCCCGTCACCAGCGCGCCTGTCACCAGCGTTCCCGTCACCAGCGGAGACGCAGCCAGCGCCTCCTAACCCGGTCGTGCACGCCCAGCGTGCGCGTCCTCAGCAGTTTGCAGAGATCTTCACCATGAGCCTTCGACGATCCATCTACAAGTCGCCGGCGCAGATGCGGTTGATGATCGCGCCCGGACTGGCCACGGCCGCATCCCTGGATGCGGCCCGGGCGGCCATCCGGGTCGGTGGGACCACCCTCGAGCTCGACGCGGCCGCCGAGGCGGCCATCGTGGCTCGGGGCGGCCTGCCGAACTTCAAGCTGGAGCAGGGCTACCACCACACGGTCTGCGCCTCTGTCAACGAGGATGTCGTGCATGGCATCCCGGGGGCTCGCGTGCTCGCCGCCGGCGACATCGTGTCGATCGACAGCGGCGCCATCATCGACGGCTGGAACGGCGACGCGGCCTTCTCCTTCGTGATTCCGGACCCGGCCCGGCCCGAGGTCGTCGCCGAGCGCGAGAAACTGTCGCACGTCACGGAGCAGTCGCTGTGGCACGGGATCGCCCGGCTCGCGGTGGCGCGTCACCTCAACGAGGTCGGCGATGCCATCGAAGACTACGTCGAGTCTCAGGGGGACTACGGAATCCTCACCGACTATGTCGGTCACGGCATCGGCCGGTCCATGCATGAGGCCCCGCCCGTGTTCAACTATCGCGTGCGCCAGAAGGGTCCGGACGTGAAGCCTGGTCTCGTGATCGCGATCGAGCCCATGGTCGTCATGGGATCCATCGAGACGTTCGTGCGCGACGACGACTGGACCGTCGCCACCAGCGACGGCCTGGCCGCCGCGCACTGGGAGCACAGCGTGGCCGTGCACAAGGACGGCATCTGGGTGCTCACCGCCGCCGACGGCGGCGCTGCGGGGCTGGCCCCGCTCGGCATCACGCCCGTCCCGCTCCCGTAGCCGCACACGGCCCGAACCAGCCGCACACGGAACGTCGGATCTCACCGCACTGCGTGGACGCCGTTCCGCATGCGAAATGCCGTGCCCGATGCCAAACCAATTCGACGGAAATTTTGGGTCAAACACCCGTTTTCGTGCCCGAAAGCGGTGTTTTGGGCAGAATCTCCGTCGAATTCGTTCGGGGTGAGTCGTCCCCGGGCTCCGGAATCGTACGAGACGGCGGTTGCAGCGGGCATCCACCCCGCGCTGCGGTCAACTTCTCGCCTGTCCGAGACATGGACCAATCGCCACTCACCCGCCACCCGCGATCGCCCCTCACCCGCGGCAATCGGAACCCGCTCCCGTAGCCGCACACGGCCCGAACCAGCCGCACTCGGGGGAGGGGATCTGGTCTCTTCGGGACTCCGGAGGCGGGAGGATGGTGGAGAGGACAAACCGTCCGTCTCGGCTCAGGGAAAGAGCGATTCCATGAAGATTCTCATCGTCTGCGGTGCTGGCGCCTCCAGTGCCTTTGTCGCACATCGGGTTCGGCACACGGCCGCGGCCCGCGGTCTGGATGTCCACGTCTTCGCGGGGAGCGAATCGGATCTGCCGGCCTCCCTCGGCCCGGTCGACGTGCTTCTGGTGGGTCCCCACCTGGCACCTCGGTTTGAGAAGATCCGCCTTCAGGCCGTGCACGCCGGGGTCGGCATCGCCCTGCTGGAGGAGACCGTCTTCGCCTCGCAGAACGGCGACGAAGCGCTCGATGCCGCGATCTATGCCTACAAGACGCGTGACTGGGCCGAAACGAAAAAGTAGCTGACCGGTGGCCTACTGGTCCATCAGGTGCACGAGCTCGTCGATGAAGGATGCGAAGTCCACCGACCGCTTGACCAGCCGTTGCACGTCGGCCCGGTCCGAGAAGACCTCCACGAACTGGTCGAAGACGGTCTGGAAGCTCTTGCGCCCGGCGGCGCTGAAGGCGACCATCGCCACCACGTTGACCCGGTTCTCGCCCCACGCCATGGGCGTGTCGTTGATCACGACGGCGATCGAGGTACGGATTGCCGTCATCGACATCGAGTGCGGCACCGCCACGTTGTCCGTGAACGCCGTCGACGACATGAGCTCGCGCTCGATCGCGCCGTCGATGTAGCTCTGGTCGATATCGCCGTGTGCGATCATCCGTTCGCCGAGAGCGCGGATCATCGCGGTCTCGTCAGCGGCGTGGAAGTTGTGCGCGAACAGAGACTCGTCGAAGAACTGCAGCAGCTCGTCCTTGAGGTCGGCGCGACGGCGAAGTCGACGGATGCGGCTCGCGGCCTTCCGCACACGGTCGATGTCGGCCTCGGTCAGGAACGGCTGGATCACGATGACGGACTCGGCCGGCGACTGCGGTTCGATGGTGGTGAGCACGAGTTTCGCATCCAGGGCCTTCCAGTCGACGTCGCTGCGGGTGACCACCGACACAACTTCGAGCTCGTCACCGAGGACCCGCTCGATCCGTTCGCGCAGCAGCACGTGCATGTCGTAATAGTTCGGGCAGATCAGGGCGCACGTGACCAGGTCCTCGCGCCGGGACTGTTGCTGAAGGTGGGCACCGACGTGCATCGCGATGTACGCGATCTCATCGTCGTTGATCACGATCTGCTCTTGCCGCTGCAACTGGCTGGCGATGTAGACGGCGACCTCATAGATCATCGGGTACGACGTCTTGATCGACCGGGTGAGCGGGTTGTGCGAGTACGAGCGGTCGGTCGCCCGGTTGATCAGGTTGCGCACGTGCAGCGTGAGCCGCACGATGAAGTTCTCCTCCGCGAGGTCCAGCAGGAACTCGTCCCCGGCCTGGCCGACGATCCGGCGCACGGCGTCGAGATCTTCGGGGCGGACGAAGCTCTCGATCAGAACCTGCGCCGGTTGGTCCTGCCCGGGGGTGATCACCCGGGTCTTGAGCAGGAGTGCGATGTAGTCGAGGTCACCGGCACCCAGTTCGACGTGGAAGTGGCGCACGATCAGCCCGGAGAGGGCGAGGGTCATCGCATCGGGGGAGCCGACGGATGCCGCGGTCTCGGCCACCACGGGAGAGGTGCGCCTCGTGACCCGGTCGATGGCGATGGCGACATGGAGTAGAACGTCGTTGGTGCCGTACTCGTTGACGAAATACCCCTGCGAGTCGAGCATCGCGATCAGATCCGTCTTGAACTCTCCGAGGCTCTCGGAGGCGAACTCGCGCTGAATCGCCTCGAGTTCGAGCAGACCGCGCGAACTCTCCTCGCGGAACAGCCGGCTGAGCAGCCGCCGCCGGTCGGTCTCGGAGCCGGCGAGCGTGACCACGCTGCCGTGGCGGGTGAGCGTGAGCCCGGTGTCGGGCAGTAGCTGCCGCACCTTGGTCAGGTCGGAGTCGATCGTGGAGTCACTGACGAACAGCTCGGCGGACAGAGCGTAGACGTCGAGCCCCTCGTGGGACTCCGTGAGCCGGCGCACCAAAGCGTAAAGGCGATCCGTCGGGGTCTCGGCTTCGTCCGAGTGTATGCGCCCCCTGGCGCGGTACACGGCGAACGCCTCGAGGTCCAGCCGGTACCCGGCCGGACCCGACTCGATGATCTCGAGCGGCCCGGCAGCCAGTTTCAGGTTCGTGACGTAGCTGCGCACGGTCCGGGGCGTGACGCCCAGGAGGTCGGCAAGCTCGCCGGCGGTGACCCAGGCCGGTGTCTGCGACAGAAAATCCAGCATCCGTGTCTGTTTGTCGCTCATCGCATGAAACTCCCAAGTAAAAAGTAAGTCTCCCACGCCGCTCCCGGCCGGATAACTGCCACGAGATTTCCGGGGGTGCGGAAAAGTCTCTGGTGGCCCCGCAAGACCGTCTTGATCAGACTTGAATCAGTCGCAACGTGACGGGGCAACTCCTCATCGCATCCCTACGAAAGGCAGAGAAATGACGACGACGTCAGCTACCAAGACCAAGAGCGGAGGAACCCGTGTGCACGTTCAGCGCTTTGGCACCTTCCTCAGCGGAATGGTCATGCCCAACATCCCTGCATTCATTGCGTGGGGATTGATCACCGCATTCTTCATTCCGACCGGTTGGACCCCGAACGCGACCTTGGAAACGCTCGTCGGACCGATGATCGTGTACTTACTGCCGCTTCTGATCGCCAACACCGGTGGCCGGATGGTCTACGGAACGCGTGGTGCGGTCATCGCCTCGATCGCGACCATGGGTGTCATCGTGGGCAGCGAGATCCCGATGTTCATCGGCGCCATGATCGTCGGCCCGGGATCCGCGTACCTGCTGAAGAAGCTTGACAGCCTCTGGGCCGGCAAGATCAAGCCCGGGTTCGAGATGCTGGTCGACAACTTCGCGTCCGGCATCCTCGGCATGATCCTCGCGCTGGGTGCGTTCTTCGGAATCGCCCCGCTCGTGACCGGGATCAGCAATTTCCTCGAGATGATCGTCGACTGGCTCGTCTCCAACAGCCTGCTGCCCATCGCCAGCATCTTCATCGAGCCCGGCAAGATCCTGTTCCTCAACAACGCCATCAACCATGGCGTGCTCACGCCGATCGGTGTGCAGCAGGTTGCGGAAAACGGCCAGTCGGTGCTGTTCTTGCTCGAGGCGAACCCCGGCCCCGGCTTGGGCATCCTGCTCGCGTTCTCCTTCTTCGGAGTCGGCATCGCACGGGCCAGCGCACCGGGCGCCATCATCATCCACTTCTTCGGCGGCATCCACGAGATCTACTTCCCGTACGTGCTGATGAAGCCGGCACTGCTCCTCGCCGCAGTCGGCGGCGGCATGACCGGTGTCGCCATCAACGTGGCCTTCGCAACCGGCCTGCGCGCCCCTGCCTCACCCGGCAGCATCATCGCCATCCTGATCCAGACCGCCCCGGGCAGCTACGTCGGCGTCATCCTCTCCGTCATCGGCGCCGCCACGGTGTCATTCCTGATCGCAGCCGTCATCCTCCGTGCCAGCCGCAAGCGCGACCTGACCGCCGGCGACACCGGTGACATGGCCGAGGCCATCGCCAAGACCGAAGCAAACAAGGGCAAGGCCAGTACCATCCTCGGCGGCCTCGGAGCCTCCGGCACTTCGGTCACTACCGCTCGCCGTGTGAAGACCATCATCTTCGCGTGCGACGCCGGAATGGGCTCCAGCGCCATGGGCGCTTCGGTGCTGCGCAACAAGATCAAGAAGGCCGGTCTCGACGGAATCACCGTGACCAACCAGGCGATCGCGAACCTCGACGGCACGGCCGATCTGGTCATCACGCATCAGGACCTGACCGCCCGGGCCCAGTCGAAGTCTCCTGACTCGACGCATGTCTCGGTCGAGAATTTCATGAACAGCCCGAAATACGATGATGTCGTCGCCCTGATTCAGGGCCAGGCGGCCGAGGAGGTAGCGCGATGACCGACCGCATTCTGGAACTGGGCAACGTCGTGGCCGCGGGGGCGGCCACCACGAAGCAGGGCGCCATCCGTGAGGCCGGCGCCCTGCTCGTCACCGCAGGCGCCGTGCGCGAAGACTACGTCGACTCGATGTTCGACCGCGAAGCCAGCGTGTCGACCTACATGGGAAATTTCCTGGCGATCCCGCACGGGACCAACGACGCCAAGGAGTCGATCGTCCGGTCGGCTCTGTCGCTCGTGCGTTACGCCGAACCGATCGATTGGAACGGCCAGCAGGTGCGTTTCGCCGTCGGGATCGCGGGGCTCAACAATGAGCACCTCGAAATCCTGCAGAAGATCGCGATCGTCTTCTCGGACGAGGACGAAGTGCAGAAATTGATTGACGCCGTCACAGCAGAGGACATCTTCATGCTCCTCGAGGAGGTAAACGCAGAATGAAGGCCATTCACTTCGGTGCAGGGAACATCGGCCGCGGATTTGTCGGCCTCCTGCTTCACGATGCCGGATACGAGGTTGTCTTCGCCGATGTGAATGTCTCCCTGATAGACGCTTTGCAGGCTGCCGGCAGCTACGCCGTGCACGAGGCAGGGGACGTGTCGACCACCCGCGTGGTCGACACTTTCCGGGCCATCAACAGCGTCACGCATGAGGCCGCACTGATCGACGAGATCGCGACGGCCGATATCGTCACCACCGCGGTCGGCCCCACCGTCCTCCGCTTCGTGGCTCCGGTCATCGCGGCCGGACTGGGGCGGCGGTCGGCCGATTTGCCGCCCCTGGCCGTGATGGCGTGCGAGAACGCCATCAACGCCACGGATGTCCTCGCCGAACAGGTCTGGGCCAACGTGCCGGAGCCGGAACGAGCGGCTGTGGCCGAGCGCGTCGTCTTCGCCAACACGGCAGTCGACCGCATCGTGCCCGGCCAGGCCGAGGGTGCCGGCATCGACGTAACCGTCGAGGCCTTCTACGAGTGGGTTATCGAGCAGGGCGCCTTCAACGGCGCCGTGCCGGTCATCCCGGGTGCCACTTTCGTCGACAATCTCGCGCCCTACATCGAGCGCAAGCTGTTCACGGTGAATACCGGACACGCGACCGTCGCCTATCTCGGCGGTGTTGCCGGGGCTTCCAAGATCTCCGACGCGCTCCTGGTGCCGGCGGTGCTGGACGGCGTCCGAGCGGTGCTCGAGGAAACCTCGGCCCTGCTCGTGGCCAAGCACGGCCTCGACGTGGACGCCCAGCGCGCCTACCGGGAGAAGATCCTGGTGCGCTTCGCCAACCCGTCCCTGCCCGACACGGTAGAGCGCGTCGGCCGCCAGCCGCTGCGTAAGCTCAGCCGCCACGAACGGTTCATCGGCCCTGCCGCCGAGATCGCCGAGCACGGCACCCGCCCGGTCGCGCTGCTCGCAGCCGTCGAAGCCGCACTCCGGTTCGACGTCGCCGACGATGAGCAGAGCGCCCTGCTGCAACGGATGCTGCGCGCCGAGACGGCCGAATCGTTCACCGCGTCGGTGTGTGGCCTGGACGCCGCGCATCCGCTGTTCGCCGACGTGGTCCTGGTCGTGGCCGCGGTGCAGAAGGCCCTCTGAGCGGAGAATCCCGCGAGGGATTATAGGGAAGAATTGCCAAAAGGCAACTCCGTACCATAGAGTAAATCCTTGGTGTCTTGCGCGCACGTATGCGGCGTACCAGTGCACCACAATCCACGCACGACCAGCAATCAATACCCTAGCGATAGTGAGTTATGGCCAAAAAAGACGGTGTCATCGAAATCGAGGGCGCGGTAGTCGAAGCTCTTCCCAACGCGATGTTTCGCGTCGAGTTGAGCAACGGCCACAAAGTTCTTGCCCACATTTCAGGCAAGATGCGTCAGCACTACATCCGTATCCTCCCGGAGGATCGCGTGATCGTGGAGCTGAGCCCGTACGACCTGACTCGCGGCCGGATCGTTTACCGCTACAAGTAGAGAGTGCTGTAAGTAACGGCCCGAGGCGTTCCTGGGGTACGAAGACAGCGAATACAAGGACACACCATGAAGGTCAAGCCCAGCGTCAAGAAGATCTGCGACAAGTGCAAGGTCATCCGCCGTAATGGCAACGTGATGGTCATCTGCGAGAACCCTCGTCACAAGCAGCGTCAGGGCTGATCTCGGCAGGCTCGATCACGGTCGAGTCGGACGAGATGCAACTGAATACAGAAAATAGCAGTGCCGGGAACCCTTCGGGGGGACACCATCGGTTGGAGGCCGATGAACAGGCACTGTCACAGACCTCCACTCATATACAGGAGAAGCCACAATGGCACGTCTAGCCGGCGTTGATATTCCCCGCGATAAGCGCGTGGAAGTTGCACTGACTTACATCTTTGGTGTTGGCCGCACGAGGGCACTCAAGACCCTCGCCGACACTGAAATCGATGGAAACATCCGAGTCAAGGACCTGAGTGACGAGCAGCTCGTCGCCCTCCGTGACTACATCGAAGGAACCTTCAAGGTTGAGGGTGACCTCCGCCGTGAGGTTGCCGCTGACATCCGCCGCAAGGTCGAGATCGGCAGCTACGAGGGCATCCGCCACCGCAAGGGCCTGCCCGTTCGCGGCCAGCGCACCAAGACCAACGCTCGCACCCGCAAGGGCCCGAAGCGCACCGTAGCCGGCAAGAAGAAGGCGCGCTAGGCCTCGGCCTGGCCCGTCTCGCCTTTAGGACTCAGGAGAAATTCATGGCAGCACCAAAGTCGGCCGTTCGGAAGCCGCGCAAGAAAGAAAAGAAGAACGTCGCTGTGGGCCAGGCCCACATCAAGAGCACCTTCAACAACACCATCGTCTCGATCACTGACACCACCGGTGCGGTCATCAGCTGGGCGTCCTCGGGTGGAGTCGGCTTCAAGGGTTCGCGCAAGTCGACCCCGTTCGCCGCACAGCTGGCTGCCGAGTCGGCTGCCCGCCAGGCGCAGGAGCACGGCATGAAGAAGGTTGACGTCTTCGTCAAGGGACCGGGATCGGGCCGCGAGACCGCGATCCGTTCGCTCCAGGCCGCCGGCCTCGAGGTCGGTTCGATCAACGACGTCACCCCCCAGGCGCACAACGGATGCCGTCCGCCCAAGCGTCGTCGAGTCTAACCAACCGGCATCTCGCCATCGGCCGGGCCCGTCACAAGACGGGCCCGGCTGTGGCGGGTCGTGGGGCATCACCCCTCCCTCGTTCGACGATGTGCTCGATTGTCGGGCTTGTCGAGAGACACACAACTCAAAACCTCGCCACGCAAGTGTCATATAGCGGACACTTAGCCGAAAGGAATCAACAGTGCTTATTGCACAGCGCCCCACGCTCACCGAAGAGAACATCTCGGAGTTCCGATCCAGGTTCGTCATCGAACCTCTTGAGCCTGGTTTCGGTTACACCCTCGGCAACTCGATGCGCCGCACCCTCCTGTCATCGATCCCCGGAGCCGCTGTCACCAGCATCCGGATCGACGGTGTGCTGCACGAGTTCAGCACCGTTCCCGGTGTCAAGGAAGACGTCACCGAGATCATCCTCAACATCAAGGGCCTCGTCATCTCCAGCGAGCACGACGAGCCCATCACCGCGTACCTACGCAAGCAGGGTGCCGGCCAGGTCACGGCCGCCGACATCTCGGCTCCGGCCGGTGTCGAGGTGCACAACCCCGAGCTGGTCATCGCCACGCTGAACGACAAGGCCAAGTTCGAACTCGAACTGACCATCGAACGCGGCCGCGGCTACGTGTCGGCCACCCAGAACCGCAACGAGTACTCCGAGGCCGGCCAGATTCCGGTCGACTCGATCTACTCGCCCGTGCTCAAGGTGACCTACCGCGTCGAGGCAACTCGTGCCGGTGAGCGCACCGACTTCGACCGCCTCGTCGTCGACGTGGAGACCAAGTCGGCGATTTCGCCTCGCGACGCCATCGCATCCGCCGGTCGCACGCTGACCGAGCTGTTCGGTCTGGCCCGTGAGCTGAACACCGCCGCCGAGGGCATCGAAATCGGCCCGGCGCCGGTCGATGCCGTGCTGTCGACCGAGCTGTCGATTCCGATCGAAGACCTCGATCTGTCGGTGCGCTCGTACAACTGCCTCAAGCGCGAGGGCATCAACAACGTCAGCGAACTGGTCGCCCTCTCGGAGACCCAGCTGATGAACATCCGCAACTTCGGACAGAAGTCGGTGGATGAGGTCAAGGACAAGCTCGTTGAGCTCGGCCTGTCCCTGAAGGACTCGGTGCCCGGATTCGACGGCGCCCACTTCTACAGCGGCTACGACGAAGAAACCATCTAAAGCAGTCGTTCAGACTGACTTTCGACTTTGATACTGGAGATAACCAATGCCTACGCCCACTAAGGGAGCCCGCCTCGGAGGCGGACCGGCCCACGAGCGCCTCATGCTCGCCAACCTGGCCGCATCCCTATTCACCCACAAGTCCATCAAGACGACCGAGACGCGCGCCAAGCGCCTGCGTCCGGTCGCCGAGCGACTGATCACCTTCGCAAAGAAGGGTGACCTGCACGCCCGTCGTCGCGTGCTTGCCACCATCGGCGACAAGACCGTCGTGCATGAGCTCTTCACCGAGATCGCACCTCAGGTTGCCCTTCGCGAGGGTGGTTACACCCGCATAACGAAGCTCGGCTTCCGCAAGGGCGACAACGCTTCGATGGTGCAGATGGAGCTCGTTCTCGAGCCCGTCACCCCGAAGGTCAAGCGCTCCTCCGCCAAGGCTGCTTCCAAGCCCGCCGCGGCAGCGCCCGTTGCCGAGGCTCCGGCCGAGGTCGTCGTCGAGGATGCTGCTGACGAAGCTGACGTCGTCGAGGATGATGTCGCTGCCGCTGAGGAATCCAAGTAGGCACTCTGTGCTGTATCGACTCAGCTGAATCGCTGTGTTGAATTGAGAGGGGCCCGACTTCGGTCGGGCCCCTCTTTTTGTGCCCCGGCGACGGGCTAGCGCCCTCGCGGGGCCCCGGCTACGATCTACGCCATGGAACGCCTGACCGGAATCCAAAATCAGGGTCCGCGGCGCCGTGCGGCCCTGCCGCCCGACGCGCCGGGGCCCGCCCACCCTGAGATCGCCCGGTGGCGTCCGGCAACGGTGTCGGACGCCGACGACCTGTGGCAACTCACCCGAGCGGTCGGCAAGGCGGACCATCCGTACCACCTGACGACGCGGGAGGGCATCGAGCGGGACTTCGGTCTGTCGTACTTCCATCCGGAGCGGGATTCCCTGATCGGGTTCACCGCCGACGGCACCCTCGTGGCGATGGGGATGGTGATGGCGCCGCCGCGGCGCGAGACGCTGGCCCGCGCGATCCTGGTCGGCGGGGTTCACCCCGACTACCGCGGACGCGGAATCGGCCGCGAGCTGCTCGCGTGGCAGCTGGGCCGGGCCGAGCAGCAGCTCGCCACCGACGATCCCTCGGTTCCACGCTGGATCCTCGCGTACACCGAGGAGACCGCGTACCGCAGCATCCGTCTGTTCCGGCGCCTCGGCATGGAGTGCGCCCGGTACTTCCAGTCCCTCGAGCGGCGCCTCGACGAGCCGGTCCCCGAGATCGACCTTCCGGTTGACATTCGCGTCATCCAATTCACCACGGAGTTCTCTGCGGCCGTTCACGAAGCGCGCGACTCGTCGTTCCGGGATCACTGGGCCAGCCAACCGATGAGCGACGATGCCTGGGACTCCTTCGTGACGAGTCGCAAATTCCGCCCCGACCTCTCATACCTGGCCCTCGCGACCGGCCCCGACGGCACCCCGAAGGTCGTGGGCTTCACCCTGGCCACGGTCAACGAGGACGACTGGCTGAACCAGGGCTACACCGGCAGCCACGTCGACCTCGTCGGCGTCATCGACGGATGGCGGGGCAAACACATCGCGCGGAACCTGCTGGGCCTGCATCTGCGTGCCGCACGCGCCGAGGGTCTGGCCCGGGCGACCCTGGTCGTCGACTCCGAAAGTCCCACCGGCGCGCTGAACCTGTACCTCGGCATGGGTTTCACGCCCACCACCCGCAGTCTCGCCTTCACCATTGAGCTTTAGTCCCACCCGGGTCCCGCACCCGCCGACCCGGCCGACCCGGCCGACCCGGACTTTGTCACGGCAGCAGCGGCGGCCGGAGAGAGGGTGACCCGGCAGGGTCGGGCAGGCGATACGCCTCGAGGCCCGGCTGCGGCGGCGGCTGGGCCAGCCGTTCCAGAGCGGCCCGAATGACGTCGGCATAGATCCGACCGCCGGCCGGACCGGGATGGATGTTGTCGTTTGCGAGCACATCCGTGTGCGAGGCGATCGCCGTGCTCCAATCGGCCAGCTCGACCGCGCGGTGCCGGGCCGCGTACTCGGCCAGGCTGGCGTTCACCCCGGCCGTCCAGTCACGTTCGGCGAAGGCAGTGACCAGGATCAGCTCCCGGTCCGGACCGATCACCGCGCGGATGGCCGCCAGCTGACTCGAACGGATCGGCCCGTTGGTGCCGAGGCCCACGACGACCACCGGCCGGAGCGCGCCGGCCTCGGCTTGGGTGGCCAGGATGTCGGGGGCAGCCCCCATGCCCCGAGAGACGGTGGCATCGATCGCGATCCCCGGGAAGCCGGCCTGCAGCTCGGGGGCCGAGGCGAGCATCACCGAATCGCCCACGGCCGTGATCAGGTCCCCGGGCGCCGCGCGTTCGATGGCGCTGGCGGCCGGCCGGGACGCGCGCCGTGCGTTCTGCACGGCCTGCCGCTGCGCAGCATCCAGTGCCTTCTGGCCGCGTTCGATCTCGCTCTGCGCGCTCGTCTGGGCGGGAGCGGTGAGCAGGGCCGCGATCGTGCCGGTCGCCAGGAACAGCGCGGCGGCGCCGAACAGGCCGAACCAGACGAGCCCGCCGGGCGTGCGGATCGTGCGCGCGCCGCTCGTGCTCTGCCGCAGGCGACGGATGCTGCCGCGCACGCCCTTCGTGCGCACGGGAAGTTCCAGCCAGCGGTACGACGCACCGGCCGCCAGCAGCGTCAGCGCGCCCGCCAGCACCCCGACTCCGATGCTCGTCAGCACGGTCGGTGATGCGGCGGCCGCCGGCCACGCCCCCTGAGCGAGCACAAGCACCGGCCAGTGCCACAGATAGATGCCGTAGGAGCGTTCACCCAGGTAGCGCAGCGGCGCGGTGTCCAGCGCCGGGCCGAAGCCGGGCCCGCGCACGGCCGCCCAGATCACGACCGCGGTCAGCAGGCTCACCAGCATCAGTCCGCCTCGATAGGTCGCCAGGCCGGTGTCGGGCAGGGCGAACGCCGCCGCCAGCACCCCGGCCAGGGCGAGCCGACCCAGCCACGGCCGCCAGCGGTCGCGCAGGGCGGCGAGGCGGGGTGCCGTGTCGCCCGGGAGGCCCGAACGGCGCAGCAGTAGCGCGAGCGCGGCACCCGTGAAGAGCCCGAAGCTGTGCGTGTCCGAGCCGTAGTACACCCGGGTGGGGTCGGCGGGGTCGTACAGTAGCCCCATCCAGACGGCAGAGGCCAGGGCCAGGCCGGCGACGAGTGCCAGGCGGAGCCGGCCGCTCCTCACCAGCAGCAGGCCGAGGAGAGCGAACGGCCAGATCAGGTAGAACTGCTCCTCCACCGCCAGCGACCACAGATTGCGGAACAGTTCCGGCGCCGTGGCGCTGAAATAGCTCGCCGACCCGGCGATCGACACCCAGTTGTAGCCGAAGGTGATCGCGCCGAGCAGCTGCCAGCCGAGGCCCACCAGCACGTCGCCGCCGATCAGCCAGGCGGCAGTGCACAGGATCAGCACCAGCGGGACCAGTGGCGGCACCAGGCGCAGCGCCCGCCGTTTCCAGAAACGACCGAGCGCGATCCGCGCGGTTTCGTCTCGTTCGGTGATGAGGAGGCCCGTGATCAGGAACCCGCTGATCACGAAGAAGACGTCGACCCCGATGAATCCGCCGGGAAGGACCGCGGGGAAGAAGTGGAACACCACGACCAGAACCACGGCGATACCACGCAGGCCGTCGAGACCGGCCAGGCGTTTGGTGGGCACGTTCACGGAGTACGGATGAGCGTCAGAGGGCGGGGGCGGCAAATTTTCATGACAGGTGGGGACCGAAGCCCGGGTTCTACGATAACCCGGACCGGACCGTACACTTACCTCCGTGATTCTTCCCCCTGCGCCCGACGAGACCCAAGCAGCGGGCACCACCCGGATCAGGCTCGACATCGCCTATGACGGCACCGGCATGAGCGGCTGGGCGACGCAGCCGGGCCTCCGCACCGTGCAGGGTCAGATCGAGGCCGGGCTGGCCGGCATCCTGCACAGCCACCCGCCGACCCCGATCCTGACCGTGGCCGGGAGAACGGATGCCGGTGTGCACGCGACCGGGCAGGTCGCCCACTTCGATCTGAACCCCGACCAGGCCGACGGCCTCGTGCGCATCTCCCGCGGCAAGGGGCGGCCCCCGACACCCCTGGCGGTCATGGTGCAGCGGCGGCTCAGCGGCATCCTCGTCACCCAGCCCGAGATCGTGATCACATCCTCCGTGCTCGCCCCGCCCGGGTTCGACGCCCGGTTCTCCGCGCTGTACCGGCGCTACGAGTACCGGATCGCCGACTCCGTCGTCGGGCACGACCCGCTGCAGCGGTTCCGTACCACCTGGCACGGCTTCGCCCTCGACGTGGACGCCATGGACGCGGCTGCCGCGACGCTGATCGGCCTGCACGATTTCGCCACCTACTGCAAGCCGCGGCCCGGGGCCACCACGATCCGCACCCTGCAGGAGTTCCGCTGGTACCGCGATCCGGATGGTGTGCTCGTCGCATCCGTTCAGGCTGACGCCTTCTGCCACAGTATGGTGCGCGCGCTGGTCGGGGCTTGCGTCGCGGTGGGGGAGGGGCGGCTGTCCGGGGACCGTCTGGTCGACCTCCGAATCGAGCGGGCCCGCACCAGCGAGTTCAAGGTGATGCCCGCCCAGGGTCTCACGCTGCTTCAGGTCGGCTATCCGGCCGACGAACTGCTCGCCCTGCGGGCCCGCGAAACCCGCGCGCGCCGGGAGCTCATCGACGACACCGAGTGATGGTTGAATTGCGCTGCCAGGCCGACGGCGTTAGAGTTACTCCTTGGTGTCTGTGCGTTGCAGCCAGACACACGAACGTGAGCCCTCCATCGATCGTGTTCCCTCTCTGGGAACACACCCGGAGCGGGATTCACGAACACCTCCGTTCGAACAAGAAAGCAGCTTAATAGTGACGCGCACTTACACTCCCAAGGCAAGCGAAGTCCAGCACGACTGGGTCGTCATCGACGCCACAGACATCGTGCTCGGTCGTCTTGCCAGCCACGCCGCAATTCTCCTTCGCGGGAAGCACAAGGCAACGTTCTCTCCCCACATGGATATGGGCGACTTCGTCATCATCGTCAACGCCGAGAAGATTGCCCTCACCGGCAAGAAGCTCGACCTGAAGATGGCGTACCGCCACTCCGGTTACCCGGGCGGCCTCACGGCCACCAACTACTCGGAGATGCTCGAGAAGCACCCGACCCGTGCGGTTGAGAAGGCCATCCGTGGCATGCTGCCGAAGAACACGCTCGGCCGCGCCCAGCTGGCCAAGCTCAAGGTCTACGCCGGCCCGGAGCACCCGCACGCTGCGCAGCAGCCGAAGCCGTACACCCTCGCCCAGGTCGCTCAGTAGCGCCGGCCTCCAGACTTTTCGACTCTAAGAAAAAAGGATTCACACCATCGTGGCGAAAATCGCAGATCAGATTGACCAGGCTCCGGAGAGCTACTCGACCGAGACTCCGACCGAGACTGTAACCAAGGCGCCCCGCGCCATCCTCAACGTACCCGGCGCAGCCGTCGGACGCCGCAAGCAGGCCATCGCCCGCGTGCGCATCGTCCCCGGCTCCGGCACGATCACCGTCAACGGCCGCGAATTCGGGGACTACTTCCCGAACAAGCTGCACCAGCAGCTCATCAACGACCCGTTCAAGGTGCTCGACCTCATCGGCAGCTACGACGTCATCGCCCGCATCACCGGTGGTGGCCCCTCCGGCCAGGCCGGTGCCCTGCGCCTCGGTATCGCTCGTTCACTGAACCAGATCGACGAAGAGAACAACCGCGCCATCCTCAAGAAGGCCGGCTTCCTCAACCGTGACGCTCGCGTCAAGGAGCGCAAGAAGGCCGGACTCAAGAAGGCCCGTAAGGCTCCTCAGTTCTCCAAGCGTTAAGTCGATTGGCACCGTAGAAAAAATGCCTCGACTATTTGGCACGGACGGCGTCCGGGGTCTGGCCAACCGTGATCTCACGGCTGGCCTGGCTCTGGCCCTCGCCCAGGCCAGTGCGGCGGTCCTCACGCAGGGCCGCCGCGCGGAGTTGCGTCGCGCAGAGGGCCGTCGTCCCGTCGCGGTGCTCGCCCGGGATCCTCGGATCTCCGGTGAATTCATTTCGGCCGCGGTCGCGGCCGGCCTGGCGAGCTCCGGTGTGGACGTGCTCGACGCGGGCGTCATTCCGACTCCAGCCGCGGCTTTCTTGATCGCCGATATCGGCGCAGATTTCGGCGTGATGATTTCCGCCTCGCACAACCCCGCTCCCGACAACGGCATCAAGTTCTTTGCCTTCGGGGGAACCAAGCTTCCCGACGACGTCGAGGACCGCATTGAAGAGCATCTGTCGCTCGACATGCTCACGCCGATCGGCGGAGACGTCGGTCGCATCAGCCGCTTCGCGGACGCCGAGGACCGCTATGTCGTGCACCTGCTCGGAACGCTGCCGCACCGCCTGGACGGCATCCACGTCGTGCTCGACTGCGCGCACGGTGCCGCCGCCGGCGTATCGCCGCAGGTCTTCACGGATGCCGGTGCCACGCTCACGGTCATCGGCGCCGACCCCGACGGCAACAACATCAACGACGGGGTGGGCTCCACCCACCTCGACAACCTCTCCCGTGCCGTCCTCGAGGCCGGTGCGGACGTCGGAATCGCCCACGACGGCGACGCGGACCGGTGCCTGGCCGTCGACCGCGACGGCAACGTCGTCGACGGTGACCAGATCATGGCGATCCTCGCTGTCTCCATGGCCGAGCGCGGGGTTCTGAAGGACCGCACGCTCGTGGCCACGGTGATGAGCAACCTCGGTTTGCGTAAGGCCATGGCGGCCAACGACATCCGCATGATCGAGGCCAAGGTCGGCGACCGATACGTGCTCGAAGAACTCAACGTCGACGGGCTGTCCCTCGGCGGCGAACAATCCGGTCATGTGATCATGACCAAGTTCGCCACGACCGGTGACGGCATCCTGACCGGGTTGCACCTGGTCGCCGAAATGGCACGCACCGGCAAGACCCTCGCAGAGCTCGCCTCGGTGATGACGGTCTACCCGCAGATCCTGGTCAACGTGCGCGGCATCGACCATCACGGGCTGAAATCGAACGAGGTCATCGCGGAGGCTATCCGCGCCGCTGAGGCCGAGCTCGGGGACACCGGACGGGTGCTGCTGCGCCCGTCGGGCACCGAGCCCATGGTGCGCGTCATGGTCGAAGCGGCCGATCAGGGCACCGCCGACCGGCTCGCGAACGAGCTGGCCGACATCGTGCGCCTGCAGCTCGCCCTCTAGAGAGTTCTCGCCGCGGCCGCACCCGGGGCCGCGGCCGCACCCGGGGCCGCACCCTCGTTCTCGGCCGCGGGCCCCGCACTCTCGTTTTCGGCCGCGCCCCGCGCGCCCGCTCTGCCCCGCACCCCTGACGAATTCGACGGAGATTTTGCCCGAATCGTTCCGAAACAGCCAGAGAAACCGGCTTTTCGCCAAAATCTCCGTCGAATTGGTTCACAGCCGGAGTGCCCGGACGTCGAGGATGCCCGTGCGGTGACACACGGCGGAGCACACTGTGCGGTGGCACACGGCGGGTCACACCTTACGCAGCAGCACCTTGGAGACGGAGTGGTTCGGATCCTTGCGCAGCACGAGGGTCGCCCGAGAGCGGGTCGGACGGATGTTTCGCAGCAGGTTCGGTTCGTTGATCTCGGTCCAGATTTCCCGGGCGCGGCTCCGCGCCTCGGCCTCGGTCATACTCGCGTACCGGTGGAAGTACGACTTCGGATTGCTGAATGCGCCGCGCTGCAGCTTGAGAAAACGCTCCTCGTACCAGCGGGCGATGTCCTGCGTGCGGGCGTCCACGTATACGGTGAAGTCGAAGAGGTCGCTGACGGCGAGGCCATGGCCGGGTCCGGGCGGCTGCAGCACGTTGAGGCCCTCGACGATCAGAATGTCCGGCTGCCGCACCACGATCTGGGCGTCGGGCACGATGTCATAGCTGAGGTGTGAGTAGAACGGCGACCGCACCTCGGCGGCACCGCTCTTGACCGCGGCCACGAAGCGCAGCAGGGCCCGCCGGTCGTAAGACTCCGGGAACCCTTTTCGGTCCATCAGGCCCCGGCGGGTGAGTTCGGCGTTAGGCAGCAGGAAACCGTCGGTGGTCACCAGTTCGACCCGCGGGGTGTCCTCCCAGCGGGCCAGCAGCTCCCTCAGCAAGCGGGCGATGGTGGACTTGCCCACCGCGACCGATCCGGCGACCCCGATCACGAACGGCGTGCGCTGGGCGCGCTCTCCGAGGAAGTCGCTCGTGGCGCGGTGCAGCTGCCGTGCACCGGCGGCGTAGAGGTTGAGCAGGCGGCTGAGCGGCAGGTAGACATCCGTCACCTCATTGAGGTCGAGCGGCTCACCCAGCCCCCGCAACTGCACGATCTCCGTCTCCCGCAGCGGAAGCCGGGTGGTTGGCGCGAGGGCGGCCCAGTCAGCCCGGTCCAGTTCGACGAAAGGAGTGCTGTGGCCGTTGTTCCAGGGACTCGCAACCGGATCGGACATTTCACCGAGCTTACTCGGACTAATATCGCAGTCATGTGTGGAATCGTTGGATACGTCGGAGATAACAAGAGCGTTCAGGTCCTGATGGGAGGTCTGCGGCGACTCGAGTACCGGGGGTACGACTCCGCGGGGATCGCTGTCATCGACAGCGAAGGTACTCTCAATACCGCTAAGCGGGCGGGCAAACTGGCCGTTCTTGCCGCCGAGCTCGAGGCGAACCCGATTAATAATGGGAACACCGGTATCGGACACACTCGGTGGGCCACCCACGGGGCGCCGAATGACGTGAATGCGCACCCGCACCTGGGTGACAACGGCAAGCTGGCCCTTATCCACAACGGAATTATTGAAAACTTCTCCGTGCTCAAGGACGAACTCCTCGCGGAGGGATTCACCTTCGAGAGTGAGACCGACACCGAGGTCGCCGCGATCCTGCTCGGCCGGGAATACCAGCGCGTCGGCGACCTGGGCGAAGCGTTCCGGGCTGTCGTCTCCCGCCTCGACGGGGCCTTCACCCTGCTCGCCGTCCACCAAGACCAGCCCGGCATCGTCGTCGGCGCCCGCCGCAACTCACCACTCGTGATCGGCCTGGGCGACGGAGAGAACTTCCTCGGCTCCGACGTCGCCGCTTTCGTCGAGTACACCCGCCGCGCGGTCGCCATCGGCCAGGACCAGATCGTCACGATCACGCCGGACCTCGTCACCGTCACCGACTTCGACGGCAACGCCGTCGAAGTCGAAGAGTTCGACATCGCCTGGGATGCCTCCGCGTCCGAGAAGGGCGGCTGGTCCAGCTTCATGGCCAAGGAAGTCTCCGAGCAGCCGGATGCCGTGCGCAACACCCTGCGCGGGCGCATCCATGAGGGCCAGGCCGTCGTTCCCGAGCTGACCGAATTCGGAGACGACGTGCTCGCCGGCATCCGTCGCATCGTGGTCGTCGCCTGCGGCACCGCAGCGAACGCCGGCTACGTCGCCAAGTACGCCATCGAGAAGTGGACCCGGGTTCCGGTCGACATCGAACTCAGCCACGAGTTCCGTTACCGCGACCCGGTGCTGAACCCTGAGACCCTGGTCATCTCGATCAGCCAGTCCGGCGAAACCATGGACACGCTGATGGCGGTCAAGTTCGCCCGAGAAGCGGGCGCGAAGGCCATCTCGATCTGCAACACGCAGGGTGCCACCATCCCCCGCGAGTCGGACGCCGTCATCTACACCCACGCCGGCCCGGAGGTCGCCGTGGCCTCGACGAAGGGCTTCACCGCCCAGATCGCCGCCCTCTACCTCTTCGGCCTGCACCTGGCCCGGGTGCGCGGCAGCCTCAGCGAAGCAGAGTGCGCCGTGCAGATCGCCGAGCTCCAGGCCATCCCGGACAAGCTGGCGACCACGCTGCTGCAGGAGTCGACCGTGCACGAGCTGGCCACCTGGATGGCCGACACGCGCGCCGTGCTGTTCCTCGGCCGCCACGTGGGTTTCCCGATCGCGCTCGAGGGTGCGCTCAAGCTCAAGGAGCTCGCGTACATCCACGCGGAGGGCTTCGCCGCCGGTGAGCTCAAGCACGGCCCGATCGCGCTGATCGAGCCCGGCCAGCCCGTCTTCGTCATCGTGCCGAGCCCACGCGGCTCCGCCCACCTGCACCCCAAGGTGGTCTCGAACATCCAGGAGATCCGGGCCCGCGGCGCGCGCATCATCGCGATCGCCGAAGAAGGGGATGTCGCGGTGCTGCCGTTCGCGGACACCGTCATCCGCATCCCGCTGGCCTCGCCGCTGTTCGAACCGCTCCTCGCGGTCGTACCGCTGCAGATTTTCGCCATGGAGCTCGCCACGGTGAAGGGCCTCGACGTCGACCAGCCGCGCAACCTGGCGAAGTCCGTCACGGTCGAGTAGCGCCAGTCCTCGAGTCGGAGTAGCCGGAGGGTGCAGCACAGGGTGCAAGGGTTGGCCGGATGATCCGGGGCATTGGGGTCGACATCGTCGACCTCGCTCGCTTCGAACGGCAGGTCTTGCGCACGCCTGGGCTCATTCCCCGGCTCTTCACGGAAGCCGAGCGCGGGTTGCCGATGCACTCCTTGGCCGCGCGCTTCGCGGCCAAGGAGGCACTGATCAAAGCGCTCGGCGACAGTGCCGGCGCCAGCTGGCAGGAGATGGACGTCGTGACCGACGCGCACGGCAACCCAGGATTCGTGCTTCACGGGGCTGCCGCGGCGGCACTGACGGCCCGCGGCATCGACACGGTGCACTTGACCATGACCCACGACGCCGGGGTGGCCTGTGCGTTCGTGGTCGCGGAGGGCGGGGCATGACCGGATACCGCGAGGCCGTCGTCGACCTGGGCGCGGTCTACGCCAACGTCGCGCACCTCAGGCAGGTGGCCGGCACCCCGCACCTGATGGCCGTCGTCAAGGCGAACGCCTACGGTCATGGGGCAGTGCCGGTCGCCCGTACCGCGCTCGCCGCGGGCGCAGACTGGCTCGGGGTGGCCGACGTCGACGAGGCGCTCGAGCTGCGGGCCGCCGGCATCGACGCGCCCGTCCTGGCCTGGCTGCACGATCCGGATGCCGACTTCACCGTCGCCATCACCCGGAACATCACCCTCGGGTTGTCCTCGGCGCGGCAGCTGCGCCAGGTCGCCGAGGCCGCTGCCGCTCTCGGTCGCGTGGCCGAGGTCCACCTCAAGCTCGAGACCGGGCTCAACCGCAACGGCGTGAACGAACCGGACTGGGCCGAGACGTTCGCTCTGGCGGCCCAGCTCGAGCGGGCCGGCCGCCTGACCGTGACCGGTATTTTCAGCCACCTGTCGAATGCGTCCCCGGTCGACGACGCCGAGGCGATCGAGCGCTTCGAACGCGGTGTTGCTCTCGCCGCCGGCACCGGGCTGGCCCCGGCTCTGATCCACCTGGCGTCCACCGCGGCGGCGCTGCGCGTGCCGGCCGCCCGCTTCTCGATGGTGCGGGTGGGTATCGGCATCTACGGTCTGTCGCCGTTCGCGGACCAGACGTCGCAGGATTTGGGCCTCATCCCGGTGATGACGCTGCGGGGGCGCATCGCCGCCGTGCGCCGCGTGGCTGCGGGGGCCGGGGTGTCCTACGACTACCTGTGGCGGGCACCGGTCGACGGCTACCTCGCCCTCGTGCCACTCGGCTACGCGGACGGCGTGCCCCGCCAGGCCTCCGGAACCGCGTGGGTCGACATCTCTGGACGCTCGCATCCGCTGGTCGGGCGCATCGCGATGGATCAGTTCGTCGTCAGCGTCGGCCAGGAACGTGTGACGGTCGGCGACGAGGTCGTACTGTTCGGCAACCCGGAGACCGGTGTGCCGAGCGCGACCGACTGGGCCGACGCCGCCGGTACCATCAACTACGAGATCGTTACCCGGATCGGCCGCCGAGTTACCCGCAGCTACCGGAACGCGGTCGACGGCGCGGCGGGCGGCACCCGGCCCGGTGGCTGCGTTCGTCCCGGCGGCGGTTCGCGCTGATGCGCGCCGTCATCCCCGACGCCGACAGCATGCACGAGTTCGGCCGCGCGGTCGCGGGGCTGCTGCAGGCCGGCGACCTGATCGTGCTGACCGGGCCCCTCGGCGCCGGAAAGACGACCTTCACCCGCGGCCTGGGGGAGGGTCTGCAGGTGCGCGGCTCGGTCACCAGCCCCACCTTCGTACTGGCCCGCACCCACCCCAGCACGATCGGAGGACCCCCGCTCGTGCACGTCGACGCCTACCGGCTCGGGAGCGCCCTCGAGCTGGATGACCTCGACATCGATTTCGCCCGGTCGATCGTCGTGGTCGAGTGGGGTCGCGGGATGCTCAACGGTATCGCCGAATCCTGGCTCGATATCGAGATCGAACGGCCCGTCGGGGCCTCGCAGGCGGCCACATCCGTCGTCGCCGACGAGGCCGAGGTGCTCGACCTCGACGAGCCGCGCACGGTCACGGTCACACCGCACGGCCCCCGCTGGCCGAACGAATTCGACGGAGATTGCTTTCCGACAGGCCCATGACGGGCACGATTCGGCTCTAGAGCCCAAAATCTCCGTCGAATTCGTTCACGGCGGCCGACGAGCAGGCATCGGCGGCACAGCACATCGGCGGCGCAGCGCATTGGACACAGCGAATAGGCTGGTAACGTGCTTCTCGCCATCGATACTTCCGCCGGAACGAGCGTCGCGGTCGTGGATCTCGCCCGAGGCGTCATCGCCGAACACGCCACCGACGACACTATGCGCCACGCCGAGGTGGTCGGCCGCCTGATCGCCGACTGCCTCAGCGACGCGGCCGTGCCGATCAGCAGCCTCTCCGCGGTGGTCGGCGGCATGGGTCCCGGCCCCTTCACCGGCCTCCGGGTGGGCATCGCCGCCGCGCGGGTCTTCGCGTTGGGCGCCGGGGTTCCCTTCGTGCCCGTCGTCAGCCACGATGCGCTCGCCTTCGGCCGCTATCAGGCCGGCCACACCGGTCCGCTCGTCGTCGTCACCGATGCCCGTCGCCGCGAGGTGAACTGGTCTGTGTACAGTGGGGCGGATGCCGTGGGTCTTCCGATCCGGGTCGACGGTCCTGGCGTGGCCCGGCCGGCCGTGCTGCGGGAGCCCGACTGGGCGCATGCTGGGGTGCCCCGCTTCGACGCGGTCGCCGTGTCCGCCGGGGAGCTGGGGCAGGTCGCCGAACTGATGTGGGCCCACCAGCGCCCGTTCGCCGCCGACACGGCGCTCTACCTGCGCTCGCCGGATGTCACCGTGTCCAACGGCCCGAAACGGGTGAGTTGATCATGTGGCAGCTGCGGCGCGCCCGGGCCGCCGATGTGGACGCCATCATGGCGCTCGAGACCCGTATCTTCGTCAACGACGCGTGGTCCGCCGAGGCGATGGCCCAGGACGTGGTCAATCCGAACTGTTACTACCTGGTGGCCTTCCCCCCCGATGAGCCCGACCGAATCGAGGGCTACGCCGGGCTGCAGGCCCTGCAGGGAGCGCGCGAGGGCGACATTCAGACCATCGCGGTCACCGAAGAGGCCCGCGGTCACGGCCTCGGCCGAACCCTGATGCTCAGCCTGATCGCCGAGGCCCGGAAGCGGGGCATGCGCGAGGTGTTCCTCGAGGTGCGGGCCGACAACCCGCCGGCCCAGGAGCTCTACCGCCGGCTCGGCTTCGAGGAGTTGGGCATCCGCCCTGGCTACTACCAGCCCGACAACGTCGACGCGATCGTGATGCGACTGCACGTGCCTGACGCCGAGATGCAGATGACACCGGCAGAGGCCGCACCGGAGGCCACCGAATGACCACCCTGAACGCGCAGACCACCCTGAACGCGATGACCGCGCAGAACCCCGCCAACCCGCTCGTGCTCGGCATCGAGACCTCCTGCGACGAGACCGGAATCGGAATCGTCCGCGGAACCACCCTGCTTTCCAACACGATCGCGTCGTCGATGGACGAACACGCCCGCTACGGCGGAGTCGTGCCGGAGGTGGCCGCGCGCGCGCACCTGGAGGAGCTCGTTCCGGCGATCCGGGCGGCCGCGCTGGAGGCCGGCATCCGTTTGCAGGACATCGATGCGGTGGCCGTGACCTGCGGCCCCGGTCTGGCCGGCGCGCTCATGGTCGGGGTCGGCGCGGCCAAGGCACTCGCCATCTCTCTCGGCAAACCGATTTACGCGGTCAACCACCTGGTCGGTCACGTCGGGGCCGATGTGCTTCGACTCGGCGCAGACGACTCCACGGAGCCGCTGGAATACCCCACCGTTGCACTCCTCGTCAGCGGCGGTCACACCTCACTGCTGCTGGTGCGCGATCTGGTCTCCGATGTCGAACTGCTCGGCGAGACCATCGACGACGCGGCCGGCGAGGCCTTCGACAAGGTGGCCCGCCTGCTCGGCCTGCCCTACCCGGGCGGACCCCAGATCGACCGGGCCGCGCGGGAAGGCAATCCCGCCGCCATCCGTTTCCCCCGCGGTCTCAGCCAGACCAAGGACATGGCGAAACACCGGTACGACTTCTCGTTCTCCGGGCTCAAGACCTCGGTCGCGCGCTGGGTCGAGCAGAGACGCGACGCGGATGAGCCGGTGCCGCTGGCCGACGTGGCCGCCAGTTTCCGAGAGGCGGTCGTCGACATCCTCCTGACCAAAGCCGTCGCTGCCTGCGTCGACCTCGGTGTGCCGAGGCTCCTGCTCGGGGGCGGCGTGATCGCCAACGCTCGGCTGCGTCAGGTGGCCCAGGAGCGCACGAACGCCGCCGGCATCGCCCTGCGCATCCCGCCTCTGTCGCTCTGCACCGACAACGGCGCCATGATCGCGGCCCTCGGGGCGCAGCTGATCATGGCCGGGCATGCGCCGTCGTCACTGGAGTTCGGGGCGGACTCCACTCTTCCGGTCTCCGAGATCCAAGTCTGAAACCCCCTCCCACCGGTATTTCGCCACCGGACGGGTATTCTGGCTTCGGCAGGCGACATTTGTTCGTGCGATCAACACCTTGTCCGACTGGGAGCCAGATCGGCAGCCCAGATGCACCATTCCCGAAGGAGCAATCGACATGACCGACCCCAACGAGCCGCCGGTTAGCCCGCCCATGTTCCAGCCGCCGGCGGCGCAGGCCGCTCCGGCCTACGCCCAGCCGGGCTACCCCCAGCCCTACGCGCCGCAGGGCCCGTCCGAGAAGTACAACGTGCTGTCCATCGTGTCGCTCGTGACCTCGGTGCTCGGGATCTCCCTGGTCGGCATCATCACCGGCCACATCGGTCTGAGTCAGATCGGGAAGACCGGAGAAAAGGGACGGGGACTCGCGATCGCCGGCCTCATTGTCGGCTACGCCGGCCTGGCGGCTCAGCTCCTGGCCGTCGTCCTGCTGATCCCGTTGATGATCGCGATCGCGAACGACCCGACCCTGCTCAATACCTACTGACCCGGTGGCCACGGGCAGAAACCCTGCGCGTCGATGGCCCGTGACCCGATATGCAACCAGCGACGCCACCCCGTCGTCCGGAAAGGAATGAATTCGCATGAGCGATTCCAACAACCCCAGCAACCCTGACGTGCCCCGCGTGCCTGACGTGCCGCAGGTGCCCGGCGTACCGCAGGTGCCCGACGTGCCACAGGTCCCCGATATCCCGCGCGACGAGCAGGGGGCGTCTGCCGCCCCGCCGGCGTACAACGGCCCGACCCCGCCGGCCTCCGTCCCGCCCTCCTACGGCGGCCCGACCCAGCCGCCCGGCTACGGCGCCCCGACGATGACCCAGGCACCTGCCTATGGCGACGCGTATTCGTCGCCCTACGGTGCGGTCGCCGCGAAGCAGCCGATTCTCAGCATCCTGGCGCTGGTCGCCGGCGTTATCGGCGTGCTCGGCTCGCCGATCGTGTTCCTCCCGATTGTGGGTGGCATCCTCGGACTATTCATCCCCGCCGCCGCGGTCGTCCTGGGCTTCCTCGGCAAGTCGAAGGAGCCGCAGGCGAGGGGCTTCTGGCTGACCGGGCTGATCACGGGGTTCATCGGCGTCGGGCTGGCACTGGTCAGTATCGTGATCTGGTCTGTCTTCTTCGCCACCATCCCTACCTCGTCGTACTGAGCGGAAGATAGCAGCGGGGATGGTTGGGGAGGAACGGGACTGGTCCCGCAACGATGACTTCCGGGTCGACCTCACCCGGCCTCCGGCGCCCGCTCCGGGGGAGCTGGACTACGCGTCGACCATCACAGCCCCCACCGAATGGGTGCCGTACGTCTACACCGACAGCGAGCTGAGCGCGCAGGCAGACCGGAGCGGGCTGTCCATCGCATCGCTCGTCTTCGGGCTGCTCGGGCTGCTGATCGCGGTCTTCGGCGTCTGGGGCGCGGCGCTCTCCCTGGCCGCGGTCGTGCTGGCCGTGATGGCCCGCCTGACCGAGCGCCGTGCCGGCACCGTGTGGGCCTACGGGCTGTGGACCGGGCTGGCGGGGCTGGTCCTCGCGGTCGGGTGGGTGTTGATCGTCACGCAGGTGCTGACGGTCGTGCCCGGCTGAGCCGCGCTGTCCTTCGCCGCTGGCCTTAGTCGAGTGGCGGAACCCGCTCCACCAGCAGAGCCACCCGGTGACCGGCGGCCCGGGTGAGCACGAGCGTCGCCGACTCGGGGCCCTTGAGCTTCAGTCGGGTGCGCAGGGTGGCCGGGTCGACGTCCACGCCGCGTTTCTTGATCTCGAGAGTGCCGATGCGGCGTTCCTGTAGGGCCAGCCGCAGCTTCTTCTCGTCGACGGGCAGCACCTCGAGCACCCGGAATGCGGTGGCGAAGGGCGTGCGGTGCAGGGTCTCGGAGGTGAGGTACGCGATCCCCTCGCTCAGCATCGACGCGTCGAGCGACCGGGCCAGGTCCCCGATCAGACGTGCACGGATGATCGCGCCGTCCGGCTCGTACAGGTAGTCGCCCAGCACTCCCACCGGGGCATCCGTACTGTCGTGGGGCGCGGTCAGTTCGTGAATCCCGGTTCGGCCGAGCAACAGGGCGGAGCGACGGATGCCGGCGCGTGCCAGTGCTCCGAACCACAGCCCCATCTCCACGAGCTTGCCGTCCACGGAGACCCACTGCGCCTCGGCCTCCGCGGGGATCAGCTCGCGGTCGTGGCCCGGCCCGAGCTTGACGCCGACGGGCATCCGCTCACTGAGACCGAAGACGAAATCGAGGTGGGGGGAGTAGTCCTCCGGCCGGGTCAGGCGCGAGGTGTTGGAGTGCCCGGCGGTGCGCCGGGCCGGGTCGAGCCAGGCGGCGTCGAAGCCAGCCAGGTCGATGTCTTCCGCGGACGAGTGCAGCACGCTCGCGTTCTCGAACGGAGCCAGGTTGTAGCTGGCGACGGTCGCGGTCACCTCGTCGGCGTCCACCCCCGTGACCGTGAGGTCCATGGCGGCCAGGGCCATGGCGTCGCCTCCGATGCCGCAGCCGAGGTCGACGACCCGGTCCAGGTACGCGCCCGCGAAGCGGCCGGCGTGCAGCGCCGCCACCCTCAACCGGGTGGCCTGCTCGAGGCCGGCCTCCGTAAACAGCATGCGGCCGGCGAACTCGCCGAACTTGGGCACGGCCCTGGCGCGGAGCCGGGACTGGCTGAGCACCGCGGTGACCAGGTCGGGGCTGTGTCCGGCCTTGCGGAGTTCGCTCACCACCCGCACGACGTCGGCGGCCGGGTCGTACGGCGGCAACGAGTCCAGCAGGCGCAAACCGCCCGGCGATAACAGCTCGACGAGCTCTGAGCGTTCCATCGTGCAAACCTATCAACACGGCGCATCTGGCACTCACGTTGCGTGAGTGCCAGATGCGCCCTAAACTCGTCTTAGCACTCTCGCTGTGAGTCTGCTAACTATGTCTTAGCTAAGAAAGAGGTCAACCGTGTCGGTCTCCATCAAGCCGCTCGAGGATCGCATCGTCATCAAGCAGGTCGACGCAGAGCAGACCACCGCATCAGGTCTGGTCATTCCTGACACCGCCAAGGAAAAGCCCCAGGAGGGCGAAGTTGTCGCAGTCGGCCCCGGCCGCATCGACGACAACGGCAACCGCATTCCACTCGACGTCGCCGTCGGCGACAAGGTGATCTACTCCAAGTACGGTGGAACCGAAGTCAAGTTCGGTGGCGAGGACCTCCTCGTCCTGTCGGCCCGCGACGTGCTCGCAGTCGTCGTTCGCTAGCCACACCCACGCAACGGTAGAATCCCGGATGGCCCTGGCCATCCGGGATTCGTCGTTAAGAAAGGTCCGCTGTGGCGCAAGACCCTCTTTCACCCGGGAAAATCCGCGCGGCCCGCCCGGCGCGGTCGGAGCAAAGCAAGGGACTGATCTACGCGGTCCTCGCCTACGCCCTCTGGGGCGCCCTGCCGCTCTACTTTCTGCTCCTCGCGCCCAGTGGTGCCTTCGAGATCGTGGCCTGGCGGGTTCTCTTCTCTCTGGTGTTCTGCGCACTGCTGATCACGGTCACGCGCAAGTGGAAGTCCTTCCTCGCGCTGCTGCGGAGGCCCCGCATCGTGTTCACGATGGGTCTGGCCGGCCTCCTGATCTTCGTCAACTGGCAGACCTACGTCTTCGCCGCCCTCAGCGGCCACGTGGTCGAGGCAGCCCTCGGCTACTTCATCAACCCGATCGTGACCGTGTTCCTCGGCGTCATTCTGCTGCGCGAGCGTCTGCGCCTGCTGCAGTGGGTAGCCGTGGGAATCAGCCTCGGGGCCGTCGTCGTGCTCACCGTCGGCTACGGCTCGCTGCCGTGGGTGTCACTCATCCTCGCGTTCTCGTTCGGCTTCTACGGTTTGATCAAGAAAAGGGTCGGCCGTGACGTCGATGCCGTCGCCGGACTCACCCTCGAAACGGTCTGGCTCGCACCCATCGCCGTGGTGCAGCTGATCGTGGTGGCCTCCGTCTCCGGTCTCACCTTCGGAAGCGTGTCCACCTGGCATACCGTGGGGCTGCTGGCAGCAGGTGTTGTGACCGCCGTGCCGCTGTTGTTCTTCGCCGCCGCGGCCCGGCGCCTGCCTCTGACCTACATGGGTCTGATCCAGTACTTCGCTCCGATCCTGCAGTTCCTGGTCGGCGTCTTCGTGCTGCTCGAGCCCATGCCTCCCGAGCGCTGGGTCGGTTTCGCACTGGTCTGGGTGGCGCTGGTCCTTCTCACGACCGACATGGTCCTCACCGGACGCGCGCCCCGGCGTGCGTCCCTTGAACCGGTCTGAGCCCCGCTACGCTCGGGGACGCACCTCGTACGTGAAAGGACACCGGATGCGCACTGCGTCGACTTCCCTGCCCGTCCACCTCGTCGGGGCGCTCGCCTGCGTGCTCCTGCTGTCCGGATGCAGGGCCGAGGTCGCGCCGCCCGTAGTCGAGCCCGCTGCCGCCGCGTCCGTCGTGGTGGCTCCGTCCGGTGACGGTACCGTGCGCCTCGGAACCCTGTTCCCCATGACGGGCCCGTCGGCGGCCAGTGGTGCGGCACAGGTGGCCGGCTCCGAACTGGCCGCCCGCGAGATCACCGAGCAGGGCCGCATTCTCGGCACTCCGATCGAGATCATCCACCGCGACTCCGCCGTCGACCCGGCGACGTCGCTGACCGACTTGTTGGCCCGTGGCGTCGACGTCGTGCTGTGGGACGCCACCGTTCCGATGCCGGGCGATCTGGCCGCCGCCGTCGCGGCGGCGCCGGTGGTACTGCTGTGGCTCGGCGACTTCGCAAACGGGGGCACGCCGCTGGCCGCCAGTGACGGCTTCGCTGCGCGCCTGCGCACCCTCGATCCAGGGCTGGTCGACACTGCCGGCGGCGGTGAAGCCTATGACGGAGTTGTCCTGAGCGCCCTGGCAGCAGCACGGGCCGGAGACGACGGTGCGGCGTCGATCAGGCCCGCTCTCGACCAGGTGAGTACCGGGGCGTTCGCCTGCGCATCCTGGGGAGAATGTGCGGCCGCGCTGGCCGATGCGCAACAGATCGCCTATCAGGGCGTCACCGGCCGCCGATCGTAACGATTTGGTCTGCGTTACACGGATGTAACCCGGTTGCCTTGTTTCGCGCGATTCCTGTCAATAATGTGACAGAACGGCAGTCAATCGACCGCTGTCATTTCTCATTCCTAGTCCCAAGGAGCAACATGAGCGTATTCGCGAAGGCCTCGGCCTCCCGCTCAGTTCGGGCAGTCGTCACTGGAGTCGCCCTCGTCGGCGTCAGTGCACTTCTGCTCACCGGCTGCAGCAGCAACACCGCTGAGCCGGCTGCATCGGAAGCCCCCGCCGCGAGCGGAGACGCCCAGGCCATCACGGCCGGCGACCGCGACCTGACCCTGAAGATCGGCACCATCCTTCCCCAGAGTGGTGCCCTGGCTTTCCTCGGCCCGCCCGAAGAAGCCGGCGTCGCCCTGGCCGTCAAGGACATCAACGACGCGAACCTCGGCTTGACCGTTGAGGCCATCTTCCGTGACTCCGGCGACACCACGACGGACACCGCGACCGGTTCGGTGACCGACCTTCTCTCGCAGAAGGTTTCCGCCATCATCGGCGCGGCATCCTCCGGCGTCTCCAAGACCGTGATCGACCAGATCACCGGCGCGGGCGTCGTGCAGTTCTCCCCGGCCAACACCTCGGCGGACTTCACGAAGTATGCCGACAAGGACCTCTACTGGCGCACCGCCCCGTCCGACCTGCTGCAGGGTGAAGTCCTGGGCACCCAGATCGCCGACGACGGCAACAGCACCCTCGGCCTGATCGTGCTCAACGACTCGTACGGCACCGGCCTGGCCGAGTCCACCACGACCGCCTTCGAGGCTGCGGGCGGCGAGGTCGTCGCCACGTCCCTGTTCAACGAGGGTGACTCCAACTTCGCCGCTCAGATCTCCGAAGTGACCGCCGCCAACCCCGACGCGATCGCCCTGATCACGTTCGACCAGGCCAAGGTCATCACCCCCGCACTGGTCGGCTCCGGCTTCCCCGGTGGCAACCTGTACTTCGTGGACGGCAACCTGTCCGACTACAGCAAGGACTTCGACGCCGGCATCATCACCGGTGCCAAGGGCACGCTGCCCGGCCTCGACGTGGGAACGCTCGGCGACTTCACCGATCGTCTCAAGGAGATCGACCCCACCCTGACCGACTTCAGCTACGCGGCAGAATCTTACGACGCCGTCATGCTCGTCGCGCTGGCGGCCTACGCGGCCAACGACGTCTCGGGTGAGGCCATCTCCAAGCACCTCCGCCAGGTCTCTGGGGGAACCGGCGACGGCACCACGGTCTCCGACTTCACCGCGGCGGCTAAGGCCCTCGCGGACGGCGACCAGGTCGACTACGACGGCTTCTCCGGCCCGGTCACGTTCGATGAGAACGGCGACCCGACCGAGGCGACCATCGGCGTCTACGAGTACCTCGAAGACAACACGTACAAGCGCATCAACTAGTCACGATTCGTCGCTGACCAGCATTCGATCTGGAAGGGCCCCGACTTCGGTCGGGGCCCTTCTTCGTTCGCCCGGTGACGGCCGTCACCCGGTGACGCCCCTCCCGGACACCAGCGGCGTCACCGGATCCGGAGCACCGGACACACGGAAGCGGCGCCCGAAGATCTCGGGCGCCGCTTCGTCGTGCGGGGCAGTCGGTGCGGGCGGCTCCGGCTAGTCGTCCTGGCCGAGGGTGCCGAGGTAGAGGCCGATCACCTTGGGATCGTTCAGCAGCTCGCGGCCGGTGCCCGTGTAGGCGTCACGGCCCTGATCGAGCACGTAACCGCGGTCGCAGATCTGCAGGCATCGGCGCGCATTCTGCTCCACCATGATCGTGGTCACGCCGGCCTTGTTGATCTCCTTGACACGCAGGAAAGCCTCGTCCTGGCGCACGGGGGAGAGGCCTGCGCTCGGCTCGTCGAGCAGCAGCACGTGCGGGCCCATCATCAGCGCCCGCGACATGGCCACCATCTGGCGTTCCCCGCCGGACAGCGATCCGGCGCGCTGCTGCAGACGCTTCCCGAGCTCCGGGAAGATCTCCGTGACGAACTCGAGGCGTTCGGTCAGGCCTTTCGGCTTCAGGAACATGCCCATCTCCAGGTTCTCCTGGATCGTGAGCGTGGGGAAGACGTTGTTCGTCTGGGGCACGAAACCGACGCCCTTGGCCACGAGCTTGTTCGCCTTGAGGTTGGTGATGTTCTCGCCGCGAAGCAGGATCTCACCCTCCCGAACCTTGACCTGGCCGAAGATCGACTTGAGCAGCGTGGACTTGCCGGCGCCGTTCGGGCCGATGATCCCGATCAGCTCGCCGTCGTAGGCGGTCAGGGAGCAGGCGTTGAGGATGTTGACGCCCGGCAGGTAGCCGGCCGTCACCGTCTTGACCTCGACGACGGGCTGCCCGGTGGGGGTGTAGGCCGGCGCGGCGGCAGGGCTGGTGTTCGTCAATCGAGCAACTCCTTAATGGCTTCCACACGTTCTGTTTCGGCGGCCGGATCCTCGCCGAGGTCCTCGTCGTGGTGCTGACCCAGGTAGGCGTCGATCACGGCGGGGTTACGCATCACCTCGTGCGGGTCGCCCTCGGCGACCACGCGGCCCTCGGCCATCACGATGACCCAGTCGGCGATGTGGCGCACCATGTGCATGTCGTGTTCGACGAAGAGAACCGTCATGCCCTCCGCCTTCAGGTTGAGGATGTGGTCCAGTAGCGACTGCGTCAGTGCCGGGTTCACCCCGGCCATCGGCTCGTCGAGCATCACCAGGCTCGGCTCGCTCATCAACGCCCGTGCCATCTCGAGCAGTTTGCGCTGCCCGCCGGAGAGGCTGGCGGCGTAGTCGTCCTTCTTGGTGTCGAGCTTGAACCGTTCGAGGATATCGAGGGCCCGCACCCTATTCGCCTCCTCCTGCTTGGCCCAGAAGAAGGGGAAGATCGCCCGGAACAGGTTCTCGCCGGCCTGGCCCTTGGCGCCGAGCAGCATGTTGTCCATGACGGTCAGCAGGCCGAGCGCCTTGGTGAGCTGGAAAGTGCGCACCTGGCCCATCCGGGCCACCTTGAACGCGGGCATCCCCGACAGTGGGCGACCCTCGAAGGTCCACGACCCGGTGTCGGGCTTGTCGAAGCCCGTCAGCAGGTTGAACAGGGTGGTCTTGCCGGCTCCGTTGGGCCCGATCAGCGCCGTGATGGCGCCGCGCGGGATCTCGACGTGGTCGACGTCGACGGCCTTGAGACCGCCGAAGGTTCGACTCACGCCGTCGGCAACCAAGATCGGGTCGCGCTTCTTGCAGCCCGGTTCGGCCTCGCCGATGTGCAGGTCGGTCGACTTGACCGGCTTGTTGCTGGGAACGGTGTTATTTGACAAAGGCCAACTCCTTCTTGTTTCCGAAGATGCCTTGCGGTCTGAAGATGACTATAAGCATGATCGCCACTCCAACCAGGATGAAGCGCAGCTGGCCGGCCTGGATGCTGGTGATGAACGGGATCCAGCCTGCCTCCACTGCTCGGGCGATGAACCCGGAGAAGAAGGAGAGCAGAACCCAGAAGACCATCGAGCCGATGACCGGCCCGAGAATCGTCGACGCGCCGCCGAGCAGGAGGATCGCGTAGATGAAGAACGTCAGGGACGTCTGATAATTCGAGGGCACCACGGCACGGGGAAGCACGAAGATCATTCCGGCGATCGTGCCGAACACGCCACCGAGAATCAGGGACTGCATCTTGTAGGAGTAGACGTTCTTGCCGAGCGCGCGCACAGCATCCTCGTCTTCACGGATTCCCTTGATCACGCGACCCCACGGGCTGCGCATGATCTGCCAGGTGAACAGGCAGGCGAGGGCCACGATCGACCAGGCCACGATGCGCAGCCACCAGTCATACTCGTTGTACTCGAAGGGGCCGAAGCCGTAGCGCCCCTCCGGGATCGGGTTGAGGCCGGCGAAACCGCCCTTGTAGCCGCTCAGGCCGTTCGCGGAACCCGTGATGGACTGGAACGTGTTCGTCGTGAACAGGAGGCGCACGATCTCGGCCGCCGCGATCGTCACGATCGCGAGGTAGTCCGCGCGCAGGCGGAGCGTCGGGATGCCCAGGACCAGGGCGAAAACGATGGATGCGCCGACCCCCACCAGCACGGCACCCCAGACGGGGAAACCGAAGCTGAGGGTGGAGATGGCGAACCCGTAGGCTCCGAGGGCCATGAAGCCGGCCTGGCCGAAGTTCAGGAGGCCGGTGTATCCGAAGTGGATCGCCAGCCCGAGTGCCGCGAGGGCGTAGGCGGCGGTGGTCGGGCTGATCAGCTCGACGGCTGCGTTGCTAAAGATTGCTCCCCAGTCGATCATCGGATGCCCTTCTAGCCAATTCTCTCTTTGCGACCCAGGATGCCTTGCGGCCGAAGCAGCAACACCAGGATCAACACGACAAGTGCACCGACGTATTTAAGGTCGGAGGGAAGCCACAGCGTCGACAGTTCGACGAACAGGCCGACGATGATCGAACCGATCAGGGCGCCGAAAGCGGTGCCGAGACCGCCGAGGGTCACGGCCGCGAAGACGAGCAGCAGGATCTGGAAACCCATGTCCCAGCTGACGCCCGGACGGAAGTAGGCCCACAGAATTCCGCTGAGGCCGGCGAGGGCCCCACCGAGCACCCAGACGATCCGGATGACGCCGTCGACGTCGATCCCGCTGGCCGAGGCCAGGCTGGGATTGTCGGAGACCGCGCGGGTGGCCTTGCCGATGCGGGTGCGCAGCAGGAAGTAGGAAACGGCCAACAGCACCACGATGCTGATGCCCATGCTGGCCACGTCGATCATCGAGAGCCGGATCGGACCCAGCTGCATGTCGGCGAGGCCGGATCCCGGAAGCTGGCTCGTTCCGCCGCCGACGAAGATCTGGAACAGGTAGCGCAGGGCGAGCGAGAGACCGATGCTCACGATCATCAGTGGGATCAGACCGACGCCCTTGCGACGCAGCGGCTTCCAGATCACCGCGTCCAGGCTCCAGCCGAAGCCCGCGCTCAGCACGACGGCGATGATGATCGCCAGCCAGATCGGCAGGCCGAGCGTGACCGAGAAGAGGAGGGACATCAGCGCGCCGAAGGTGATCATCTCCGCATGCGCGAAGTTGCTCAGCCCGGTGGTGCCGAAGATCAGGGACAGCCCGATCGCGGCCAGGGCCAGGAGCAGACCGAAGTTCAGCCCATTGACGAACCGATTGATGAACTGGTCGAAGAAGCTCACCGTCGTGCGCGTGCCCTCACCGAGGAAGAAGTTGACCGACTTCACCTTCGTGAGCGCGAACTCCGCCTCGATCACGCTGCCGCCCTTGGCGACGACGACGCCCTCGGGGAGGGTCTCCTCATCGAGGGTGACGGTGTAGGTGGCCTTCTCGGGCACGCCGACCTTCCACTTGCCGTCGGCACCCGTTTCCACGGATGCTTCATAGCCGGCCCCCTCGACGGTGATCAGCACATTGTCGAGTGGTTTCTGGTCGAACTGCACATTGCCGGTGAGGACGAACTCGTACTCGTCGGTTCCGACCTCGTCGGCATGAGCCGGACTGGCCGAGACGGTGGCGAATGTGGACATCGTCAGGGCTGCAAAGAGCAGGCCGAGAAAGATCACCAGCATTCTGGGTGAGAATCTGCGAACAGCTTCAGGGGAATTCACTGCACCTCCATGGCGGCACCGTTGGGTCTGTGACCGAGCGTGCCCCGGGTCTCACCTACCAACATCTTTGTTGACAGTAAGTGAAGATTATGTCGCATATGTAACGACGACGGCCGACACTCCCTAGATTCTCTGCTGAGGAATGCGCGGAGCGCAACGTCGCTTAACATTGAGAAGCCGGTAATCAAGTTGGATGGCCGCGTTTTCTCCACTTTCCTGCATTATTAAAAGGGGTTTTATGGATCAGCCAGATCCGTTCGGTTTCACCGGGCTCACGTACGACGACGTCCTTCTCCTTCCGGGGCACACCGACGTCATTCCCAGTGAAGCCGAGACAACGTCTCGGTTGACGCGCCGGATCAGCGTGGCCACGCCGCTGCTGTCCAGCGCGATGGACACCGTCACCGAGACCCGGATGGCCATCGCGATGGCCCGTGAGGGTGGCCTCGGCGTGCTGCACCGCAACCTCTCGATCGCGGACCAGGCCGAGCAGGTCGACCTCGTCAAACGCAGCGAATCCGGCATGATTACCAATCCGGTAACAACTTCGCCCGACGCCACCGTTGCGGAGGTCGACGCCCTCTGCGGGCAGTATCGGATCAGCGGTCTCCCCGTCGTCGACGGCGACGGCGTGCTCGTGGGCATCATCACAAACCGGGACATGCGGTTCGTCTCCACCACCAAAAAGCACACGACCCGGGTGCGCGAGGTGATGACGACGGCACCGCTGATCACGGGCAAGGTCGGCATGGCCCCGATGGACGCCGTCGCCATCTTCGCCACCCACAAGATCGAGAAGCTTCCCCTCGTCGACGACCACGGCCGCCTGACGGGCCTGATCACGGTCAAGGACTTCGACAAGAGCGAGGAATACCCCTTCGCCACCAAGGACGACGCCGGACGACTGCGCGTCGGCGCGGCCATCGGCTTCTTCGGCGACGCCTGGCAGCGCGCCACCTCACTTCTCGAGGCGGGCGTCGACGTGCTCGTGGTCGACACCGCCAACGGCGACAGCGCCGGGGTGCTCGAGATCATCCGTCGCCTGAAGTCCGACCCTGCCTTCGAGGGGGTCGACGTGATCGGCGGCAACGTGGCCACCCGCTCCGGCGCCCAGGCCCTCATCGACGCCGGCGCCGACGCGATCAAGGTCGGGGTCGGCCCCGGCTCGATCTGCACCACCCGCATCGTCGCCGGCGTCGGCGTGCCGCAGATCACCGCCGTCTACCAGGCGTCGCTCGCGGCTCGGGAGACCGGCATCCCGGTCATCGCCGACGGCGGGCTGCAGTACTCCGGCGACATCGCCAAGGCACTGGTCGCCGGCGCGGACACCGTCATGCTGGGCTCTCTGCTCGCCGGCTGTGACGAGAGCCCCGGCGAACTCGTCTTCGTCAACGGCAAGCAGTTCAAGACCTACCGCGGCATGGGGTCGCTCGGCGCGTTGCAGAGCCGCGGCACGAAGACCTCCTACTCCAAGGACCGTTACTTCCAGTCGGATGTCCCCTCCGACGACAAGCTCATCCCGGAAGGCATCGAGGGCCAGGTCCCGTATCGCGGACCGGTGTCCGCCGTGGCCTACCAGCTGATCGGCGGCCTGCGCCAGTCCATGTTCTACGTGGGCGCGCGTACGATCGACGAGCTCAAGCAGAAGGGTAAGTTCGTTCGGATCACGTCCGCCGGGCTCAAGGAGTCGCACCCGCACGACGTGCAGATCGTGGTCGAGGCGCCCAACTACCGCCGCTGACAGTACTCGAGGGTGACTAGGTGGCCGCGGCCAGCCGGGAGACCGCTTCCGCGAGCACCTCAGGTGAACACCCGAAGTTGAGACGCGCGAAGCCCCGGCCCGGTTCGCCGAACATCGGGCCGGGGCTGAGTGCGACCCGGGCCTGCTCGAGTGCGATCAGCGCCGGGTCGTCACCCCAGCCGAGGCTCCGCAGATCAAGCCAGGCCAGGTAGCCGGCCCCTGGCTGCCGGTAGCCGACCCCGGGCAGTTGCGCGTCGAGCAGGGCGGCGAGCTCGCGGCGATTGTCGTCGAGGGCCGCGATCACCCCGTCCAGCCACGGCTCCCCGTCGCGGAACGCCGCGATGCCGGCGATCAGCCCGAACTGGCTTGTGCGCCAGGATACCTCCTGGGGCAGGGCGGCGAGCTCGGCGCGCATCCGTTCGCCGGCGGTGACGAGAAGCGCGCATTTGAGGCCGGCCAGGTTCCAGGCCTTGCTCGCGCTCGTCACGCAGACGCCGTGGTCTGCGGCCTCGGTGGAGACGGTGAGGTAGGGCGTGAAAGCGGCGTCGGTGTAGGTCAGCGGGGCGTGGACCTCGTCGCTGACGACCGTGACGCCGTAGTGGGCGGCGAGCCCGGACAGCGCCGTGAGGTCCTGGACGGTGTGCGGATGCCCGATCGGGTTGTGCGGGTTGCAGAGCAGGACGCAGCGCACGCCCGATTGGAAGGCGCGCTCGAGGCCGTCCAGGTCGAGGGTCCAGCCGGTCTGACCGGCGAGGAGCGGCACGGCGTGCGGCACCCCGCCGGCCTCGGGCACGAGGTCGAAGAAGGGCGGGTAGACCGGGGGAGTGATCACAACCCGGTCGCCGGGCCTGATCAGCATTCGCAGGGTCTCCACGATGGCCACGCTGACATCCGTCGTGGTGGTCACCTGCTCCGGGTCGACCTGCCAGCCCCAGCGGCGACCGGCGAATCCCGCGAAGGCCGCGCCAAGCCCGTTGACCGGTGCGACATACCCGGTGTCGCTGCGCCGCACCGCCGCTGTCAACGCGTCCCGGATGGGTTCGGCGAGCGGAAAGTCGGACTCGGCGACGAATAGCGGCAGCACATCGGCGGGAAAACTGCGCCATTTCATGCTGGTGCGCTCGCGCAGGAGGGACAGAGGGTCGGCGGTGACGTCCATCACCTCAGGATGCACCCCGCGGCATCCGTCGTCGAGGAGCGCCGCGGCACCTAAACTGAAATCATGGAAATCGAGATCGGCCGCTCCAAGCGCGCCCGCCGCGTGTACGCCTTCGACGACATCGCGATTGTGCCCAGCCGGCGCACCCGCGACCCGGAGGATGTGTCGGTCAACTGGACCATCGACGCCTATCAGTTCTCGATCCCGTTCCTCGCGGCGCCGATGGACTCCGTGGTGTCCCCGCAGACGGCCATCATGATGGGTCAGCTCGGCGGTGTCGGCGTGCTCGACCTCGAGGGCCTCTGGACCCGCTACGACAACCCCGAGCCGCTCCTCGCCGAGATCCGCGAGCTGCCCGCCGACCGGGCCACCGCGCGCATGCAGGAGATGTACTCCGAGCCGATCAAGCCCGAGCTCGTCACCGCCCGCCTCGCGGAGATCCGCGCGGCCGGCGTGACCGTGGCCGGCGCCCTGTCGCCGCAGCGCACGCAGGAATTGTACGAGACCGTCGTCGCCGCCGGCGTCGACCTGTTCGTCATCCGCGGAACCACCGTTTCTGCCGAGCACGTCTCGCAGAACCAGGAGCCCCTCAATCTCAAGAAGTTCATCTACGAACTCGACGTGCCCGTGATCGTGGGCGGGGCGGCGACCTACACCGCGGCCCTGCACCTCATGCGCACGGGTGCGGCCGGCGTGCTCGTCGGCTTCGGCGGCGGCGCTGCCTCGACCACGCGCGCCTCCCTCGGCATCCACGCGCCCATGGCCACGGCCGTCGCCGATGTCGCCGGTGCCCGCCGGGACTACATGGACGAGTCCGGTGGACGCTATGTGCACGTCATCGCTGACGGCGGACTCAACACCTCCGGCGACATCGTCAAGGCCATCGCCTGCGGCGCCGACGCCGTCATGCTCGGCACCGCGCTGGCCCGGGCGACGGATGCCCCCGGCGGCGGCTTCCACTGGGGCGCCGAGGTGCACCACTCGAAGCTGCCCCGCGGCAAGCGGGTCGAGGTGGGCGCCCTGGCACCGCTCGAGACCATCCTGTACGGCCCGACGCCGATCGCCGACGGCACCGCGAACCTCGTCGGCGCGCTGCGCCGGTCGATGGCGACCACCGGTTACTCCGACCTGAAGGAATTCCAGCGCGTCGAGGTGGTCGTCGCCCCGTACCGGGGGAATTAGACGGTTGTCGCGCCGCGACGAGTGAACTAGCGTCGGTATGAATTAGCGTCAGGTAAGCACCACACCATCCGGAATGGGAGTGAGCACATGGCATCAGGTAATTCGGCGTCGCGATCCACGAAACTGGGTCCGGAGGAACGAGCTGCGGCCCTCGAACGACTGAAGGGCAAGGAGCTCGATATCCTCGTGGTCGGCGGCGGCATCGTCGGCACCGGGGCCGCCCTGGACGCGGTCACCCGCGGCCTGAGCGTGGGCATCCTCGAGGCCAGGGACTGGGCGTCGGGAACGTCGAGCCGGTCGTCCAAGCTGGTGCACGGCGGCATCCGCTACCTGGAACAGGCCGACTTCCGGCTGGTGCGCGAGGCTCTGACGGAGCGTGGCCTGCTCCTGCAGCGCATCGCCCCGCACCTGGTAAAGCCGGTGCGGTTCCTGTACCCGCTCAGGAAGCGCGTCACCGAGCGCTTCTACGTGGGCGCCGGCATGCTCCTCTACGACCTGTTCTCGTATACCGGCGGGCGCGCCCCCGGTGTGCCGCACCACCGCCACCTGTCCAAGCGGCAGGTGAAGGGGCTGCTGCCCAGCCTGAACACCGACACGATCGTCGGCGGCATCACCTACTACGACGGGCAGGTCGACGACGCGCTCTACGTGGCCTCGCTCGTGCGCACCGCGTCGTTCTACGGGGCGCACGCGGCCAGCCGGGTGCGGGTCGAGGGATTCATCAAGGTGGGTGAGCGGGTGGTCGGCGTGCACGCCCACGACCTGCAGACCGATGAACGGTTCGAGGTGCGGGCCCGGCAGGTCGTGAACGCCACCGGGGTCTGGACCGACGACACGCAGCGCATGGTCGGCGAACGCGGTACGTTCAAGGTGCGCGCGTCGAAGGGCATCCACCTGGTCGTGCCCCGGGACCGGTTCCAGTCGGCCATGGGGCTGCTGCTGCGCACCGAGAAGAGCGTCCTGTTCGTGATCCCCTGGGGACGGCACTGGCTGATCGGCACGACCGACACGGACTGGCACCTGGACAAGGCGCACCCGGCCGCCACCGCCGCCGACATCGACTACCTGCTCGAACACGTGAACGCCGTGCTCCGGGTGCCGCTGACCCGGGAGGACGTCGAGGGGGTCTACGCGGGCCTGCGGCCGCTCCTGGCCGGGGAGTCGGAGAGCACCTCGAAGCTGTCCCGCGAACACCTCGTCGGACACTCCGTGCCCGGCCTGGTGGTGATCGCGGGCGGAAAGTGGACCACGTACCGGGTGATGGCGAAGGATGCGATCGATGCGGCCGTCGACGCCTTCGACGAACGGGTCCCGGCCTCCACCACGGCGGACATCCCGCTGCTCGGCGCCGAGGGTTACCAGGCGGCCTGGAATAAGCGCGGCCGGATCGCGCGGGCGTTCGGCCTGCACACCGTCCGCGTCGAGCACCTGCTGAACCGCTACGGCACCCTGACCGACGAGCTTCTCGACCTGATCCGCAAGACCCCGTCACTCGCGGACCCGTTGCCGGGGGCCGACGACTACATCGAGGCGGAGGTCGTGTACGCGGCCACGCATATGGGCGCCCTGCACCTCGAGGACGTGCTGGCTCGCCGCACTCGCATCTCGATCGAGGCCTGGGACCGCGGCGTCTCGGCGGCGCCCGTTGCCGCGCGGCTGATGGCCGGGGTGCTCGGCTGGGACGAGGCCCGGGAGACGCGCGAAGTGGGCACCTACCTCAAGCGGGTGGCGGCGGAACGCGCGTCACAGCAGCAGCCCGACGACGAGTCCGCCGACCGCGTGCGGCTCGAGGCTCCGGACATCGCCGCTACGAAATAGGAGCGAGCCTCTCCTGCCGCCACCCTCGCCCGGCGTCCACTCCCTGCCTCCGCTTGTCCGCCCGCACCCCGCCGGTGCGTGAACGAATTCGATGGCGATTCTGCCCTGTGGGGCCTGAAAAATGCTGGGGTGACCCGACAGCGCCGTTCAGAGCCAAATCTCTGTCGAATTGGTTAGGCCGGCCGAGCGCACGCGTGTGGCCAACTCAGGACATCCGTCACCTGGGCTGCCCGCCCGACACGGACCAGAGCGGAACTCGTGCGGGTGCCCGGGCCCGGCCGGACGGATCTCCTGCGTTAGCCGCAACACCGAGCGGATGTGCCGCAGCGCCTGTGCGGTTCGGGCATCCGCCAGACACTCAGCCCCAGCCCGTAGCAATTCGACGGAGATTGTGGCCGGTGCGGAGGAGAAAGCGTCCGACAGCACCTTCGGGAGCAGAATCTCCGTCGAATTGGTGAGAGCAGTCGGCGGCGCGGCGGCGCGGCGGGGGTCGCGGGGCGCGGGGCCGCGGGGTTGGCGGCGCGACTGCGGGCGGGAGGCACGCAAACTCGCTCCGGTAGACTGGGCTGACTGCCCATAAACCTCAGGAGTTGCACCATGGTTGACGTTCGGCGGGTCAAACTTCCCGGGGTGGGAGTGCTGCACACCTTCATCACGGATGACGGCGGCAAAGTGGGCGTCATCGCCCACCGCTCGGGGCACAGCGACCTCATCACCTTCGCGGACGATGAGGGCGGCCCCGACGCCGCCAAGGTGTCCCTGCGGCTGAACGAAGACGAAGCGCACACACTCGCCGAGCTCCTCGGCGGCACCCAGATCACCGAGTCGCTCACCGCGCTCGACCAGATCCCCGGCCTCAGCATCGACTGGTTCACCGTCGACTACGAAGACCACATCGCCGGCCAGGCGCTCGGCAACCCCGCCGACCGCGGCATAGCCGGTCTGACGGTCGTGGCCGTCGTCCGCGGGGAGTCCGCGAACCCGGCGCCCGCCCACGACTTCCGTGTCTTCCCCGGCGACACGCTCGTCGTCGCCGGCTCGCCCGAGAAGGTCGCGAAGGCCTTCGCCTTCTTCCGCACCGGCGAGGTTAAGGCCAAGTCCGTCGACGCGCCGCCCGGGGGCTAGTTCATGCACCTCGGCGAAGACCTCATCACTCTTGGCATCCTGCTCGTCGTTGCCTATCTCCTCGGTCGTGCCGGAAAGCTGATCGGGCTGCCGTCCATCCCCATCTACATGATCGTCGGGCTCCTGGCCAGCCCGAACACCGGCTGGTTCCCGCTGGACTTCCAGTCGGCGGACATCGAACTGATCGCCATTTTCGGGCTGATCCTGCTCCTGTTCAGCCTTGGCCTCGAATTCGACCAGGAGGCATTCTTCGGCGACGCCGGAAAACTCCTGATTTCCGGCGGCTCCTACGTTCTGATCAACATGGGAGTCGGCTTCGCGTTCGGCCTGATGGTCGGCTGGGGCAGCCGGGAGGCCCTCGTGATCGCCGGAATGACCGGCACCTCCTCGAGCGCCATCATCACCAAGCTCCTGATCGAACTGCGCCGGCTTGCCAACAAGGAAACTCCGATGATCCTCGGCGTGACCGTCGTCGGCGACATCTTCATCGCGGTCTACCTGGCGATCGTCTCCGTCGTGCTCAGTGGCAAGACCGAGGTCTGGCCGATCGTGCTGCAACTGAGCATCGCCTTCCTCTTTCTCGTCGTGATGTTCTCGGTGGCCCGCTGGGGCGCCAAAGTCGTCTCCCGGCTGATGCGCACCAAGGACGACGAACTGTTCACCATCCTCTTCTTCGGGCTCGCCGTGCTCTTCGCCGGGATCGGTGAGATCATCGGCGTGACGGATGCGATCGGGGCCTTCCTGATCGGGGTGGTGCTCGGCGCGAGCACGTACCGCGGCCGGATCGAGCGCGTCGCCGTGCCCCTGCGCGACGTGTTCGGGGCCTTCTTCTTCCTCAACTTCGGCCTCGCGCTGAACGTGGCCGAATTCGGGTCGGTGATCACCATCGTGTTCGCGGCCGTCGGCATGACCTTCGTGCTCAGCCTGATCTCCGGAATGCTGATGGCGAAACTGCACGGCATGGGCCCGCGGGAGGGACTCAACACCGCGGCCATCTTCGTCAACCGCGGCGAGTTCACGCTGATCCTGGCAACCCTGTCGGTGACCGCGGGTCTCGACCAGCGGCTGCAGCCCTTCGCTGGCCTCTACGTGCTCACGATGGCGATCCTGGGGCCGCTCTTCGCGGCGAACTCCGAGAAGATCGGCGCGGCCCTGCGGCGACGCCGGAAGGCCGTCCCGGCCGGGAAACGCGCCCACGACGTGATGCTGGCGGAGGAAATCGCCCTGGTCGAGGCGGCCACCGCCGCAGACACCGGCACGGATGCCCAACGCGCCGCCGACCGTCTCCTCGCCGAACACCGCCAGCGCCCGGCCGCCGCGGCACCCGGCGCAGTGCCGGCCATGGCGCCTGCCGACGCGACCGCCGACGCGGAGGCAGACGCCGCCGCGGCCGACGGACCGGCGTCCGAGGCTCGGGACTCCATGCTCGACTTCATCTCCGGCCGGCGCCCGGCCGAAACCGGCCCGGTCGACAAGCCGGTGCGTGACACCGCGTCAGGGGACTACTCATGATCACAACCATGCTCCGGCCGCGCTGGCTGATCGCGCTGCTGCTGGCGCTCGCGATCGCCGCGGCCTTCGCCCTGCTCGGCCGGTGGCAGCTCGAACGCGCCATCGCGTCCGGCGAAGTCGTGGAGCGCAGCACCGAGACCGTGCAGCCGCTCCACGAGGCGGTGTCGCCGGACGGGCCGCCGCGCGAGTCTGCGACCGGCCAGCTAGTCACCGTGGACGGCTCATTCGTGCCGGGGGACGACGTGCTGATCAGCGAACGCCTCAACGGGGGCGACAGCGGTTTCTGGGTGGTGAGCCGCTTGTCGACGGTGGAAACGGCATCCGTGCCCGTCTCCACCATCGCCGTGGCTCGCGGCTGGGCCGCCACCGAGGAGGAGGCCAGGTCGGCGATCGAGGCGCTCTCGGCGCAGGCCGCGCAGCAGCAGACCGTGACCGGCCGCTTCGTTCCCTCCGAGGCTCCCGTCGTGCCGGACGAGGACAGCGACCCGCGCACCCAGACCACGGTCTCCACCGCCGCGCTGATCAACCGGTGGGCAGACTTCACCGACCAGTCCGTCTACGCCGGCTACATCGTCGACACGGATGCTGCCGCGAACCTCACCGTGATCGACTCGCCCGTGCCCGGCAACGACGCATCGGTCAACTGGCTGAACATCTTCTACGCCCTCGAATGGGCAGTCTTCGCCGGGTTCGCGGTGTTCCTCTGGTACCGCCTGGTTCGGGACGACTGGGAGCGTCAGCAGGAGCAGGCCGCTATCGACGCGGCGGAGGCCGTCTAGAATTGGCCTATGCCACTTGACCCCAAGCCTGCCGACATCCCCAAAATCCCCGCTGCGCTCCGGCTCTACAAGGTCTCCTCGGTCATCACCGGTGTCTTCCTGCTGCTGCTCTGCGTCGAGGTCTTCCTGAAGTTCGTGCTGCAGCTCGAAATCGAAGTCGGCGGCCCGAACGGGATCATCGCCCTCGTCGCCCGGGACTCGGTGACCGCATTCAACCTGAGCACCGGCATCCTGATCGTGCACGGCTGGCTGTACGTGCTCTACCTGTTCAGTGACTTCCAGCTCTGGAGCCTGATGCGTTGGTCATTCCCCAAGTTTCTGCTGATCGCACTCGGAGGCATCATTCCTACCCTGTCCTTCTTCCTCGAGGTTCGCGTCGCGCGCGAGGTCAACGCCTTCCTGGCGACGCACGCCGACTCGTCTGCCGCTGCCGCTGCCGCTGCCGCTGGGGCCGAGGCCCGCTCGTGAGCGCCGCTGTGAGCGCCTCGACCGGCGCCCGCCCCGTTCTGGTGGTCGACTTCGGGGCCCAGTACGCGCAGCTGATCGCGCGCCGGGTGCGCGAGGCATCCGTCTACTCCGAGATCGTGGCCCACTCGATCACCGCGGCCGAGGTCGCGGAGAAGAACCCGCTCGGCATCGTGCTCAGCGGCGGGCCGTCCAGCGTCTACGCCGAGGGCGCCCCCACCTTCGACCCGGCCATCTTCGACCTGGGTATCCCGATCCTGGGCATCTGCTACGGCTTTCAGGTGATGGCCACGACCCTTGGCGGCGAGGTGACCCGCACTGGCCTGAGCGAGTACGGCGCGACCCCGGTCAGAGTCACCGACAGCGGCAACGCGCTGCTGGCCGGGCAGCCGGCCGAGCAGACGGCGTGGATGAGCCACGGTGACTCCGTGTCGAAGGCCCCCGCCGGCTTCTCGGTGCTCGCGTCCACGAGCTCCACCCCGGTCGCCGCCTTCGCGAACGATACGCGCCGGCTCTACGGCGTGCAGTGGCACCCCGAGGTCAAGCATTCCGAATTCGGCCAGAAGGTGCTCGAGAACTTCCTGCACCGCGCCGCCGGCATCCCCGCCGAATGGAACAGCGGCAACGTCATCGCCGAACAGGTGGCCCGCATCCAGGCCCAGGTCGGCACCGGCAAGGTCATCTGCGGGCTCTCCGGCGGAGTCGATTCCGCCGTGGCCGCTGCGCTCGTGCACAAGGCCATCGGCGACCAGCTCGTCTGCGTGTTCGTCGACCACGGCCTGCTCCGCCAGGACGAGCGCCGTCAGGTCGAGGAAGACTTCGTCAAGGCCACCGGCGTGCGTCTGGTCACCGTCGATGTGCGTGAGCAGTTCCTGACCGCGTTGGAGGGCGTCAGCGACCCGGAGACCAAGCGCAAGATCATCGGTCGTGAGTTCATCCGAACCTTCGAGCAGGCTCAGGCCGAATTGATCAGGGAAGCGGCGGCAACGAATGAAGACCCGATCCGCTTCCTCGTGCAGGGCACCCTGTACCCAGACGTCGTCGAGTCCGGCGGCGGCAGCGGCACCGCCAACATCAAGAGCCACCACAACGTCGGGGGCCTGCCGGAAGACCTGCAGTTCGAATTGATCGAACCGCTGCGCACCCTGTTCAAAGACGAAGTGCGCGCGATCGGCGCCGAGCTGGGACTGCCGGCCGAGATCGTGCAGCGCCAGCCGTTCCCCGGGCCCGGCCTCGGCATCCGCATCGTGGGCTCGATCACCCAGGACCGGCTCGACCTGCTTCGCCACGCGGATGCGATCGTGCGCGCCGAGCTGAGCGCCGCGGGCCTCGACCGTGAGATCTGGCAGTGCCCGGTGGTGCTGCTCGCCGACGTGCGGTCCGTGGGCGTGCAGGGAGACGGCCGCACCTACGGTCACCCGATCGTGTTGCGCCCGGTGTCGTCGGAAGACGCCATGACGGCCGACTGGACCCGCCTGCCGTACGACCTGCTGGCGCGGATCTCGAACCGGATCACGAACGAGGTGGACGGGGTGAACCGCGTCGTGCTCGACGTCACGTCCAAGCCGCCGGGGACCATCGAATGGGAGTAGGGGAATGCTCCCGGTTGTGACGCGGGGAGTGGGCGTGTCGCTCCGCCGCCCATAACCCGGCACCCCGCGACACGCCCGCTCCCCGCTTCGCGGTCGCTGAGGGAGAAGCAACTGTGGGGGGAGGACGACGAAAGGGCCGCCCCGATGGGGCGGCCCTTCTGCGTGCGGGGTGGTGTGCTACTCGCGGGCGATGGCGAAGATGCGGAGCATCTCGACGTAGAGCCAGACGACGGTGAGCATGATGCCGAAGGCGCCGGTCCAGCCGTACTTGCGGGGGATGCGGTTGTTGACGCCGCGCTGGATGAAGTCGAAGTCGAGCACCAGCGAGTACGCGGCCATGATCACGGCGAGAACGCCGATCAGGAGGCCGATCGGGATGCCGAAGATCTCGGCGCTGCGGAGACCGAACGCGTTGTCGGTGGCGCCGAAGACCATCATGCCGAAGTTGATCAGCGAGAACACGCCGTAGCCGATCATGGCGATCATGAAGACCTTGGTGGCCTTCTTGGAGGCGCGGATCTTGCCGCTGGCGAAGAGGGCCAGCGTGACACCGACGACGACGAGCGTGGCGAGCACGGCCTGGGTGACGACACCCGGGTAGATCTGCTCGAAGACGATCGAGATGCCACCGACGAAGAGGCCCTGGGCCGCGGCGTACGCGAGGATCAGGGGCGGCGACGGCTCCTTTTTGAACGCGTTGACCAGTCCGAGGACCAGACCCGCGATCGCACCGACGATCAGCGGCAGCATCGTCACCGGGGTGACGAGCCAACCGATGGCGGCGGTCACCAGCAGCAGGGCGAAGCTGAGCACCGTCTTGCGGATGGTGTCGTCGTAGCTCATCCGGTCGGTTTCCTGCGAGCCGGCCGAGGGAGCATTGAACATGCTCTGCAGGTCGCTGTCGGAGAGCACCTTGCCGCCGGCAGTGGCGCCTGGAGCGCCGAACGCGGCGTTTCGGGAGAACGCGGGGTTGGAAGATGCCATGGTTGCCGTAGCTCACAATCAAGTGGGTAGGTAGCGGAGCCAACACCGGTAGGTGCTGACCAGTTCCTAGATTCTATGCAGATCTGCTGGGGATCCGCCCAATTTGGCGCCCGTGGTTCGCGGTGACCGGGGGCGGCGCCCCGCCGACCAGCCGGCCAGCCACCAGGCGAGCCAGGAGGCGGCCGCCGTGGTGATGAAACCGACCAGATAGCCCACCCAGTTCTGGTCGTAATTGTTCAGCGCGTCCTTGAGCAGGAAACTCATCGTGATCGACGGGATCAGAGCGAGATAGCTCAGCCACGGGCGGTGCCGCACGAGCAACCAGCAGGCCAGAAACACGGCGAAGACACCATTGAAGTGGGCGCCGCCCAGCAGCAGGATGCTGCACAGCAGGGCCGGAACCAGAACCGTGAGCCGCCGCCACAGGGCCCCAGGCAGAATCAGCCAGCCCAGCACGTGCAGGGGCGGGCCAATGGCCAGGAAGAACAGGCTGTAGGTGCTGGTGAAGTTCGTGGCGAGCACCCCGAGCACGACCAGCGTCAGTCCGGTCAGGTATCGGGCGCGGTAGCTGCCCCACCGGTGCAGGCGGGTCGGTGGAACGGTCCAGGGTGTCATCGCCTCGATTCTGGCAGTTGCACGCGTAGGGTTGGCAAATGCAGCCGATTGTGATCGGTCACCGCGGGGCGAGCGGTTACCGGCCAGAGCACACCCGTTCCGCCTACGAACTGGCCGTCGCTCTCGGCGCGGACGCGGTCGAGCCTGACATCGTCGCCACCCGCGACGGCGTCCTGGTGGTGCGCCACGAGAACGAGATCGGGGCGACGACAGATGTCGCAGCGCACCCCGAGTTCGCCGGCCGCCGGGCGACCAAGGTGATCGACGGCATCCGGCTCACCGGCTGGTTCACCGAGGACTTCACCTGGGCCGAGCTGCGCACCCTGCGCGCGCGGGAGCGCCTGCCCGAGGTTCGGAAGGCAAGCGCCACCTTCGACGGCCGGTTCCCCCTGCTGCGCCTGCGGGACGTGTTCAAGCTGATGGACCGGGTCTCCGGACGGGCGCGCCGGCCCATCGGCGTCGTCGCCGAGCTCAAGCACGCCACCTACTTCGAGTCGATCGGGCTTCCGCTCGACGAGCTGTTCGCCGCCGAGGTCAACGACGCCGGTTGGAACGCCGGCGACGGCCGCCTCACCATCGAGAGCTTCGAGCGCAGCCTCCTCGACAAGATCTACGCGCGCGGCATCTACGGCAAGCGTGTCTTCCTGCTCGAGGCGCGCGGCAAACCCTTCGACGAGGTCGCGCTGCTCGGGCCGAAAGCGCCCCACTACGCCGACTACCTCTCCGACACCGGGCTCTACGGAATGAGCGGCACGGTCGACGGGATCAGCGTGCCCAAATCGCTCATCCTCGCCACGGATGCCGACGGTCACGTCTCCGGCGCCTCCGACCTGGTCGACGCCGCGCACGCCGCGGACCTGGAGATCTACTGCTGGACGCTGCGCCCGGAGAACCGGTACCTTGCGAAGACGTTCCGCCGTGGGCGGCTTCGGGCCGACTTCGGAAACTGGCAGGCCGAGTTCCGCACCATCCTCGGCACCGGGATCGACGGGGTCTTCGCCGATCACCCCGACCTGGCGGTGCTCATTCGGGACGAGCTGGCCGCGGAGGACTGACCGAGGCGCTGCGCCGCACCGGGGCGGTGTCAGACGCAGCACGTAGAATTGGGAGCGATATGACGACCCTCTTCGACCCGGATCACCCGCCCGCCCGCCAGGTTCCCTCCGCGGTGCCCATCATCCTGGACGGAGCGGCTCCGCGCGACCGAGAGAGTCCGCTGCTCGAAGGGCTCAACCCCCAGCAACGCGAGGCCGTGCTGTACCGCGGACCGGCGCTGCTGATCATCGCGGGCGCCGGCTCCGGGAAGACCAGCGTGCTCACCCGCCGCATCGCCAGCCTGCTGGAGAGCCGCGAGGCCTGGCCGAGCCAGATCCTCGCCATCACCTTCACCAACAAGGCCGCGGCGGAGATGCGCGAGCGGGTGCGGGCGATCCTCGGCCAGGGGGCCGACGGCATGTGGATCAGCACCTTCCATTCCTCCTGCGTGCGCATCCTGCGCCGCGAAGCGGAAAGCGCGGGCCTCTCCGCCACGTTCAGCATCTATGACTCGGCCGACACCAAGGTGACGCTCAAGCGCATCATCAAGGCACTCGACGCCGACACGCTCGGCTTCACGCCCGGCAATGCGTCTGCGAAGATCTCCAAGCTCAAGAACGAGCTCGCGGACGCCGACTCCTACGCCCGCAACGCGAACATGAGCGACCCGCAGGAGGTCATGTTCGTCGAGATCTTCCGGCAGTACACCCATCGGCTGCGCGCGGCCAACGCCCTCGACTTCGACGACCTGATCGGCGAGACGGTCTACCTGTTCCGCGCGTTCCCGAAGGTCGCGGCCCTTTATCGGCGACGGTTCCGCCACATCCTGGTCGACGAATACCAGGACACCAACCACGCGCAGTACTCGCTCGTGCGCGAGCTGACCCGTCCCGTCGAGCCCGATCTGGCCGAGGAGATGGAGGCGACCGGTGTGCACGTGCGCAACCTGCGCGACGCCTCCGGCGGCATCCCGGGAGCCTCGCTCACCGTGGTCGGCGACTCTGACCAGTCGATCTACGCCTTCCGCGGCGCGGACACCCGCAACATCAGCGAGTTCGAGCGCGACTTCCCGGGCACCAGGGTGATCCTGCTCGAGCAGAACTACCGCTCGACCCAGAACATCCTCTCGGCCGCCAACGCGGTGATCGGCCACAACTTCGACCGCACAGACAAGAAACTGTGGAGCGCGGGCGGCGACGGCGAGAAGATCGTCGGCTACACGGCCTATTCCGGTCACGACGAGGCCCAGTTCGTCTCCGACGAGATCGAGGTGCTGCACCGCGCCGGCATGGCCTACCGCGACATGGCCGTGTTCTACCGCACCAACGCGCAGACCCGTGCGCTTGAAGAAATCCTGGTGCGCTCCGCGGTGCCCTACCGGGTCGTCGGCGGCACCAAGTTCTACGAGCGGGCTGAGATCAAGGATGCGCTGGCGTACCTGATCGCCGTCGCGAACCCGAACGACGAACTGGCGCTGCGTCGCATCCTGAACACCCCCAAGCGCGGGATCGGCCCGGCCACCGAGACGGCGCTGGCGAGCTTCGCGGAGGCGAACCAGATCAGCTTCCGGCAGTCGATGCGCGACTGCGCATCGCTGGGCCTCGGCCCCAAGGTGACCGGGGCCATCCTGAAGCTGGCAACCCTGCTCGACGAGGCGGCACTGAAGCTCGACCCGGAGAACCCGGCCGGCACGGCGAACGTGTCCGAGCTGCTCACCTTCCTGCTCGACGGCAGCGGACTGCTCAGCCTGCTGCGAGGCAGCCGCGACCCGCAAGACGAGGCGCGCGCCGAGAACATCGAGGAACTCGTCGCCCAAACCAAGGACTTCAACAAGGAGAACCCCGACTCGGGGCTGGTCGACTTCCTCACCCAGGTGTCCCTGGTCGCCGCCGCCGACGACCTCGACGACGCCTCCGGAACGGTGTCCCTGATGACCCTGCACACGGCGAAGGGACTCGAATACGAGGCCGTGTTCCTGACCGGCGTGGAGGAGGGCCTGCTGCCCCACCAGATGTCGGCCAACGAGCCCGGCGGGCCCGCCGAGGAGCGGCGCCTGTTCTACGTGGGCATCACCCGCGCCCGCCAGAGGCTCTACCTCTCCCTGGCGATGACCCGGGCCCAGTTCGGTGACATCAACGTGGCCATGCCCAGCCGCTACCTGCAGGAGATCCCCGTCGACCTGATCGACTGGAAGCAGTCCCCGGGCATGGCGAACTCCCGCGGCGGCACCCAGCCTCGGGCGCTGAACGCGAGACGCGACGGCTTCGGCGGCGGGTTCGCGGGGCGCGGTGACCCGCAGGCGCTGCCGCCCGCGCCGAAGAAGAAGACCGAATGGGCCAGCCGGGTGCCGAGCCAGGTGCGCGACAACGGTGACCTCACCCTGATGCAGGGCGACCGCATCCGTCACGTCGATTTCGGCGACGGCCGCGTCAACCAGGTCACCGGTGACGGCACCAAGCGCATCGCGCACGTCCAGTTCGACACGGCGGGCGCAAAGAAGCTTCTGATCAAGATCGCGCCGATCGAGAAGCTCTAGTGGCGGAGCCGCGTGCCGCAGGCCCCGGCGCGCCGGAACCGGGCAGACCGGAGACCCTGCTCGAACGCGTGAAATCGGTGCGCGCCCTCGACCTCGAGGTGGCATCCCGGGCCAGCATCGCCGTGGTCGTGCCACTCGTCGTGCTCGTTCTGCTGGGCCGGATCGACTGGGCCGCCTACGCGTCGTTCGGGGCGATGACGTCGCTCTACGGCCGGAGCGAGCCGTACCGGATTCGCGCGCGCACGGTCAGCGTCGCCGCGGTCTTTCTGCTGGTCAGCGTCGCTGCCGGGCTCGTGATGAGCGTGGCCGAGGCAACCCTGCCGGCCCTGGTGCTCGGGCTTCTGCTCGTGATCACGGCGGGGATCCTGCTGGCATCGACGTATGGCTTGTTCCCCGGCACGCCGATCTTCTTCGTCTTCGCCTACCTGGTCTGTGCGCAAGTGCCCGCGCCGGTCGACGAGATGCTGCCGCGCCTGCTGGTGGCAGTGGCGAGCGCCGCACTGGCCTGGCTGCTCACCATGTCCGGCTGGGCGTTTCGGCGCCTGGCCGGCGACCGCTCCGGCGACCTGTTCAAGGAACTGCCGCGCACGCCGCTGCTGCGACCGGCCGCGTTCCGCGACGTCCAGGTGTGGCTCACCATCCTGCAGAACCTGGTCGGCGTACTGCTGGCCGGAGGGCTCGCCCTCTTCGTGGGCATCGGGCACCCCTACTGGGCAGTGGTGAGCGTGGTCGCCGTGCTCCCGCCGCCCCGCGCCGCGCACTCCATCTCCCGGGCGGTGCACCGCATCATCGGTACCGCGCTCGGGGTGGCGGTGACCGCCCTCGTGCTGCTGCCCGGGCCATCCGTCTGGGTGTTGATCGCGGTGATCGCGATCGGCCAGTTCGGCGCGGAAATCCTGATCGGCAGGCACTACGGCGCCGCCCTGCTGTTCGTCACCCCGCTGGCCCTGACCGTGGCTCACCTGGCCGACCCGGTCGCCGTGCCGACGCTGCTGGTCGACCGGGTGGCGGAAACCGCGCTCGGCGGCGTGGTCGCGGTGCTGATCGTGCTCGTGGCGCGCGGCCTCGCCCGGCAGCGTTCGCGTCGGCTCGGTGGACAGCGTCCACCCCTGAACGCGTAGGAATTGCACAGGTTGCTCCCAGCATTTCGATAGCCCGTCGATGGGTACGCTCGCGAGGCTCTTCGCATGAGCATCGACATCCGCACCACCCCGCCGCGGCGGCGCACTGCTCCCGCGCCGCGCGTGCGCCCCGAATACCGGCACCGGATGCGGCTGGCCGACACCCTGCAGGTTCTCTGTACCGTCTCTCCGTCGCCCTCGTCATCGCCCTGCTCCTGGCTGATGGCGGCGCTTCGGGCCTTCGGCCACGACAGTGCCATGGCCCTGCACCAGTCGTTCGGCAAGCCGGCGCTCTCCCTGATCCTCGCGCACGCCGGGCTTGTGATCGTGGGCTACGCGCTGGCCTACCGCCAGGTCACCGTCTTCGCCCGGGACATCGTGACCGCGGATGTGCTGGCGGTGCTGCGCGACGGTTCGCTGCTGGCCACGCCGGGCCTGCGGGCGGCGTCGGCCTGACCGGGCTCGCGGGCGCGGGGCCTGTCGCCCTGCCATGACGCCCTTCCTTGTCGCTTGCGGCTCGGGAGCGTAGCGTTGCCGCCGCGGGGATGCCCAAACGGGGCGGCTCCCATCGAGCTGGAGGTGTCATCATGGCGAGCAACCCGGACGGACTCTCGCCGCGGCGAGCGGACGCGGCGAGCGACGGACTCGACGAAGACCGCGAGATCGATGACATCGAACTGACCCTCGACGAGGATGCGCCGCTCGCCGAGGACGGCGATGCGGAGTGGATGATCGACGCCGACCAGCGCCCGGTTGGACTTGACGATGAGGACGACGACCGGGAAACCGAGGAGCCCGGCGAGCCCGGACCCCGGGAGTAGCCGGCCACGACGAACGGATTGGTTCTGTCGCTCTCGGAAGATCAGAGCCGACCGCACCGCGTGGGCGCCGATCACCCCCAGAGGGGCGCCGTGCCCGCGGCGAATCAATTCGACGGAGATTCTCACCCTGTGGGCCGTGGGGAGAGGAGCTCTGCTCACCGTTCGGCGAGCGTACGTGCGTCGGCGCGGCTACGCGACGGCGCGGGTGCGAGCCTGCCGGTGGCGGAGGAACACCGCGAGCCCGCGCCAGCCGAGCAGGAACACCCCGAGCACGACGGTCGCCACGACGACGAAGCTGAACTCCGTACCCTGCCCGCTCACGGTGCGCAGCAGCATCCCGACGCCGACGGCGAAGAGCCAAATTCCGGTACCCGTCCAGACGATCTTCTGCGGGCTGCGCCAGGCGCGCATGATGAGCCAGCCCACGAGGAGACCGCCAAGGAAGGGCAGCCCGGTGATCAGGGTGCCGAGGATCTCCTCTTGGTGGCTGGCCCGGCCGATCAGCACGAAGACCAGCACCAGGGCGGCGTCGAGCCCCGCCGCAAGGAGGAGACCGGACCGACTGTTCTGCTGGATTGCCATGTCTGCAGCCTACGGGGGCCCGGAGGGTCAGACCGCGGTGCCGATCAGACCGCGGTGCCGAGCAGGGAGCCGATCGCCCAGGTGACTCCGAGCGCGAGCAGGCCGCCGACGAGCACACGGGAGATCGCGCGGGCTTTCGGACTGCCGCCGAGGTAGGAGCTCAGCCAGCCGGTGATGACCAGGGCGATCGCGACGGCGAAAAAGGTGGCCGGCAGGCGCCACTCGGGCGGCGGCAGCAGCACCGCCAGCAGCGGCAGGATCGCGCCGACCGTGAACGCGATGGCGGAGGCGTAGGCGGCGTGCCACGGGTTCGACAGCTCGTCGGCGCCGATGTGGAGTTCCACTTCGAGGTGCGCGGCGAGGGCGTCGTGTGCGGTCAGCTCGAGTGCCACCTGCTTCGCCGTCCGTGGGGTGAGCCCCTTGGCCTGGTAAAGGTCGGCCAGTTCGGCGAGCTCCTGCTCGGGCATGTTCTCGAGTTCCCAGGTCTCCTTGGCGATCAAAGCGCGCTCGGTGTCGCGCTGGCTGCTCACCGAGACGTACTCGCCCAGGGCCATCGAGATCGCGCCGGCGAGCAGGGCGGCGACGCCCGCGATCAGGATCGCCGAGGCATCCGTGGTCGCCGCCGCGACGCCGACCACCAGGGCCGCCACCGACACGATGCCGTCGTTGGCTCCGAGCACGCCGGCCCGCAGCCAGTTCAGGCGCGAGGCATGGTCGGCGGAGTGGGGATCGACGCCGTGTTCGGGTTCAGTCATGACTGAATCCAAGCAGGCGGATGCGTGCCGCGCCAGCAAGGACTGGCTTGCCTCACGGCGGCAACTTCACGGCGACCGACGTGCGGCGCACGGCGTGTTCGCGATGTCCGCGGGGACCGATAGAGTTTCAAATGGTACGTATGTCTTGATGTCGAGCTATCTGCGGCGCGGTCATCCGTGCCCTTGCCCCTCAAGACCTTGCAGGAACGCTACGACGCGGATTGGAAGAGCAGCGTGGATCTTTACGAATATCAGGCACGAGACCTGTTTGAACAGTATGGAGTCCCGGTTCTGCCGGGCATCATCGCGGACACTCCGGAGGAGGTGCGTGCCGCGGCCGAGAAGTTGGGCGGCGTTGTTGTCGTCAAGGCCCAGGTCAAGGTCGGCGGCCGCGGCAAAGCCGGCGGCGTGAAGGTGGCGAAGACCCCCGACGACGCTGAAGCCGCCGGGCGGGCCATCCTCGGACTCGACATCAAGGGCCACACCGTCAACCGGGTCATGGTGGCCGGCGGAGCCCGCATTGCGCAGGAGTTCTACTTCTCCGTGCTGCTGGACCGCACCAACCGCTCCTACCTCTCGCTCGCGAGCTACGAGGGTGGCGTGGAGATCGAGGTTCTCGCTGTCGAGAAGCCCGAAGCGCTCGCCTACACGGCCATCGACCCGATTGCCGGGATCGACCTGGACACGGCCCGTCAGATCGCGGTCGACGCGAAGTTCCCGGCCGACCTCGTCGACAAGGTCGCACCCGTCTTCGTGCAGCTCTACAACGTATTCACGGGTGAGGACGCGACCCTGGTCGAGGTCAACCCGCTTGTGCTGACCGAAGAGGGCGACGTCATCGCCCTCGACGGCAAGGTCACGATCGACGAAAACGCCGGCTTCCGCCACCCGAGACACGCCCTCCTCGAAGACGCGGCCGCTGCCGACCCACTCGAGGCGAAGGCCAAGGAGAACGACCTCAACTACGTCAAGCTCGACGGCGAAGTGGGCATCATCGGCAACGGCGCCGGACTCGTGATGAGCACCCTGGACGTCGTCGCCTACGCCGGCGAAAACCACGGCGGCGTCAAGCCTGCCAATTTCCTCGATATCGGGGGCGGAGCATCCGCCGAGGTCATGGCCGCCGGCCTCGACGTCATCCTCGGTGACCCGCAGGTCAAGGCCGTGTTCGTCAACGTCTTCGGCGGCATCACCGCCTGTGACGCGGTGGCCAAGGGCATCGTGGGCGCGCTCGCCGAACTGGGCAGTGCCGCCAACAAGCCGCTCGTTGTGCGCCTCGACGGCAACAACGTCGAGGAAGGCCGTCGCATCCTCACCGAGGCCAACCACCCGCTCGTCACACTGGCCGCCACCATGGACGAGGGTGCCGCCAAGGCCGCCGAACTCGCCCACGCCGCGAAGTAAGGGATTTTCGAACATGTCAATCTTCCTCAACAAGGACTCCAAGGTCATCGTGCAGGGCATCACCGGAGGTGAGGGCACCAAGCACACCGCCCTCATGCTGCGGGCCGGCACCCAGGTCGTCGGCGGCGTGAATGCTCGCAAGGCCGGCACCACCGTCGTGCACGGCAGCGTCGAGCTGCCCGTGTTCGGCACGGTTGCCGAGGCCATCGAAAAGACGGGCGCGGATGTCTCCATCGCGTTCGTGCCGCCGGCCTTCACCAAGGACGCCGTCATCGAGGCCATCGACGCCGGCATCCCGCTGCTCGTCATCATCACCGAGGGTGTGCCCGTGCAGGACTCGGCCGAGTTCTGGGCCTACAACAACGCCAAGGGCAACAAGACCCGCATCATCGGTCCGAACTGCCCCGGCATCATCACCCCCGGTGAGGCGCTCGTGGGCATCACACCGGCGAACATCACCGGCAAGGGCCCGGTCGGCCTCGTCTCCAAGTCGGGCACCCTGACCTACCAGATGATGTACGAACTGCGCGACCTCGGCTTCTCCACCGCCATCGGCATCGGCGGCGATCCCATCATCGGCACAACGCACATTGACGCGCTCGAGGCGTTCGAGGCTGACCCCGAGACGCTCGCCATCGTCATGATCGGTGAGATCGGCGGTGACGCCGAGGAGAAGGCGGCCGAGTACATCAAGGCCCACGTCACCAAGCCCGTCGTCGGCTACGTAGCCGGCTTCACCGCCCCCGAGGGCAAGACCATGGGCCACGCCGGCGCCATCGTCTCCAACGGGGCCGGAACCGCCCAGGGCAAGAAGGAGGCCCTCGAGGCCGCCGGGGTCAAGGTCGGCAAGACGCCGAGCGAGACCGCCACCCTGCTGCGTGAGGTTCTCGCGGCGCTGTAACCGGCATCGTTGCACCGGCACCGAACGACGGGGCCCGCCTCACCAGGCGGGCCCCGTCTCGTCGTCGTCCGCGGCCGGCGAGCCTGCCTGCCGTGCCTCTGCCGTGCCCGTAGCCCGAACGAATTCGACGGCGATTTTGGTCACAACCGGCTCGGAAACATCCGTTTCAACCTGGATCGAGCAAAATCTCCGTCGAAATCGTCAGCCCGCGGCGGGGGCAGGGGTGCCGGGGCGGCGGAAACGGTAGGCTCCGATCGGATGAAACGCTTAACGACCGCCCTGCTCGCCGCGTTCGACGCGCTCATTGTCGTAGCCATCGGGGTCGGCATCGCGCTCGTTCCGCTCACGGTTCTGTGGGCCACGCAGTTCGACATGGCCGTCAACTGGCTCGTGTTCTGGCGTGCCGCGGTCGACGTCTGGCTCGTCGGCAACGGCGTCGACCTGGTCGTCCAACTCGACCCGACCCTCGTCGCCGCCCTGAACCTGCCCGGCTCGGACGCCGCGTTCCCGATCACGATCGCACTGCTGGGCTTCGCGCTGATGGCGGTGCTCTTCGGCTTGCGCACCGGCCGCCGGGCGGCGGAAACCCCCTACCGCTGGGTCGGGGTGACGGGCGCCATCGCCGGCTACGCACTGCTGACCGCTCTGCTCGTGCTGTCGGCCGGCACGGATGCCGTGCGCCCCCAGACGGTACAGGGTCTGGTTCTGCCCCCGCTCATCTTCGCCGCCGGCGTTCTGATCGGCGCCGCCCAGGGTCAGCTGGGCCACCTGATCGGCAGCATCCCCGGGCTGCCCGGCCGCCTCCCGGGAGTCGTCCGGGGCGCGGGCCGCGGCGCAGCCGGCAGCAGTGCCGACAGCGCCGGCAAGACCGTCCACGGCCTCAATGGCCCCAGCACCAACACCAGCAGCTACACCAGCAGCACGGGTGCCGCAGCCGGCCTGCTCCCGGTAGCGGTGCGCGCGGGCGCCGCCGCGGCGCTGCGGAGCGGAACGGCCGCGGCCGCCGGTATCCTCTTCGTCTCCGGGATCACCGTTTTCGTGCTGATCCTAACCAGCTACGCCACCATCATCGGACTCTACGAGACCGTGCAGGCCGGCGTCCTGGGCGGCATCGCGCTCACACTCCTGCAGCTGGCGCTGATCCCGAACCTGGTCATCTGGGCCGCGGCCTGGTTTGCCGGACCGGGCATCGCGGTAGGCGTGGGCACCAGCGTGTCCCCGGTCGGCACCTCGCTCGGCGCCGTACCGGGCCTGCCGATCCTCGGCGTGCTGCCGCAGGGCAGCCTGGCGTTCGGGTTCGTCGGCCTGCTCGTGCCGCTGCTGGTCGGTTTCCTCGCCGCCGTCATCCTGAGGCAGCGGGCGACCGCGGATGTCCCTCCTTCCGTCACGGAACGGCTCCTCACGGGCCTCGGCGCCGGGTTCGTCGCCGGTGTGCTGCTCGGGCTGCTGGCCTGGTGGTCGGGCGGAGCTCTCGGCCCGGGCCGTCTTGTCGAGGTCGGTCCGAACCCGCTGCTGGTCGGGGCGTTGGTCGCGCTCGAGGTCGGCATCGCGGCCTGCCTCGGTCTCCTGACTCCCGCGCCCCCGGTCGGCGCGAACGGCTCCGGACGCGGTGCGACGGGCGGATTGCCGGGAACGAAGCCGGGAACCAAGCCGGGAACCGCGTCACGTGCCGCGCGCAGTGGGGCTACCGGGGTCGGTCGTCTCCTCGGCCGGCTGCGCGACGCGCTCCCTCGCCGGTAGGCTTCTCCCGTGCTGAACTTGGTCGTACTGATCTCCGGCGGGGGATCCAACCTTCGCTCCCTGCTCGAGGCCTGCCGCGACGCCGAATACCCGGCCCGCGTGGTGGCCATCGGCTCCGACCGGGACGCCGACGGGCTGGTGCTCGGCGAGGAATACGGCATCTCCACGTTCACGGTGCCGTACACGTCGCATCCGTCCCGGGAGGCCTGGGGCGACGAGCTCCTCGCGCAGATCCAGCAGTGGGACGCCGACCTCATCGTGCTCAGCGGCTTCATGCGCCTGCTGCCGCCCCGGGTGGTGGCGGCGCTGTCCCCGAACCTGCTCAACACGCATCCGGCCTACCTGCCCGAATTCCCCGGGGCGCACGGGGTGCGTGACGCGCTCGCCGCCGGGGTCGCCGAAAGCGGCGCCAGTCTGATCGTGGTCGACACCGGCGTCGACGACGGAACGATCATCGCGCAGGAACGGGTGCCGGTGCTGCACGGTGACACCCAGGCATCCCTGCACGACCGCATCAAAATCGTCGAGCGTCGCCTGCTGGTGCAGGCCGTGCTCGATATCGCCAACGGACACGTCGATCTCAAGGAGCATCCCCACATATGAGCGGTCCCACTAACGCCCCGAGCCTGTACCGCCACCGCGACGTCGTGCCCGTACAGCGCGCCCTCATCTCGGTGAGCGACAAGACGGGTCTGGTCGATTTGGCCGCAGCTCTCGCGGCGACCGGCGTCGAAATCGTATCGACCGGTTCGACGGCCGCCTTCATCCGCGCCGCCGGCCACAACGTGACGGATGTCTCCGCCATCACCGGCTTCCCCGAATCCCTCGACGGCCGGGTCAAGACCCTGCACCCGGGAGTGCACGCCGGTATCCTCGCCGACCTGCGCCTCGAGGCGCACGAGGCGCAGCTCGCCGACCTCGGCATCGCCGCATTCCAGCTCGTCGTCGTGAACCTGTACCCGTTTGTCGAGACCGCCCTGTCGGGTGCGGTCCCGGCCGACGTGATCGAGCAGATCGACATCGGCGGCCCGGCCCTCGTGCGCGCTGCGGCCAAGAACCACGCCAACGTCGCCATCGTGGTGGACCCCGACAACTATGACGAGATCATCGCAGCCGTCGAGGCCGGCGGCACCCCACTGACGCTGCGCCAGAAGCTGGCCTCGCTCGCTTTCGAGCACACCGCCGGCTACGACCTGAGCGTCTCCGCCTGGTTCACGGAGAATGTCTACGACCAGTGGCAGGACGACGCCGCGGCCCTCGACGAGGAGATCCTCGAGGAGTTTGACGCCGTGATCGGCGACGCCCTCTCCGAGGAGATGCCGTTCCCCGAGAACCTCGTCATCGAGGCCACCCGCAGTGCGGTGCTCCGCTACGGCGAGAACTCGCACCAGGCCGCGGCCCTCTACCTCGGCGAGGGCGGCCAAGGCATCGCGCAGGCCGTGCAGCGCCACGGCAAGGAGATGTCGTACAACAATTACGTCGACGCGGATGCCGCCGTGCGCGCCGCCTACGACTTCGTCGCACCGGCCGTCGCCATCATCAAGCACGCCAACCCCTGCGGCATCGCCGTCGCCAACCCCAAGGCGCCCGACGCGATCGCCTCCGCGCACCACCGCGCGCACGACTGCGACCCGATCTCCGCGTTCGGCGGCGTCATCGCGGCCAACCGCACGGTCACCCTCGGCATGGCCGAGACCGTCAGTCAGATCTTCACCGAGGTGCTCGTCGCCCCGGGTTTCGAGCCGGCCGCGTTCGAGCTGCTCAGCGCCAAGAAGAACATCCGCCTACTCGAGCTTCCGGTTGACTACCACCGATCCTCGCTCGAACTGCGTCAGATCTCCGGCGGCCTGCTCGTACAGGAGTCCGACACGTTCGACAACCTCGACTCGTCGACCTGGGCCCTCGCGGCCGGCGACGAGGTCGACGCGGCCACCCGGGCGGACCTCGAGTTTGCGTGGAAGGCCTGCCGCTCCGTGAAGTCGAACGCCATCCTGCTGGCGCGCGGCGGGGCATCCGTCGGCGTCGGAATGGGCCAGGTCAACCGGGTCGACTCCTGCCACCTCGCGGTGCTGCGCGCCGGCGACCGGGCGGCCGGCTCGGTCGCGGCCTCGGACGCGTTCTTCCCGTTCGCGGACGGCCTGCAGGTGTTGCTCGACGCGGGCGTCACCGCCGTTGTGCAGCCCGGCGGCTCCGTGCGTGACGCCGAGGTCATCCAGGCGGCCGCGGATGCCGGCGTCAGCATGTACTTCACCGGGGAGCGCCACTTCTTCCACTAGGCGTTCATCGGGGCAGCCCCGGTGCGGCCACGGAATCTGGCACGATTGAAGGAACCGTGGCTTCGCCGGACCCGCCCCGGCAGGAAGGAACGCCGTGCCAGACCTCGAGGGATTCATCCAGACCGACTACCTCGTCGCCCTGGCGGTCGCGGTCGTGGCCGCGGTGGCGCTCACAGCGATCCTCGCCCTGGTCTTCCGGGTGGTGGGCCGCAAGGAAGCCTGGGCGCGCACGCTGGTCGGCCTGGTCAGGGTGTCGTTCCGGTTGACGCTGCTGGTGGGCGCGATCTGGACCGTTCACACGCTGTTCCTGCAGACCTCCGAGGAGATCGAACGACTGGTCGACTTCTTCTTCCGGGCCCTCTTCATCGCCGCGTCCACCTGGCTGGTCTGCGCGCTGCTCTACTTCTTCGAGGAGGTGGCGGCCGCCCGCTACCGCATCGACGTGCGCGACAACCGCGTCGCGAGAAGGGTGCGTACCCAGCTGCGGATGCTGCGGCGCATCGGCGTCGTCGTGATCGTCATCTGCGCGATCGGGGCCGTGCTGCTCAGCATCCCCGGCGCCGCGACCCTGGGCGCGAGCCTGTTCGCCTCAGCCGGTCTGCTCAGCGTCGTGGCCGGCCTGGCCGCACAATCCACCCTCGCGAACGTGTTCGCCGGCATCCAGCTGGCATTCAACAACGCCCTGCGGGTCGACGACGTGGTGATCGTCGAGACCGAGTGGGGCAAGATCGAGGAGATCACCCTCACCTACGTGGTCGTGCACATCTGGGACGACCGCCGCATGGTGCTGCCGTCGACCTACTTCACCACCAACCCGTTCCAGAACTGGACCCGGCACAACAGCGAGTTGCTCGGCGCGGTCGAGTTCGACCTCGACTGGCGTGTCGACCCAGCCGGCATGCGCGTGGAACTCGACCGCATCGTCGCGCAGACCGAGCTCTGGGACGGCCGCGTGGTCGTGCTCCAGGTGACGGATGCCGTGGGCGGCTTCGTGCGTGTGCGCGTGCTGGTCTCCGCCGCCGACGCTCCCACCCTGTTCGACCTCCGCTGCCTCGTGCGCGAGAACCTGATCGACTGGCTCAACACGCACAACCCCGAGGCACTGCCGGTGGGACGGATGGAACTGCGGCGGGAGCCCCCGCGTGCGGAGGTTCCCGCGCGCGCCGCGCAGCCGGCCCACCCCGTCACCGCGCCCGTCGGGCTGTTTTCCGGCGACGAGAACGCCAAGGCGCGGGCAGCCGAGTTCACCGCGACCATCCCCGTGCAGGAGGGTCCGGCCGAGAAGCGTTGACGCGCCGCCGGCCACAACGCGCAGTCAGGGAGTCGCGCGGCTATTCTGATGCAGTCGACGCGTCACGATCGCGGCGGCACAGCCAGCCCACAAGGCCGACCAGCGAGGAGAACCACCCCATGACGCTCACTCACCCCACCACCTCGCTGGACGCCCTGATCGGCCTCGCATTCACGCACGAGCGCGTGTTGATCACCACCGGCATCCGTTCGGGCCTCGTGATCACCGTGGCCGTGCACTCCACTCGGCTCGGCCAGGCCCTCGGCGGCGCCCGCCTGTGGCAGTACGAGAACTGGACGGATGCCGTCGCCGACGCGCTGCGCCTGTCCGCGGCCATGACGCTGAAGAACGCGGCCGCCGGGCTGAACCTGGGCGGCGGCAAGTCTGTGATCCACGTGCCGCTCGGCACCGAGTTGAGCGAGGCGGAGCGGCGTGACGTCATGCTCGACCTCGGCGACGCCATCGAGAGTCTGGACGGCGCGTACATGACGGCCGAGGACGTCGGCACGAACGCCGAGTCGATGGCCATCGTGAAGGAACGCACCGACCACGTCTGCGGTCTCCCGGCCGCCAGCGGCGGCGTGGGCGAACCGGCCGACGCGACCGCGGCCGGCGTCTACGCCAGCGTGCTTGCCACTCTGGACGCCCTGTTCGGCAGCCGCGAGGTGTCCGGCCGGCACATCGTCATCTCCGGCCTCGGCCAGGTTGGCGGCCGCCTTGCCGGCGAGCTCGCCGCCGCCGGGGCTCGCCTTACGGTCAGCGACGTCAACCTCGGCAAGCAGCAGTTCGCCGCCGACCTCGGCGCGACCTGGGTCCCCGTCGACGAGGTGCACCATGTGCCGGCCGACCTGTTCGTGCCCTGCGGGCTCGGCGGGGTGCTCACCGCCCGGGTGATCGGTGAACTGAACGTGCTCGGGGTCGTCGGGGCCGCCAACAATCAGCTCGCCCAGCCGGAGGGTGCCGCTCAGCTGGACGCGCGGGGCATCCTCTGGGCACCCGACTTCGTCGTGAACGCCGGCGGCGTCATCTATCTGGCCCTGGCCTCGGAGCCGAACGCCGAACGGGCCGTCGTGGCCGAGCGGGTCGCCGCGATCGGCGATGTCGTCGCGCAGATCTTCACGGATGCCCGCGAGCAAGGCATCACAACGCTCGCCGCCGCCGAGCGCCTCGCTGCCGCGCGGCTGGACTCCGGCCGCCCGCGGTAGCCGCCCGGGCAGCTCCCCGGTCGCTTTGCGCGCGTTGCGCGCGTGCTGCGCCGCTCCGCGCACGGCACGCCACGCGCGGAGCGGCGCATGACCGGCGCGCCGAATCCGGGCCACCCATTTCCGACGTCGAGAAGCTCGAGGGCTGCGTCACCTGCCTGGGCGTCCGGGTGCGCTGAATCCCCAGATTCGGCGCTTGCGCCCGAGGCCCCGGAACCGTAGTCTGAAAGGCTGCCTGATCAGGGGGGCACAGCTTAGATACCACGCGCTCAGGAGGCCGACATGACCAAGACAGCACCGTACACGATCGCAACGTCTGCGAACGACGGCGCGCGCTTTGGCGCAGCCACCTCGTTCCCGCGCGCCGCTTAGCCGGCCGCCTCCCGCGATCTCCCGCCCCGCCTCGGGTCTGACGCCGGGCCGCTGACACCCAGCGACCGGCTCCGCCCGCAGGCCGGCAGCCATGCTGCCCCCGGAAGCTACGGCTTCCACCCCCGCCGACCGACGTGCTTGTCGTCGGCTTCCCGGCGCCGCGCGCCGCCGTTCACCGGAACCAGACTCGTTCAGGACTCACTCGTGACCACGCTCACCGACCACAGCCATCCGCCCGACCCCGACCCCGCAGCGGGAACCGATCCTGTTGCCCTGCCCCGGAGGAACACCCTCCAGGTGCTGCTGCGCCTCTACCCCTTCGCCCGGCCGGCCCTGCCGCGCCTTGCTCTCGGCATGCTCGCCGCCCTACTGGCGGCGCTCGTGGCGCTCGCCATCCCGCAGGTGCTGCAGCACCTCGTCGACGGTGCCCTGACCCAGCAGGACGCCGCCCAGATCTGGCCGGCCGTCATCGTGGTACTCGCCCTCGGTGTGATCGAGGCGGTGCTGATCGCACTGCGCCGCTGGTTCGTTCTCGGCCCCGGCACCCACATCGAGGCGCGGATGCGCAACGCGCTCTACGCCCGGCTGCAGGACCTCCCGGTCACATTCCATGACAAGTGGCCGAGCGGCCAACTGCTCTCCCGCGCCGTCAGCGACCTCAACCTCATCCGCCGGTGGATCTCGTTCGGCCTCGTGCTGCTCATCGTGAACGTCGTCACCGTTGTGATCGGCGCCGCCATCCTGGTGTCGATGAACTGGATCCTCGGCCTCATCTTCCTCGTCTGCTCCATGCCGCTGTGGATCGTCGGCTACCTGTTCGAGGAGAAATACTCCGTCGTTGCGCGGCGCAGCCAGGACCAGGCCGGCGACCTCGCGACGGCCGTCGAGGAGTCGGTGCACGGCATTCGGGTGCTGAAGGCCTTCGGGCGCGGCAAGTTCGCGTTGAAGAATTTCTCCGACCAGGCCGAGAGCCTGCGCGGCACCGAGATCGAGAAGGCGCGCGCCATCGCCGGCATCTGGCTGTGGCTGCTGATGATCCCGGATGTGGCCTTCGCCCTCTGCCTCGTCGCCGGTGTCTGGCTGGCCGGCCAGGGCGAGTTCAGCGTGGGTGGGCTCGTGGCCTTCTTCGCCACGGCCACCGTGCTGCGCTGGCCGATCGAGTCGGTCGGGTTCCTGCTGTCGATGACCTTCGATGCCCGCACCGCGACCGACCGGTTCTTCGACGTGCTCGACGCGCCGAACGCGATCACGGACCCCGAGCATCCCGTCACCGTCGACCGGCCCCGCGGACGCCTCGCGTTCGAGAACGTGCACTTCCGCTACCCCGACTCGCCGAGCCGCTTCCCGGACCTGCTCGACGGCGTGGACCTGGTGCTCGAACCGGGGGAGACCATGGCGCTCGTCGGTCTGACCGGCTCCGGCAAGTCCACCCTGACGGCGCTCACCACCCGCCTCTACGACGTGACGGAGGGGGCGGTGACCCTCGACGGGGTTGACGTGCGGTCCCTCGGCCGCGAGGAACTGCGTCGCCACCTGTCGATGGCGTTCGAGGATGCGACGCTGTTCTCGGCATCCGTGCGCGACAACGTGCTGCTCGGCCGCCCGGAGTGGGCCGAGCGCTCGCCCGAAGCGGATGCCGCACTCGAGGAGGCGCTCATGGTCGCCCAGGCCGGCTTCGCCCACGACCTCCCGGAGGGCGTGGACACGCTCGTCGGAGAGGAAGGGATGAGCCTCTCCGGCGGCCAGCGGCAGCGGATCGCGCTCGCGCGGGCGGTGGCGGCGAAACCCGCCGTGCTCGTGCTCGACGACCCGTTGTCAGCGCTCGACGTGAACACCGAGTCCCTTGTCGAAGCCGCGCTGCGCGAGGTGCTCTCCGCGACCACGGCGCTGATCGTGGCGCACCGGCCGTCCACCGTGATGCTCGCCGACCGGGTGGCGCTGCTCCAGAACGGGCGTGTCACCGCGATCGGACGGCACTCCGATCTACTCCGCGAGAGCGAACACTACAAGTTCGTCATCTCGAGCCTGGAAGACGAGGAACGACGAGAGTCCGCACGAGAGGAGGCGACGCGATGAGCGTCACCGGTGTCGAGGGCGAAGACCGCAGCAACTTCACCGCGGCGGAGAGCAAGCAGATCCGGGGCCGGTCGCTGCGCCTGCTCGGGTCGCTGCTAAACCCGGTGCGCTTTTCGGTCCTCGCGGCAATGCTGATCGTGGTCGTGTCCACGGCCGCGCAGGTGGCCGGCCCGGCCCTGATCGCGTTCGGGATCGACCGCGGTCTGCCCGCGCTGATGGAGCAGGACTGGGTGCCGCTGGCCGCCACGGGGGTGGTCTACCTCGCCACGGGCGTGGTCGGGGCCATCCTGATCGCCTGGTACACGATCATGTCGGCGCGGATCAGCCAGGCCGTGCTGATCGACCTGCGCAAGAGGGTCTTCCTGCACACGCAGCGGCTGAGTCTCGAATTCCACGAGTCGTACACCTCGGGGCGCATCATCTCCCGGCAGACCAGCGACCTCGACGCCATCCGGGAACTGCTGGACTCGGGCATCAACCAGCTCGTGCAGGGGCTGCTGTACATGGTGTTCACCGCGATCGCCCTGTTCCTGCTCGACGGGACGAGCGGGCTCGTCCTGCTCGCGTCGATCGTGCCGTTGGCGCTGCTCACCCGCTGGTTCCAGGTGCGCTCGCAAACGCTCTTCCGCCGGTCGAGAACGGCGTCGGCGAGCCTGATCGTGCAGTTCGTGGAGACCATGACCGGCATCCGTGCGGTCAAAGCCTTCCGGGCGGAGAAACGCAACGAGAAGGTGTTCGGCGAACTGGTCGAGGACTACCGCACGGTGAATGAGCGGGTCATCCAGCTGTTCGGCATCTTCGATCCGGGTCTCGTGTTGATCGGGAACGTGGCCGTCGCGGTCGTTCTCCTGGTCGGCGGGTTCCGCGTCGTCGACGGCCAGCTTGCCATCGGCGCGCTGCTCGCGGCCCTGCTCTACACCCGCCGGTTCTTCGACCCGATGGAGGAGATGGCGATGTTCTACAACTCCTACCAGTCGGCCGCCGCGGCGCTGGAGAAGATCTCCGGGGTGCTCGAGGAGCATCCCGGAGTGCCGGACCCGGTGACGCCGGTCGACCTCTGGGCGGCACAGGGTGCGGTCTCGTTCAAGAATGTGCAATTCGAATACCAGAGCGACCGGGTCATCCTGCCGCAGTTCGACCTGACGATCCCGGCCGGGCAGACCATCGCCCTGGTGGGGTCGACCGGGGCAGGCAAGTCCACCCTGGCCAAGCTGATGGCGCGTTTCTACGACCCGTCGGAGGGCCGGGTGACCCTCGACGGCGTCGACCTGCGCGACCTGCACCCCAAGGACCTGCGCCGAGCGATCGTCATGGTCACCCAGGAGGCCTACCTGTTCAGCGGTTCGGTCGCCGACAACATCTCGATCGGCAAACCGGATGCGACGCCCGCCGAGATCGTGGCCGCGGCTCGCGCTGTCGGTGCGCACGACTTCATCGAGGGTCTGCCGAACGGGTACGACACCGACGTGAACAAGCGCGGCGGGCGTGTCTCCGCCGGGCAGCGGCAGCTGATCTCGTTCGCTCGGGCGTTCCTGGCCGACCCGGCGGTGCTCATCCTCGACGAGGCCACCTCGAGTCTGGACATCCCGAGTGAACGCCTCGTGCAGCAGGCGCTGCAGACACTGCTCGGGGGACGCACCGCCGTGATCATCGCGCATCGCCTGTCGACCGTGGCGATCGCCGACCGGGTGCTCGTGATGGAGCACGGATGCATCGTCGAAGACGGCACGCCCGGCCAGCTGATCGCCGGTACCGGCCGGTTCGCGCGGCTGCACGCCGCCTGGCGCGACTCGCTCGTCTGATCGGCGACGCGACGGCGCGAGCGGTTAGGCGAACCCCCAGGCCTTCTCCTCGTCGCTCGAGTCGTCGGAGAGCGGCGTGCCCGTCAGGGGGCGGTTGGAGGCGACCGGTCCGAGCGGGTGGTAGCTGGGATCCCGCGGGATCGCGGACGATTCCTTGAGCTCGACGAAGATCGCGTGTGTCGGCGTGCGGCCGATGTTCACGCCGGCGTGCGCCTGGGCCGGCAGCCAGCGGGTCTCGCCGGCGGGCAGCTCGACGTCGATTTCGCGGCCCTCCGACGACAGGCGCCGGGCATAGGCGCTGAGCGTGATCATGACGCTGTCGGGATGCTCGTGGGGATTGGTCTCATCGCCGGGAGCGTCGAGGAACTCGAGCACGCGAACGCGGTCATTCTCCAGCAGTACTCGGTAGGCGCCTGGGTCGGTGACGACGGGATCGAGTGCGGTGTGTGCGGCTGTGCTTTCGCTGTCCATGAAAAACGGTAACATCCGGCGCAGCCTCGAACCAAGCATTGCGGGCAACCCCGGGCGGCGATCGCTACGCGGGGCTCCAGCGCGCCTCCGCGTAATCGATGCGGTAGCCGTCTACCCCGGGCTTCAACGGGGTGCCCTCCGCGGTGTAATGGGGGAGCGCGCGCTCCTCGTGCCCGATCGGCGGGTATCCGCCGGCCCGGATCACACGCCACCAGGGCAGGGCGGCGCCGTGGCGCGCCATGATCTGCCCGACCAGGCGGGCTCCACGGGAGCCGAGCACGGCCGCGACGTCGCCGTAGGTCATCACGCGACCGGCCGGGATCGACTCCACGATTCCGAGAACGTGCGTGACGAAAGCAGGTTCCCGGGTGCCGGCATCCGTCATCGGCTGCGGGTCAGAGCTGCAATGCGCCGATGGTCTCGCCGTAGACGGTTTGCCCGATGTCGCTGAAGCCGAGGCGGTGGAAGAATGACTCCGGCCCCTCTTCGCCGGGTTCCCAGATCACGGTGATGTGGTCGAAGCCGCGCTTGCGGGCCTCGGCGGCGAGTGCGTCTGCGGCGAACTTGCCGACACCCTTGCCCTGGGCCTCCGCGTCCACGTTGATGCGCCAGATGCAGGCACGGAATTCTTCGTGCGGTGAGTCGGGGTCGAAGTTTCCGTGGATGAAGCCGGCAACCTCGCCGTCCAGCAGAACGACGCGCTGCCAGGCGGTAGCAGGGTTGATGACGGACGCCGCGACCGCGTAAGAGACGGGGGCGATGAACTGCTCCTGGCCCGGTTTCAGGCTCAGGCTATTCGCCGCGACGATGTTGCGCGCGGACAGTTCTTCCAGTCGTAGTTCACCCATGCGAACAGGCTAACGTGCACCGGAGCCAGTCGGGTAGTCGGGTTTTCGGACGACAGGGCGTGTGAGCCGCCCCATCCGGAAGATCCGGAAACTGTCTCGATGTCAAGATAGTTACGTCGCCCCACTAGAATCGATGTGGCTATTCTTGCCCCCCGATATTCTGAGGAGATTTCCATTGGCGAAGATCAAGGTTGAAGGCACTGTCGTCGAGCTCGACGGGGACGAGATGACCCGCATCATCTGGCACGCGATCAAGGAGACCTTGATCCACCCGTACCTCGACATCGACCTCGAGTATTACGACCTGTCGATCCAGAAGCGCGACGAGACCGACGACCAGATCACGATCGACTCGGCCCGCGCCATCCAGAAGCACGGCGTCGGCGTCAAGTGCGCGACCATCACGCCCGACGAGGCGCGCGTCGAGGAATTCGGCCTGAAGAAGATGTGGGCGTCGCCCAACGGCACCATCCGCAACATCCTCGGCGGCACCATCTTCCGCGAACCCATCATCATCTCGAACATCCCGCGCCTCGTGCCGGGCTGGAATAAGCCGATCATCATCGGCCGCCACGCGTTCGGCGACCAGTACAAGGCCACCAACTTCCGCTTCGAGGGCGAGGGCACGCTCAGCATGACCTTCACCCCGAAGGACGGCTCGGCCCCGCAAGAGTTCGAGGTATTCCAGGCCCCCGGCAGCGGCGTGGCGATGGGGATGTACAACCTCGACGACTCCATCCGCGACTTCGCCCGCGCGTCGTTGAACTACGGCCTCGAGCGCAAGTACCCGGTCTACCTGTCGACGAAGAACACGATCCTCAAGGCGTATGACGGCCGCTTCAAGGACATCTTCCAGGAGATCTTCGACGCCGAGTTCAAGGCCCGCTACGACGCGGCCGGCCTCAGCTACGAGCACCGCCTGATCGACGACATGGTCGCCTCTGCCATGAAGTGGGAGGGCGGTTACGTCTGGGCCTGCAAGAACTACGACGGTGACGTGCAGTCGGACACCGTCGCGCAGGGCTTCGGCTCGCTCGGCCTGATGACCAGCGTGCTCTCCACGCCGGACGGCAAGGTCGTCGAGGCGGAGGCCGCGCACGGCACCGTGACGCGCCACTACCGCCAGCACCAGCAGGGTAAGGCCACCTCGACCAACCCGATCGCCTCGATCTATGCCTGGACCCGCGGCCTCGCGCACCGCGCCAAGCTTGACGGCAACCCGGCGCTCGCCGAGTTCGCCAACACGCTCGAAGACGTGGTCATCAAGACCGTCGAGAGCGGCAAGATGACCAAGGACCTCGCGCTTCTCGTGGGCCCGGAGCAGCCCTTCCAGACGACCGAGGAGTTCCTCGCGGCCATCGCGGAAAACCTCCAGGCCCGCATGGCCTGACTCGCAGCGCCAGGGCGGCAGTCTTACCCCGGGGGTGGGGGGTGTGAGGCTGCCGCTCGTGTTTGGGCGTTTTCCCGGGGTTATCCCGGCCCTTGAGGGGAGGCTTTCCTTGCTGGCGGAGCCCGGCGAGTGAGGCAAGAATATGACCATGTCGTCTCTGGTCGCCGCCGCTCGTCGTTACCCGCTCGTCGCCACGACCGTGCTGCTCGGGCTCACCGGCGCGGTGCTCGCCCTGGGCGGTCAGACGGATGCCGTGCGCTGGCTGTTCAGCGGATTCGGCCTGCTGGTCGCCGGTTACGAAATGATCGGCATGGTACGCCGGCTGCTGCGCGGCACCCTCGGTATCGACGTGCTCGCGATCACGGCCATTGTCTCCACGGTGCTGGTGGGCGAATACGTGGCCACCCTGATCATCGTGCTGATGCTCACCGGAGGCGCGGCCCTCGAAGACTTCGCCGTGAACCGGGCCAAGCGCGAGCTCGACGCCCTGCTCCGGCGGGCCCCGCAGATCGCGCACCGGCTCGTCGCCGGTACCGGCACCGATACCCATACCGATACCGATACCGATACCGATACCGACACCGGAAACGGCGAGGTCGAGGACGTGCCGGCCACCGATGTGCGGCCGGGCGACCTGCTCCTCGTTCGCCCCGCCGAGATCGTGCCGGTCGACGGCGCTCTGGTCTCCGTCAGCGCAGCCTTCGACGAGTCCTCGCTCACCGGGGAGAGCCTCCCGGTCGAGCGCGAAGCCGGCGACGCCGTGCTCAGCGGGTCGATCAACGGCCAGGCTGCCGCCACCATCCGAGCCACCGCGACCGCCGCGGACAGCCAGTACCAGCAGATCATCGCGCTGGTCGAGGAGGCATCGGCCAGCAAGGCCCCCGTGGTGCGCCTGGCGGACCGCTACGCCGTGCCGTTCACTGCGGTCTCGCTCTCGATCGCCGCCCTGGCCTGGATCGTCAGCGGCGACCCGGCCCGGTTTGCCGAGGTGCTGGTGGTGGCGACCCCCTGCCCCCTCCTGATCTCCGCACCGGTCGCCTTCATGGGCGGCATGAGCCGGGCCGCCCGCAACGGCATCATCGTCAAGGGCGGTGGGGTGCTCGAAATGCTCTCCCGGGCCAAAACCGTGGTCTTCGACAAGACCGGCACGCTCACCCACGGCAGCCCCACCATCGCCCGCGTGCTTCCCGAGCCCGGCTTCGACGAGGACGAGTTGCTCGCACTCGCCGCGTCGGCGGAGCAGTACTCGTCGCACGTGCTCGCGGCATCCGTGATCGCGGCGGCCCGGACCCGCGGGCTGGAGCTGATCGGGTCGGAGACCGCGAACGAGGTTCCCGCGCACGGCGTCGTGGCCCGGCTGGGCGCCCGCGAGGTCACTGTGGGCAAGCTGTCGTTCATCCGGGAACGGGCGACGGATGCCGTGGCCGCCCCGCTCGAGGGCGGCGAACTGGCCATCTACATCGCCGTCGACGGTCGTTTCGCCGGCAGCATCGTCGCCAGTGACACGCTGCGGGAGAACGCACCGCAGACTCTGGCGGATCTGCGGGCCCTCGGCCTGCGGGATACGGTGATGCTCACCGGCGACGCCCGGCCCACCGCCGAGCACATCGCGGCGCTGGTGGGGATCGGGCAGGTGCAGGCGGACTGCCTGCCCGCCGACAAGGTCAACGCCGTGCGTGGCCTTGCCCACCGCCCGGTGATCATGGTCGGCGACGGAGTTAACGACGCGCCCGTGCTGGCCGTCGCCGAAGTCGGTATCGCCATGGGAGCCCGCGGAGCCACGGCCGCGAGCGAATCGGCCGACGTCGTCATCCTGATCGACGACCTGACCCGCGCCGCCCGCGCGGTCGCGATCGGCCAGGACACCATCCGGATCGCGCTGCAGAGCATCTGGCTCGGCATCGCTCTGAGCCTCGGCCTGATGGTCCTGGCCGCGTTCGGCTTCATTCCCGCCACCGCGGGGGCGCTGTTGCAGGAATTCGTCGACCTGGCCACGATCCTGAACGCGTTGCGGGCGATCGGCGGACGCCGGGACGCCTCGGTGCAGGCCCAGATCGCCGCTCGCGAGCCGGCGGCGGCCGGCGCACTGAGTCGCTGAGTCGCGTCGCCCTATTGTGCTGGATGCCCCCAGTTCAGGTGTCAACGCGTGCAAGTTGCACAGTCTGAGGTCGTATTCAGCTAACTTCAAGTTCATGTCCCTCCGTTGGGGGTCAACCTTTCGTCGTTGAACGGATTGGATGATGCACGTGAACTCACGAAATCGGCATTTCTCACCCTGGGACCTCGACCCCCGGCCGCCGCGCGCACTGCGCCGGGCCACCGCGGTGGCCCTGACCGTCGGGCTGGTGGCTACCGCGGCCCTCGTCGGCGGCACCGTCGCAGCCGGCGCCGCACCGCAGCAGGCTCCGCTGGCGGCCATCGAAAAGCCGGCCACCGCGTTCGAGGCCGGCCGCTACGTCGTCACGCTGGCCGCCAGCGCGGTCGCCGCCTACTCCGGCGGCGTCGCCGGTTTCGACGCCACCAAGCCGGCCCCGGGCCGGCAGCTCGACGCGAGATCGAAGAACGCGACCGCCTACGCCGCGCACCTCGCGGCCGAGCAGAGAAAGGTCGCCGCGGCCGCCGGGGTGAGCGTCAGCGTCTCCTACACGACCGCACTCAACGGATTCGCCGCTGACCTCACCGCGGCCCAGGCCGCCGCGCTCTCCGCGAACCGAGAGGTTCTCGCCATCGAAAGGGACGCGATCCGCCGGGTCACGGCGCAGTCCTCGACCGACTTCCTCGGGCTCGGTGATGCCGCCGGCGCCGGCGGCGTCTGGGACACGGTCGGCGGCGTTGACGCGGCCGGCGCCGGCGTCGTCGTCGGTATCATCGACACCGGCATCGCCCCGGAGAATGGCTCCTTCGCCGGCGACCCCCTCGGCACCGACTCCGGCGACGCTCCGTTTCGCACGGCCGACGGCGGCATCCGCTTCGGCAAGTCCGACGGCGGCACCTTCACCGGCGCCTGCATCGTGGGTGTGCAGTTCACCGCGGACGACTGCAGCACCAAAATCGTCGGTGCCCGGTACTACGTCGACGGGTTCGGCGCCTCCAGGATCGGCGCCGAAGGCGTCGGCGAGTACCTTTCGCCGCGCGACGGCGACGGCCACGGCTCACACACCGGCGGCACCGCAGCCGGCAACCACGCCGTCGCCGCGTCGGTCGGTGGCATCGACTTCGGCACCATCTCGGGCGTTGCGCCCGGGGCGAAGATCGCCGCGTACAAAGTCTGCTGGTCCGGCCCCGACCCGGTCAGCCAGGACGACGACGGATGCGCCACCAGCGACCTCCTCTCGGCGATCGACCAGGCCACGGCCGACGGTGTCGACGTGATCAACTTCTCGATCGGCGGCGGTGCGGCCCAGACCACGGTTTCCGCCACCGACGTCGCCTTCCTGGGCGCGGCATCCGCCGGCATCTTCGTGGCGGCGTCGGCCGGTAACGCCGGTCCCGACGCCTCCACGCTCGATAACGCGTCGCCGTGGATCACCACCGTGGCGGCCAGCACCATTCCGAGCTACGAGGCCACCGCCACCCTCGGCAGCGGCCTGGGCTATGGCGGCGGCTCGATCACGGTCCCCGCCGTCGGCGTGACCGGTGCGCTGGTGCGCGGTGACCTCGTCGCCGCCCGGCGCGGAACAGACCCCTTGCTCTGCGGGCCGAACTCGCTCGACCCGGCCAAGGTGACCGGCACGGTCGTGTTCTGTCAGCGCGGCGTCTATGACCGGGTCGCCAAGTCCGTCGAGGTGAAGCGTGCCGGGGGTATCGGCATGGTGCTGGTGAACAAGACGGCCAGCTCGCTCGACCTCGACCAGCACGCGGTGCCGACGGTGCACCTCAACGCCGAAGCGTTCGTGACGGCCTTCGCCTACGCAGGCACCGCCGGGGCGACCGTGACCCTCACGCCGGGCAACGCGCTCGGGACCACTCCGCCCGCCCCGCAGGTCGCCGGGTTCTCCTCGCGCGGACCGGTACTTGCCGACGGCAGTGACATCATCAAGCCGGACGTCTCGGCGCCCGGGGTCGCGATTCTCGCCGGCGGTGCCAACGCCGCGGGTGCGGCAGGCACGTACCAGTTCCTGTCCGGAACGTCGATGTCGTCGCCGCACGTGGCGGGCCTTGCTGCCCTCTACCTGGGCCAGACGCCGAGCGCGAGCCCGGCCGAGGTGAAATCGGCCTTCATGACCACCGCCTACGACACGGTCGCCGGCTCCGGCGCTGCCGTGACCGACCCGTTCCTGCAGGGCGCCGGCCACGTCGACCCGACGAAGTTCTTCACGCCGGGGCTCGTCTACCTGAACGGGGAGAGCGACTGGATGTCCTATATCAAGGGCGCCGGCTACACCGGGGGCGGCCTGGACGCCGTCACCGCGGTCGACCCGTCGAACCTCAACCTGGCCTCGATCGGCATCGGTTCGCTCACCCGGCCGGAGACGATCACCCGCACGGTGACGTCGACCCAGGCAGGCACTTTCGACGCCTCGGTGTCCGGACTCGCCGGCATCGACGTGACGATCGAGCCGTCCACGCTGACCTTCGGCGCGGCAGGGGAGACTCAGTCCTACAGGGCGACGTTCTCCCGAACGGATGCGCCCGTCGACACGTTCGCGACCGGCTCGCTCAGCTGGACCAGTGGCGCGACCGTCGTGCACAGCCCGGTGGCGGTCAAGCCCGTCACCCTCGAGTCGCCGATCGCCGCCGACGGAACCGGTCTGGCCGGCTCCGTCGGCATCCGCGTGACGCCCGGCACGACCGCCGACATCCCCCTGGCGACCGACGGCCTCGCGGCCGGCGTGCTGCTCAAGGAGAAGAAGGGCGGCCCGGGCAAGGCCTACACCGGAACGGGGCTCCCCGGAACGGAGATCGTCTTCACCGTGCAGGTTCCGGCGGGAACGGTGGTGCAGCGCTTCGACCTTGATTCACTGACCGACGCCGCCGACCTTGACCTGGTGGTCAACCGATTGAGCGGCAAGGGCGGCACGCCGATCGAAGGCTGGCAGTCGGCCACGGCGGCGACGGACGAACACGTCGATCTGCTGAACCCGACGGCCGGGTACTACCAGGTTGTCGCGTCGGTCTTCAGTGGCACCGACCGGTACGACCTGACCACCTTCACGGTCGCTCCGGGTGCCGGCGCCGGAGCGTTCACCGTTGCCCCGAACCCTCTCCCGGGAGTGCAGGGCGTTGAAGCGACCTACACGGCCTCGTGGAGTGGTCTGGCCGCGGGCACGGATTACCTCGGGCTGGTGCGCTACGGCGACACTGGCTTCTCGACGGTCGTGGCGGTGGAGAACTAGCGGCCGCCAGGTTCGTCGGCGAGGGCGGACTCGCCCGCCGCGTCCGGCGTCGAAGTCGTCAGGGGTGCGGTTCTGGGCGGGCGGCGGACGGACACCGACCGAAGGCTTACCCTGAGGTAATGCGATTCGCACGAATGCGCCGAGGCGGCGAGCCCCCCGGCGTGAGCCGGCCGCGGCTGTCCCGAGAGGTCTACGTGCTCGGCGTGATCGCGTTCTTCGTGATGGTGGGCTTCGGTGTCGTCGTGCCGGTGCTGCCCGTCTACGTGCGCAGCTTCGGGGTCGGCTACCTGGAAATCGGCGCCGTCGTCTCCGCGTTCGCGCTGATGCGCTTCGTCTCCAGCCCGTTCACCGGGCGCCTGATCGACTGGGCCGGCGAACGCGTGATCCTGGCCTCCGGCATCGGGATCGTCGCCGTTTCCAGCGGGCTGGTCGGCGTGGCCCAGAACTATCCGCAGCTGCTGCTCCTGCGCGGGGCCGGCGGCGTCGGTTCGGCCATGTTTACGGTGGCGGCCATGACTCTCCTGCTCGGCTCCACGGCACCGGGATTCCGGGCCAGGGCCATCGGGTTCTACCAGGGTGGGTTCCTGCTCGGCGGGATGGCCGGCCCCGCGCTCGGCGGACTCCTCGCCACGATCTCGCTCACCGCACCGTTCTTCTTCTACGCCGCGACGCTCGCCGTTGCCGGCATCCTCGGGCTCGTGCTGCTGCGCCCGGTGCGGGGTGGGGTCGTCGCCGCGGCCGGCCCGGTGCCCGAGCGCATCCCGCTCCGAACGGTGCTGCGGGACACCCGGTTCCGCGCGGCGTGCATCGCCAACTTCTCCACCGGCTGGAACTCGTTCGGCGTGCGCAACGCGCTGATCCCCGTGCTGGTCGTCGAGGTGCTGCGGGGTCCGACCGCCTGGACCGGCATCGCCTTCGCCTTCGCGGCCGTCGCGCAGACGGTGGCACTCGCCCCGGCCGCGCGGTTCGTCGACATCGTGGGCCGCCGCCCGGCCATCATCGGGGCATTCCTGGTCGCCGGACTCACCATCCTCGCGGTCCCGTTCGCGCCGAACATCATCGTGCTCACCGCACTTCTCTGCCTCTACGGCGTGGCCTCGGCGTTTATGGGCACCGCTCCGGCCGCATCCGTCGGCGATGCGGCCGGGGCCGGCGGCGGACGCCCCGTGTCGGTCTTCTCGATGTTCTCCGACCTGGGTGCCATCGTCGGCCCGCTCGCCGCCGGGTTCCTCGTCGACAGCGTCTCCTACCCGGTGGCCTTCGGCGTCGGCGCCCTGCTGTTCTTCGTAACCTCCGCCTACGCGCTGCGGATGCCGCGGCGGGCCCGCCCGGCATAGTCCGGCCGAGGGATTGGCTCAGAGTTGACTTCGAAAATTCTTGCACAGAAAGTGACGAACTCTCAACTATACGTGCGTCATGGGCTAAAATTGGAACATGACCAACCTCGCGGAAGACCTCAGGCAGGCGGCCGACGCCGTGGCCCTGCTGGGCTCCTCGAGCGCCGATCTTGCTGCCTGCCTGATGACGAAGCGCTGGCCGGTCAGAAGCGAATCGCGTCGGCCCGCCGTCTCCTTGACACCTATGCCGCCTGGATGGCGGCGACCATCGCCCGCCGGTCCCGGCCGGAACTCGGGCACTCAGGGTTGGCCGCTCAGCAGGGGTTCCTCTCGCCGGAGGCCCTGATCCAGAAGTGGACCGGGTCGTCGAAGGGTGACGCCTACAAGCTGGTGGCCGTCGGCACGATGATGGCCGATGCGGAGGCGGCCGAGAAACTCGTCGAGGAGGCGGTCTCAGCGCTCGATGCCGATGCCGCCGAGGTCGCGGCGTTCGTCGCGAAGGTGCCGTGGCAGGCCCCGATCGCCCGGGACGTCACGGCCGGAACCCTTTCCGTCGACGCGGCGGAGTCGATCCGGGCTGGGCTCGGTCAGATCGACGCCGCGGTGACCGCGGAAAAGCTCGCGGCGGCACTCGAAGCCTTGCTGGTCGAGGCGTCGTCGCTGAATGCCGACCAGGTCTTCACACGCGCGAGACGGATGCGCGACACGCTCGCTGAGGCCGGCATCGCCGCCCGGGAGAAGCAGGCCTACGACGACCGCTACCTGCGTGTGTACCGGCTGAACAACGGCAATGTCCGCCTGAACGGGCTCTTCTCGCCGGAAGACGGCGAGGTCGTGCTCTCCACCTTCGACTCCATTACCGCTCCCCGCCGTGGAGGGGTGCGCTTCGTCGACACGGAGCGGGCCGTCTGGGCGAAGAAAATGCAGGACGACCCGCGCAGCAACGAGCAGATCGCCGCGGACTCACTCGTGCAGCTGCTCAAGATCGCCGGCGAGGCCGATCCGGGCCGGGTCTTCGGCGGGCGCCGGCCGTCGGTGCGGGTGATCGTGACCGAGAAAGCGCTCGAGAGCGGTGAGGCGGCTCAGTCGGGTCAGGTGGATCAGTCGGGTCAGACCGAGCAGGTCAACGAGCACGGCCCGGGCAAACCGGCCGCGCACGGGCAGATCGAGGGCAACCCGGTCCCCATCTCCCAGGAGAGCATCGGCCGTCTCCTCTGCGAGACCGGCTCCCGCGGCATCACGTTCGACGCCGACGGCCAGATCATCAACGTCGGCCGCGACGAACGACTCTTCACGGAGGCACAGCGGGCCGCGATGGCCGTTCGTGACGGCGGATGCCTCTGGATCGACTGTGACAGACCACCGGCGTGGAGCGAAGCGCACCACATCAACGAATGGTTGAGAGACAACGGGCACACCGACCTCGCCGACGGAGTACTCCTCTGCCACCCGCACCATCTGCTGCTGCACAACCAGCATTGGACGATCATCCGAACCGGCACGCAATATTGGCTCCGGCCACCGGCGGAGGTCGACCCGGAACAGACGCGGATCGCACTGCCGAGCAAGCGGGCGGAGATGTGGGCAGAGGGTTCGGCCCGTGGTTCCAGGTCTCTGGTCCCTGGTTTCGACAAGCTCAACCACCGGGGCGAACCGGCAGTGCGCCGGCAGTGCGCCGGCAGTGCTGCGTCGGTGGTTCTAGCGCAGTTCCGCGCGACCGGAGATGACGCCGCTGACCGTGGCCACCAGGGCGAAGACCACCGCGACCAGCGGCAGGCCGAGGTCCCACCAGGCCAGAGCCGCGGCGCCGAAGACGCTGATCTCGATGATGGCCTTGCCGAACGGGTCGAGGCGGAAAACCGCCTTGGGGGAGCGGAACAGCGCCCAGAGCACAATGGCGAAGGCAGGGGCAAGGATGCCCACGAGCAGGCCCGGCCAGGGCAGCGGCCAGGCGGCGAAGCCCCAGATGCCCAGGCTGATGAACGCGAACAATTCGAGCAGGAAGCGCACGATGTTGTTGGGGCTGGTACTGGTCGTCGCGCTCGTATCGGTCACTCGCCCCATCCTACCGAGAGGCGGGAGGCTACCTGAAGATGATGGTGCGGGCGCCGTCCAGCAGAACGCGGTGCTCGGCGAACCAGGTGACCGCCTGGGTCAGGGTGCGGCTCTCCTCGTCCTGTCCGATGGCGACGAGCTCGGCCGGGCTGCGCGAGTGGTCCACCCGCATGACGTTCTGCTCGATGATCGGACCCTCGTCGAGGTCGCCCGTGACGAAGTGGGCCGTCGCCCCGATCAATTTGACCCCGCGGGCGTGCGCCTGCTTGTAGGGGTTGGCGCCCTTGAACCCGGGCAGGAAGGAGTGGTGGATGTTGATGGCGCGGCCTTCCAGCAGCGTGCAGAGTGCGGGGGAGAGGATCTGCATATACCGGGCGAGCACCACCAGCTCGATGTCGTGCTCGGTGATGGCCTCGACGACGCGAGCCTCGAAGGCCGCCTTGCTGGCGGCATCCGTCACCGGACGCGACTCGAACGGCACCCCGTAGAAGCCGACCAGGTCGCGCAGCGTGCCGTGGTTGCTCAGCACCAGCGGAACCTCGATGGGTAGCTGGCCCCCGCGCTGGCGGAAGAGCATGTCGTTGACGCAGTTCCCGGCGGTCGAGGCCAGGATCAGGGTGCGCTTGGGACGCCCGACGACATCGATGACGGATTCCATGGCGTATCTGCGCACGACCGGGGCGAGCTCGTCTTCGAGATCAGCCTGGCTCGCCGCGGATTCCACCTGCAGCCGCATGAAGAACCGGCCGGTGTCGGCGCTGGTGAACTGTTGGCTCTCGGTGATGTTGCCGCGCGCCCGCACGATCGCGCCGCTGACCGCGTGCACGATACCCGGCTGGTCGACGCAGACGAGAGTGATCACCCAATGGTGGCGCGGGTTCGGTGCGAGGGAAGAGGTCATCGGACTAGGTTACCGGCCCCCTGCCGCACACTCCGCCCGTCGGCTAGGCTGTAAAGCGGTCGGCGCAGCACGCCGGCCCCGGGCGCGCACGTCGGCGCGCAGTCGATCCGGACCGGCCCGCGGCACACCCGCGCTGCCCCTGTTCCCGTCTGTGAGCCACAGAGCCATGTCATTCACCGCACCCATCAACCTGCCCTCGCTGGACGCGCCGGACGCGCCGCACGCGCCGGAGAGCATCACGGCCGCCGCCCGACCCTTCCCCTGGGTGGGCCTACTCGCCCTGGCCGCCGCCGTCTTCCTCTCCGTCACCTCCGAAATGCTCCCGACGGGCCTTCTGCCCGACATGAGCCGGGCACTCGGGGTCACCGAGGGACAGGTCGGCCTGCTCGTTTCCTGGTTCGCGTTCACCGTGGTGCTCACGAGCACCTCCCTCGCCCACCTCACCCGGCGCCTACCGCGGCACGGCCTGATTGTGCTCGTGCTCGTGGTGCTGGCGATCAGCAATGTGCTCACTGCCATCGCCCCCAACTACGCCTTCATGGTGGGCGGGCGCATCATCGGCGGAATGGCCCACGGCCTGTTCTGGGCCGTCGTCGGCGCCTACGCCGCGCACCTCGTGCCGCGGGAACAGATCGGCCGCGCCGTGGCCATCACCGTCTCGGGCGGCACGCTCGCCTTCGTGTTCGGGGTGCCCATTGCCACCGCCGCCGGGCACCTGCTCGGCTGGCGGCTGTCGTTCCTGGCCCTCGCCGCCCTCATGCTGATCGGCGCGGTCGTCGTCTGGCGGTTCCTGCCGCCGGTGTCGCACTATGGTGCTCGCGTGACGGATGCCGCGGCAAGCGATCCGACCGCGGCCGGCACCGCGGGGGCCGCCGCCGCTCATGCCGCCACTGCTATCGCGGAACCGCGTCGCGATCCGACCATGCGCGCCGTGATCCTGCTTTCCGTGATCACCGGCCTGACCATGGTCGGGCACTACACGTTCTACACCTACATCGCCCCGTTCCTGATCGACGAGATGGGCGTGGACTCCGGCGCGGTCGCCCCGCTCCTGTTCGCCTATGGGATTGCCGGCGCGGTCGGCCTGGTGCTCTCCGGCACGGTCTTCGGCCCCCGGCCGCAGCTCGGGCTCGTCATCGGCATCGCCGTGTCGGCGCTGAGCGTGACCGTGCTGGCACTCTTCGCGGCGACGCTGCCGGTTGCCATCACCGCCTTCGTGCTCTGGGGTCTGGCCTTCGGCATGCTGCCGCCGCTGCTGCAGACGCGGCTGCTGCGTACGGCCTCGCTCCGCATCCGCGACACCGCCAGCGCCATCTACACGACCGCGTTCAACGCCGGGATCGGCGGTGGCGCCCTCCTCGGCGCCGCGCTGCTCGGCTCGGCCGGGATGCAGGCCGTGCCGCTGGTCTACGTCGGAATCCTGGCGCTGGCCTTCGTGCTGGTGATCGTCAGCGACGTCGTCGTGCGCCGCCGGGCGGCCTGACCGACGGCGTGCCGATCTGACACGGCTGAGACGACACGATTGAGGGGCGCGGAAGCATCCGCACCCCTCAATCGCGTCGGTTCACCGGCCGCCGATGTACGGGACCGCTGCGAGGATCTCGATCTGGATGCTGACGTTGGTCGGCGTCGTGTACGCGACGGTGTCGCCGACGTGGGTTCCGATGATGGCCTGGCCGATCGGTGAGGACGGGGAGTACACGTCCACCTTCACCTCCGGGTCGAGGGAGACGAGTTCACGCTCGCCAAGGAGGAACACGGTCGCCCGGGTGTCGCCGGAGAGCATCGCGGTGATCCTCATCCCGGGCTCGACCAGGCCGTCGTCCGGTTTGACCGAGGCCTCGGCCTGGCGGAGGGTCGTGCGCAGCTCCCGGATTCGCTCGGTTGTGGCCGCGTTCGGGTTGGGGTCGCTGCCCAGCACAGCGAGCTCCTCGATCAGGAGGGCGAGCGAGCGGGGTGGCAGCCACACCGATTCGGTGGTCATAGGGTTCTCCGTAAATCGCGAGACAATCTGCCGCGCAGTGATCAATCGGCCATGCTAGCCGCCCCGCCTCTCGACACGGGGAAACGGAGATCGGTGGCGTGGCGGCTACTGCTGGTGGTCGGCGTCTTTCTGATCGGCGCCCAGCAGCTGGTCCGACAGCGGGCGGCTGGGGAGGATCGGCACCTGGCCGGTGAAACCCTCACGGGCGGCGGCGATCTCGAGAATACGGCCGCGGCAGGCGTACCAGCCCACGATCAGGAGCGGGATGATGATCACGAGTGAGCTGATGGTGAGCGTGCCGACCGGCCAGTCGAAGGCCATCAGCACGAGCACGGCGACCAGGAAGGCCAGGCTGGCGTACCCCGTATACGGAGCCCCGAACATCCGGAACGCCGGTCGCTGCAGGATGCCGAGCTTCGACCAGGCGTGCAGGCGCAGCTGGCAGAGCACGATCATGCCCCAGGCGCTGATGATGCCGATGGCGGCCATGTTGAGCACGATCTCAAAGGCCTTGTCGGGCACGACGGCGTTCAGGCCGACGCCGAGCAGGGTGACCACGCCGGTGAGCAGGATGCCGCCGAACGGCACGCCGGTCCGGCTCACCTTGCCGGCAAAGCGCGGCGCCGACCCTGCCAGCGCCATCGACCGCAGGATGCGCCCGGTCGAGTACAGGCCCGCGTTGAGCGAGGACAGGGCGGCCGTGAGCACGACCAGGTTCATGATCACGTCGACGCCGCCGACACCGATGGTGCCGAAAAAAGTGACGAACGGGCTTTCGCCGGCCTTGTACGCGGTGTACGGCAGCAGCAGCGACAGGAGCAGGATCGAGCCCACGTAGAACACGGCGATGCGGATGATGACGGTGTTGATCGCCTTCGGCATCACCTTCTCCGGGTTCTCGGTCTCCCCGGCGGTCGTGCCGACCAGTTCGATCGAGGCGTAGGCGAAGACGACGCCCTGCACCACGAGAACGGATGCGATCAGCCCGTTCGGCAGCCAGCCCCCGTTGTCCCCGATCAGGCTGAAGCCCGCCTCCTGGCCGGGGATCGGAGTGCCGAAGATGACCATCCAGGTGCCGACCAGCAGGAAGGCCACGATGGCAAGCACCTTGATCAGGGCGAACCAGAATTCGAGTTCGCCGAACACGCTCACCGACAGGAGGTTCAGGGAGAGGACGACGGCAAGGGCAGCGAAGGCGTACAGCCACTGCGGCACGTCGCCGAAGGGGGCCCAGTACTTGGCGAAGAAGTTCATGTACAGCGCCACGGCCGTGACGTCGACGATCGCGGTCATCACCCAGTTCAGCCAGTACAGCCAACCGGTGACGAACGCCGTCTTCTCGCCGAAGAACTCGCGGGCGTAGGAGACGAACGAGCCCGACGAGGGGCGGTGCAGCACGAGTTCGCCGAGCGCGCGCAGGATCAGGAACGCAAAGAAACCGCAGATCGCGTACACGAAGACGAGGGAGGGCCCGGCGGTGGCCAGGCGTCCGCCTGCCCCGAGGAACAGGCCGGTGCCGATGGCCCCGCCGATGGCGATCATTTGCACCTGTCGGGCCTTGAGGCCCTTGTGCAGACCCTCGTCCTCGTGCACGATGAGGGCATCCGAGATGTGCTCGAACGGCGTCTCCACGCCCCGACCGTGGTACTCGGGGTGGTCTGGTTTATGGGGGAGTTGAGTCCCCCGGCTTGCACGCGTCATGGGGCTCTTTACGATTAACGGGTTTTGGCCAACCCTAGCGGCCCCCGGACGGGGCTGGCGTCCACGGCCTCCGGTAGACTGTCTTCGACATTCGGACTTCACGAGAGCCGGGAGGCCGCATGGCGACGATCCTCCTGACTTTCGCTGCCCTGTCCGCGCTCACCCCGATCCTCACGCGGTGGCTCTCGACGCGCGTTTTCTACGTCATCGCTTTGCTCCCCGCGACCGCCTTCGGCTACACCCTCTCTCAGACCCGGGCCGTGTCGACCGGCGCAGCGATCACCGAGAGCGTCCCGTGGATTCCCGCGTTGGGTATCTCGCTCTCGTTCCGCGTCGACACCCTCGCCTGGCTGCTCGCCCTCGTCGTGACCGGGGTCGGCGCCCTCGTGCTCGTCTACTGCGCCCGCTACTTCAACGCCGGCGAACCGGCGCTCGGACGTTTCGCGGCGGTCCTGCTGGCATTCGCCGGCGCGATGTATGGACTGGTGACATCCGATGACATCGTCGTCATGTTCATCTTCTGGGAGATCACGAGCGTGCTCTCCTACATTCTGATCGGGCACTACACGTTCAAGCGGGCGAGCCGCGGGGCCGCCCTGCAGGCGTTGCTGGTGACCACGTTCGGCGGGCTGGTGATGCTGGTCGGGGTCGTCATCCTCGCGGTGGAGGCCGGAACCACGTCGCTCGCCGCCATCGTCGCCGACCCCGTCACCGGCCCGGCTGCCACCTGGGCGGTGCTGCTCATCCTGGTCGGCGCGCTGTCGAAGTCCGCGCTCGTGCCCTTCCACTTCTGGCTCCCGGCCGCGATGGCGGCGCCGACCCCGGTCAGCGCCTACCTGCACGCGGCGGCGATGGTCAAGGCCGGCCTCTACCTGGTCGCCCGTCTCGCACCGGGCTACGCCGACACGCCGGGCTGGATGCCGGTGCTCGTCACCCTCGGCGTCGGCACCATGCTGGTCGGTGCGTGGCGTTCGCTGCGCCAGTACGACCTCAAGCTGGTGCTCGCCTACGGCACGGTCAGCCAGCTCGGGTTCCTGATGGTCGTCGTCGGCTTCGGCACCCGGGACGCGGCGCTCGCCGGGGTCGCGCTGCTCCTCGCGCATGCCCTCTACAAGTCGGCGCTGTTCCTGACCGTGGGCATCATCGACCACCGCGCCGGCGCCCGCGACTGGCGGCAGCTCTCCGGCGTGGGGCGCAACGCGCCCGTGCTGGCCGCGATCGCCCTGGTGTCGGTCGCCTCCATGGCGGGCATCCCGCCGCTGCTCGGCTTCGTCGCGAAGGAAGCCGTGTTCACGGCGTTCCTGGAAGCCGCACTGGCCGGCGACGGATGGGGCTGGGTCGCCCTGATCGGCACCGTGCTCGGCTCGGTGCTGACGGTCGCCTACAGCGCCCGCTTCTTCTGGGGTGCCTTCGGAACCCGGGTGACCCTCGCGGACACCGCGCTGCACCCCGACCGCTGGGACTTCCAGCTGGCGCCGGGGCTGCTGGCCGTGGCCACCCTCCTGCTCGGCCCACTCGTCTTCCTGCTCGACCCCGTGCTGGCCTCCTATGCCGACACCGTGCCCGGCGACGGCGACTACCACCTCGCGCTCTGGCACGGCTTCGAACCGGCGCTCGCCCTGAGCGCCGCGGTGGTCGTTCTCGGCCTCGCACTGTTCTGGAAGCGGCGAGGCGTGGCCCGCTTGCAGGGCACCGTGCCGGCCTACGTCGACGCCGGCCAGGGCTACGGCTACACCGTGCGCGGCATCGACCGGGCCGCGGCGCGCATCACCCATTTCGCCCAGATCGGCGGACTGCCGCAGTACCTGTCCACCATCCTCGTCGTCTTCGTGCTGGCGCTCGGGTTCGCGGCCTTCGTGAACCGCAGCTGGCCGGACCAGGTCGTGCTCTGGGACTACCCCGGCCAGGTGGCGATCGCCCTCACCATGGGCATCGCCGCGGTGATGGCCGCGCGCGTCGCCGAGCGGATCACCGCCGTGCTGCTGGCCGGAGTCACCGGCTACGGCCTGGTCGCTCTGTTCGCGTTCCACGGCGCCCCCGATCTGGCCCTGACCCAGGCGCTCGTGGAAACCATCACCATCGTCGTCTTCGTGCTGGTGCTGCGTCGGCTGCCCCAGAAGATCGACCAGCGCAACCGGCCCGTTCACCCGCGGCGGCGCGCGGTGATCGGCGTGCTGGTGGGCGCCGTGATGGGCACCATCGGTGTGATCGCGCTCGGCGCCCGGCAGGCCCCGAGCATCGCCGCGGAGCTGCCGCGACTCGCGGTCGAGGAGGGGCACGGACACAACATCGTGAACGTGATGCTCGTGGACATCCGTGCCTGGGACACGATGGGCGAGATCTCCGTGCTGATCGTGGTGGCCACCGGCGTCGCGAGCCTGCTGTTCGTCTCGGGCCGCAACACGGTCGTGCCGCGGCTGCGCGAATCGCGGAAGCTCCGGTCTCTGCCGCACCGGCGCACGGTGGTCGCCGACCCGGCCGCGCCCTCCGAGGGGCATGCCGTCACCCGCCAGTCCTGGCTCCTGGCCGGTCGCACGGTCGCCGAGAAGGACCGCTCGATCATGCTCGAGGTGTTGGTTCGCCTGCTCTTTCACCCGGCCATGATCGTCTCGGTATACCTGCTGATCGCCGGGCACAACGCGCCCGGCGGCGGTTTCGCCGGCGGACTGATCGCCGGCCTGGCCCTCGTCTCCCGCTACCTCGCGGGAGGCCGCTACGAACTGGGCGAGGCGGTGCCCGTCCACCCCGGCAAGATTCTCGGGCTCGGCATCGTGCTGGCGGTCGGGATGGCCGTGGTCTCCCTCTTCTTCAGCGGCATCCCGTTGGAATCCGCCTACTTCGAAACCACGGTGCCCGTGCTCGGTCCCCTGTCCTTCGGCACCTCGACGATCTTCGACGTCGGCGTATACCTGGTCGTGGTCGGTCTGGTGCTGGACATCCTGCGCAGCCTCGGCAGCGAGGTCGACCGCCAGCAGGAAGCCGGCGAGACCGAGCCCCGCTCGCAGTCGCAGCAGGGTGCGGAGGCCTCGGCATGAGCGCCTCCCTCACCCTCGTGATCGTGATGGCGGTCATGTACGCCGCCGGGGTCTACGTGATGCTGGAGCGCAGCCTCACCCGGGTGCTGATCGGATTCCTGCTGGTGGGCAACGCGACGAACCTGTTGATCTTCATCATGAGCGGCCGCCCGGGCAACGCGCCCATCGTCACCGGAACGGCCGCCGACGCCGCGATGGCCGACCCGGTGCCGCAGGTGCTCATGCTCACCGCCATCGTGATCAACTTCGGTATCACGGCGCTGATCCTCGCGCTCATCTACCGGTCCTGGTGGCTGGCCCGGCTGGGCGACGAGGGTGACACGGTCACCGACGAGCATGCGACCGAGACTGTGGCAGGCACGGAGAAGTCCTTCCGCTCGGTCACCGAGGACGAGGCAGCCAGCCAGGAAGACCTCGACGCGAGCGAGCGCGAGAGCGAGCTCGATGCCCCTGCCGACGCGCCGGGCAAGGGGATGAAGCTATGAATCTCCTCGTTCCTCTGGTTGTCACGATCCCGCTGCTCGGAAGCGCTCTGACCCTCGCCTTCGGCCGCCGTCGCCCTCAGCAGATCGTGGTCAGCGTGATCGCCCTGACGCTGGTGGCGATTATCGGTGCCGTCCTGCTGGTGCAGGTCGATCAGACCGGCCCCGCCGTCGTGCACGTGGGCGGCTGGGATGCCCCGTGGGGCATCGTGCTCGTCGTCGACCGTCTGTCCGCGATCATGCTCCTGGTCTCGGCGCTGATGCTGCTCGGTGTGCTCCTGTTCGCCGTCGGGCAGGGCATCGTGGACGGCGACCGGGAAACACCGGTGTCGATCTTCCACCCCACCTACCTTGTGCTGGCGGCCGGGCTGTTCAACGCGTTCATCGCGGGGGACCTGTTCAACCTCTACGTCGGCTTCGAGATGCTGCTCTCGGCCAGCTACGTGCTGTTGACGCTCGGTGGCACGGGTGCGCGCATCCGCGTCGGCGTCACCTACATCGTGGTGAGCCTGGTCTCCTCCATCCTGTTCCTCAGTGCGATCGCCCTGATCTATGGCGCCACGGGCACCGTGACCATGGCGCTGATCGCCGACCGGGTGGCGGACCTCCCGCCCGACGTGCAGCTGATCCTCAACTTGCTGCTCCTGCTCGCCTTCTGCGTGAAGGCCGCGGTCTTCCCGCTGTCGTTCTGGTTGCCCGACTCGTATCCCACCGCTCCGGCCCCGGTCACGGCGGTGTTCGCGGGTCTGCTCACGAAGGTCGGCATCTACGCGATCATCCGCACGCAGACCCTGCTCTTCCCCGACAGCGTGCTGTCGGTGCCGTTGATGGTGGTGGCGTTCCTGACCATGATCGTGGGCATCCTCGGGGCGCTCGCGCAGGCGGACATCAAGAGACTGCTGTCGTTCACTCTGGTGAGCCACATCGGCTACATGATCTTCGGCATCGCGATGGGCACGCCCCTGGCGATCGCGGCCACCATCTTCTACGTCGTGCACCACATCACGGTGCAGACGACCCTCTTCCTCTGCGCGGGGCTGATCGAGCGGGTGGGCGGCACCACCTCGCTGGCACGGCTGGGCGGGCTGCTGAAAGCGGCGCCGTTCGTGGCCTTCCTGTTCTTCGTGGGGGCGCTCAACCTCGGCGGCATCCCGCCGTTCTCCGGTTTCCTCGGCAAGATCGCCCTCTTCCAGGCCGGCGCGGACATCGCCGAACCGGTGACGTACATCCTGATGGGCGCCGGAGCCGCCACCTCGCTGCTCACGCTCTACGCCCTGGCCCGGGTCTGGAACATCGCCTTCTGGCGCGGGGCAGGCGAGGTCGAGGACTACGAGTCGCCGATGCTCGATGCGCTCCTCGAGGATCCCGACGACGAGGGCGCGGTCACGACCCGCACCATCTCGCCGCTGATGACCGCCGCGACGACCGCGCTGCTGCTGCTGACCGTCTCGCTCACCGTGTTCGCCGGGCCGGTTTTCGCACTCACCACCCGCGCCGCCGCCAACATCGAGACCCCCGCCACCTACATCGACGTCGTCTTCCCGAACGGCACGCCATGAGCACCCCGAAGCAGCGCCTCGCCACGTTCGCGAATCAGGTGCCTTTCTTCCTGGGGCTCGTGCTGCTGTGGATGCTGCTCTGGGGCTCCTTTTCCTGGCTCAACCTGCTCACCGGAATGTTGCTGGCCGCCATCGTCTCCGTGGGCTTCTACCTGCCCGCGGTGGAACTCGGTCTGCGCCTGAACCTCTGGTACACGCTCATCTTCCTGGGCCGACTCGGCTTCGACATCGTGCGTGGTTCGCTGCAGGTGGCCGTCCTCGCGCTCTCCCCGCGCTACACGCCCAGCAACGCCATCGTCGCCGTGCACCTGCGCACCCGCAGCGATTTCATCCTGACGCTGACCGGGGTGTCGACGTCCATCGTCCCGGGCGCGATCGTGGTCGATGTGGACCGGGTGCGGTCGACCCTGTACCTGCACGTGCTCAACGTGCATCGGCCGGACCAGGTGGAACGGTTCCGGAACGGCGTCCTGGACGAGGAACGCCGGATCGTGATGGCCCTCGGGTCCCGGGAAGACATGGAACGTCTCCGCCGGGTCCGTGGCGAGGACCGGAGCGAGCAAGACCAACGCGCACGCGACCAGCATGCGCACGAGAAACGAAAGCGGGGAGGAACCGCCTGATGCACATCGTCGCCGTTATTGCCGGGGTGCTGTTCGGGGCCGGCGCCCTGTGCGCCCTCCTTCGAATCGTGCGCGGCCCGACCGTGCTGGACCGGGTCATCGCCTCGGATGTCCTGGTCGCGACCGTGATCTGCGCGATGGGCGCTGAGATGGCGTTCAACCGGCACACCGACACGCTGCCGGTGCTGCTCGTTCTCGCCCTCTTCGCGGTGCTCGGGTCGCTCAGCGTCGCACGCTTCCTTCCCGTGGAGGACAGCGAATGAGCGACGACCTGCAAGACGTGATCTCGGCGGTTCTGGTGCTCGCCGGGGCCGTGATGTGCCTCGCGGCCGGGATCGGCGTCATCCGTTTCCCCGACGTGTTGTCGCGGCTGCACGCCGCCACCAAGCCGCAGATCTTCGGGCTGATGGCGATCACGGCCGATGTGGCCCTGAACAACTTCACCGTGGGCACCGTCACCCTCGTCATCGCGATCGTCGTGTTCCAGGCGTTGACCGCCCCGGTGGCCGCGCACATGGTGGGCCGGGCCGCCTATGACACGCACCATGTGCGCGTCGACGTGCTCATAATCGATGAGCTGGGCACCCGGCCCGACTGATAAGATCGACCCTGTCGCGACTGGCGTAGCACGAAAGATGGGTCACCATCGGGGAGCGACTGACACGGTTAGTGACCGCACGCCTGGGCCACGACGATTGATCATCACGTCGTAATCACAAAGTCTGAGGAGACCCCCGTGCCCGATTCCGTGCCATCCACCGTTCTGCGGTCCACGTTCAACGATCCTCTTGAGGTCGTCGACCCCGAGATCGCCGCCGTCCTCGAGCAGGAGCTCGGACGCCAGCGCGACTACCTCGAAATGATCGCCAGCGAGAACTTCGTGCCGCGTGCAGTGCTGCAGTCGCAGGGCTCGGTGCTCACCAACAAGTACGCCGAGGGCTACCCGGGACGCCGTTACTACGGCGGCTGCGAGTACGTGGACGTCGCCGAGCAGCTCGCCATCGACCGGGCCAAGTCCCTCTTCGGCGCCGCCTACGCCAATGTGCAGCCCCACTCCGGCGCCACCGCGAACGCCGCCGTGCTGTCGGCCATCGCGACGCCCGGCGACACCATCCTCGGGCTGGAACTGGCCCACGGCGGCCACCTCACCCACGGCATGAAGCTCAACTTCTCCGGCAAGCTCTACAACCCCGTCGCCTACGGCGTCGACCCGACAACGTTCCTCGTCGACATGGACGTCGTGCGTGAGAAGGCGCTCGAGTCCCGCCCCCGGGTCATCATTGCCGGCTGGTCCGCCTACCCCCGCCACCTCGACTTCGAGGCGTTCCGCAGCATCGCCGACGAGGTCGGCGCCGTGCTCTGGGTCGACATGGCCCATTTCGCCGGACTCGTCGCCGCGGGCCTGCACCCGTCCCCGGTTCCCTACGCGGATGTCGTGTCCACCACGGTGCACAAGACCCTCGCCGGTCCCCGGTCCGGTCTGATCCTCTCGCGCGACATGGCGCTGGCGAAGAAGCTCAACTCCAACGTGTTCCCCGGCCAGCAGGGCGGCCCGCTGATGCACGTGATCGCCGCCAAGGCGACCGCGTTCAAGCTCGCGGCCGAGCCCGAGTTCAAGGAACGTCAGGAGCGCACCCTGCGCGGTGCCAGCATCCTCGCCGACCGTCTGATGGCGGATGACTCGCGCGCCGGCGGCGTCGACGTGCTCACCGGCGGCACCGACGTGCACCTCGTGCTCGCGGACCTCCGCAACTCGCCGATCAACGGCCAGCAGGCCGAGGACGCCCTGCACGCGGTCGGCATCACGGTCAACCGCAACTCGGTGCCGTTCGACCCGCGCCCGCCGATGGTCACCAGCGGCCTGCGCATCGGAACCCCTGCCCTGGCCACCCGTGGCTTCGGCGACGAGGAGTTCACGGTCGTCGCCGACGTCATCGCCGAGGCGCTCAAGCCCGACGCCGACATCGAGGGCCTCCGCGCCCGCGTCAAGGTGCTCACCGAGGCCTTCCCGCTGTACCCCGGCCTGCAGCAGTAACGCCCGCCGCGCACCCGGCCGCCCGCGGCCCGGATGCCAACACCCCGCAGGCTCCGCACCCTGGCGTACGGCGTGTGATTCGCACGTGACTCCGGCGCCTGAACGCCTGAGCGCCTGCAAACGTCAGAACCTCCGACTGAATGGATCCACAATGACGGCAATAACCCTCGACGGTGTCACGACCGCATCCGTGGTCAAGACCGAGCTCATCGACCGGATCGCGGAGCTGCGCGCGCACGGGATCGTGCCCGGGCTCGGCACGCTCCTGGTCGGCGATGACCCGGGCTCGCGCTCGTATGTCGCGGGCAAGCACCGCGACTGCGCCGAGGTCGGCATCGAATCGATCCGGGTCGACCTGCCCGCGTCGGCGACCAGCGCCGATGTGCGCGCCGCCATCGCCGACCTGAACTCCGCCCGCGAGGTGACCGGCTACATTATTCAGCTGCCGCTGCCGGTCGGCCACAACGACAACGCCATGCTCGAACTGATCGATCCGTCGAAGGATGCCGACGGCCTGCACCCGACGAACCTCGGCCGATTGGTGCTCGGCATCGAGGGCGAGCTGGACTCGCCGCTGCCCTGTACCCCGGCCGGCATCGTCGAGCTGCTGCGCCGCTACGACGTGCCGATCGTCGGCCAGCGCGTCGTCGTCGTCGGGCGCGGCCTCACCGTCGGGCGCCCGCTCGGACTGCTGTTCACCCGCAAGGGTCTGGATGCCACCGTCACCCTGACGCACTCCCGCACGGTCGACCTGCCCGGCGAGGTTCGGCGCGCCGACATCGTCGTGGCCGCCGTCGGCGTGCCGCACCTGATTCAGGCGGACTGGGTGAAGCCCGGCGCCGCCGTGCTCGACGTGGGCATCACCCGGGTGACCGACCCGATCACCGGCAAGGGCACCCTGACCGGTGACGTGCACCCGGATGTCGCGAACGTCGCCGGCTTCCTGTCCCCGAATCCGCGCGGCGTCGGCCCGATGACCCGGGCCATGCTGCTGTGCAACGTGGTGAAGGCAGCCGAGCTGTCGCTCAGCGGGTAGCCGGGCGCCACGGCCTGCGCCGCGAACGTGAGGCGGGCCGACTCAGCGCTGCGGCAGCGCCGTCACCGAGGCGTGCAGGGCGCAGTGACGCAGGTACTCCTCTGCGTTGTGGCCGAGGCCGGCCACCTCCTCATCCGTCAGGGGCCGCCGCACCTTGGCGGGAACGCCGGCGACCAGCGACCTCGGCGGGATGACGGTGCCCTCGAGCACGACAGCCCCGGCGGCGACGAGCGACCCGGAACCGACGACGGCGCCGTTCAGCACCGTCGCCATCATGCCGATCAGCGAGCCGTCCTCGACCGTGCAGCCGTGCAGCACTGCCCCGTGCCCGACGGACACATTCCGGCCGACGATCAGCGGGAATCCGTGGTCCACGTGGCAGGAGACGTTGTCCTGCAGGTTGGAGCCGGGGCCGATCCGGATGGGTTCCGCCTCGGCGCGCAGCACGGCGTTGTACCAGACGCTGGCGTGTTCGGCCAGGGTGACGTTGCCGACGACCACGGCGCCCGGGGCGACGTAGGCGGTCTCGGCCACGACCGGTCCGGGTCGGTCGGGCAGGGTGATGATGCGGGCGGCGCTGTCGGCAGTCATACGCGTCAGCCTATCGGGCTGCTTCGCGTGCAGGCTCTAGGATTTCGGCATGGTCAATTTCGCGCATCCGTCCGTCGACCGGGTTCGGGAGGCTCTCCGCGCCCACGGCCTGGACCCGGAAATTCGCTGGTTCGACGATGCGGCGACAACCGCGGCCGCCGCCGCGGAGGCGCTCGGCATTTCGCGCGGCGCCATCGCGAATTCGCTCGTTTTCACCCTCGATGGTGAGCCGTTGCTCGTGCTCACCTCGGGGGCTCACCGGGTCGATGCGGTGTGGCTGGGGGACCGGCTGGGCGGCACGATCGGACGTGCCTCGAAGGATGTCGTCAGGCGGGCCACCGGTCAGGTGATCGGCGGGGTCGCGCCGCTGGGACATCCGTCGCCACTGCGCACCCTGGTCGACGACGCCCTCGCCGAATTCCCGGTCGTCTGGGCGGCTGCGGGCCACGCGCACACCGTGTTCCCGACCACGTTCGACGAACTCGTGCGAATCACCGGCGGCGAGCCCACCGCCGTCGCGCCTTAGATCTCGGCGGCCTCATCTCCGCCACGTGCGCACCGCCGACCGGGAGGATGGCTCCCTCGCCGATGGGCGAAGTCACAGTTCGGCGGCGTACGGCGACGGATGCCCGGCACGTCCCGGGCGCGACCGGTACCGAACATAGACTCGGCAGAGTTGCACCTCTGATCACTTCGATGACGAAAAATTCACAAAGGATGCTCAATGCGCGCTCGACATGCTCTTCCGGCCCTGGCCGCAGTGGCCGCCCTCCTGCTTACCGCTTGCGTGGACAACTCCACTCCGACGACTGGCGTCACGGAGGGATCCGCGGCCGAGGTGGTGACCACCGACGAGGAGGCCGCCGCGCTCCTCCCGGAAACGACCGCGACCCCGGGCAAGCTCGTCTTCGGCACCAGCCCGAATTACGCGCCGAACGAGTTCAAAAACGATGCCGGTGAACCGATCGGCTGGGCGATCGACCTGAGTGATGCGATCGCCGCCAAGCTCGGGCTCGAGGCCCAGTACACGGTGGCCAAATTCGAGAACATCATCCCGAATGTCGCCGGCGGCAAGATCGACGTCGGCATGTCGTCCTTCACCGACACGGCGGAGCGCGAAAAGCAGGTCGATTTCGTGAACTACTACCTCGCCGGCATCCAGTGGGCCTCGCCCGCGGGCACGACCGTCGACCCCGACGATGCGTGCGGCCTCAAGGTCGCCGTGCAGTCCACCACCTACCAGGACACCGTCGAGATCCCGGCGAAGAGTGACGCCTGCGTCGCCGCGGGTAAACCGCCGATCCAGAAGGTCCCCCTCGACACGCAGGATGCCGCGGCGAATGCCGTCGCGCTGGGCCAGGCCGACGCCTTCAGCGCCGACTCCCCGGTCACCCTCTACGGGATCGCTCAGTTGACGGGCAAGCTGCAGACCGCGGGAGAGACGTTTGAGGCGGCACCATACGGTATGGCCGTGCAGAAGGACTCCGGGATGGCCGAGGCCGTGCAGGCCGCGCTGCAGTCGCTGGTCGACGACGGCACCTACGAGGAGATTCTGGACGACTGGGGGGTCGTCGACGGCGGTCTCGACACGATCACCCTCAACGCCGGCGCGAGGGGCTAGGCACCTCGCCGCCTCTGCGCGCCGCCTCGACCCCGGGCAGCGATTTCGGCCGTCGCCTGCGTGGCTAACTCAGGAGATCCCCGCCGAACCTCCTCCGCACCCGCACAGGTCTGCGGATGCGTACGGGCGGCGGCACGACTTCTCCTGAATTAGCCACGTTGGGCGAGTCCCCGCTGCGTTACTGCTCCCGTACCGCCCCGTCGGCCGCGCGCACCACGAACAGGTCCGGGACCGCGAAGCCCCGGGCTGCGAACGCGGCCGTGACCGCCGCCGTGACCGCGGGGATCAGGGCGCGCGGGGTAAGGGCGATGGCGGCGCCGCCGAAGCCGCCGCCGGTCATCCGGGCGCCGATCGCCCCGGTGCCGCGCGCGATCTCCACGGCGAGGTCGAGTTCGGGCACGGAAATCTCGAAGTCGTCTCGCATTGACAGGTGCGAGGCGTCCAGGAGGGCGCCGATCGCGGTCGGTCCCTGCTCGCGCAGGGTGCGCACGGTGTCCTGCACGCGCTGGTTCTCGGTGACCACGTGCCGCACCCGTCGGAACGTCTCGTCGTCGAGCACGTCGGCGGCCCGGCCGAGGTCGTCCACGGTGAGGTCGCGCAGGGAGGGGACCCCCAGCATTTGTGCACCCAGTTCGCAGGATGCCCGGCGCGAGGCATACCCGCCGGTCGAGTGGGCGTGGCTCACCCGCGTGTCGATGATCAGCAGGTCGAGGCCGGCCCCGTCGAAGCCGAGCGGGATCACCTCGGCCTCGAGGGTGCGGCAGTCCAGGAAGACGGCGGAGTCGGCCTCGCCCAGTAGGGACGCGGACTGGTCCATGATGCCGGTGGGAGCCCCGACGGCCCGGTTCTCGGCCAGCTGGCCCACCCGGGCGAGCACGCGCCGGTCGAGTCCGAGCTGCCAGAGGTCGTTCAGGGCCACGGCAACCGCACTCTCGATCGCGGCGGACGACGACAGTCCGGCCCCGATCGGCACGTCAGAGTCGATGAACACGTCAAAACCGGTCAAGGTGGCCAGGTCGGCGCCGAACTGGCCGAGGGCCCAGGCCACGCCGAGCGGATACGCCGACCAGCCGGCCAGGTTCTCCGGAGTCAGGTCGTCGAGGGAGAGCTCCACGGTTTCCGCGGCGAACGAGCTCGCCACCCGCAGCTGGCGGTCGCCGCGCAGGCCGAGCCCGACGAGCGTGCGCCGGTTGATCGCGAAGGGAAACACGAACCCGTCGTTGTAGTCGGTGTGCTCGCCGATCAGGTTGACGCGGCCGGGGGCCGACCAGAGTCCGGCCGGGGCCGCGTCGAAGCGGCTCGTGAAGCCATCCGTCACGGTCTGGATGAGATCGGTCATGCGTGGGCCTGCCCTTCGAGTGCGGTGCTGATAGCGGAAACGGCCGTCGCGGCGCCGGCCGCCGCTTTGGTCGCGTCCGTCTCGGCGGAGCGTTCGACCGCGCGGCGAATGTTGTCGGCTGCCTGCTCGGGCGTGACGTCCCCGATCCAGGCGCCCATGGCGGCCTCCGACCCGGCCAGGAACTTCAGCTTGTCGGCGGCCCGGCGAGGACTCGTCACCTGCAGCATCAGCCGGATCTCGTCGCGGCGCACCGAGACCGGGGCCTGGTGCCAGGCCGCGATGTACGGCGTCGGGGTGTCGTAGAGGGCATCGATGCCGCGCAACAGCCGCCGGTAGAGAACGGCGAGCTCATCGCGCTCAGCCAGACTGGTCGCCGCGAAGTCGGGCACGTGCCGGTGCGGCAGCATGTGCACCTCGATGGGCCAGCGGGCTGCGAACGGCACGAAGGCGGTCCAGTGCTCGCCGGTCAGAATGACCCGGCCCCCGGCCTGCTCGCTGGCGAGGATGTCCGCGAACAGGTTTGATCCGTACTGGTCGAGGGAGGCGATCACGCGCTGGGTGCGCGGCGTGACGTAGGGGTAGGAGTAGATCTGGCCGTGCGGGTGGCGCAGCGTGACACCGATCTCCTCACCGCGGTTTTCAAACGGGAAGACCTGTTCCACGCCGGGTAGCTGTGACAGGGCGTACGTGCGTTCGGCCCAGGCCTCGATCACCGTGCGGGCGCGCACGACCGACAGGCTCGCGAACGACCCCTCGTTCTCGGGGCTGAAGCAGACGACCTCGCAGCGGCCGACCGAGGTGCGGACGCGGTTCAGTCCGATGGTGTTCAGGTCGTCGAGTCCGGCGGGGGCGTCGGCGTCGGTGAGGAGGGGCCCGAACGACGGCGACTTGTTCTCGAACACGGCCACGTCGTAGTTGCTGGGCACTTCGGACGGGTTCCCCGGCGTCGACGGGGCGAGCGGGTCCAGGTGCGCGGGCGGCAGGAACACGCGGTTCTGGCGGGCGGCGGCGATCGAGACCCATTCGCCGCTGAGCGGGTCCTGGCGCATCCGGGCGGTGGCCGGGCGCGGGTCGAGTTCGCGCAGGTCGGCTGCCCGATCCGGCGGCAGGGTGGTCTGCGGGTCATCGAAGTAGATGAGGTCGCGACCATCGGCGAGGGTGTGGCGGTGACGGATGATGCCGGTGTCGGCTACGAATTCTGGTGTGTTCATGGCGAAAGCAACAATATCTGATTTGCACATGTGAAACCAGATCTTTCAGGTTGATAACAAAAGTAAACTAAGCGAAGATTAGGCATGGCTTCTCGCGAATCGACCGAATCGACCCAATCGGCCGCCACGACCGACCTCATCGGCGTGAGCGACGGGCCCGGCGACCGCGACACGCTCCCGGCCCACCAGCGGCGGGAGCAGATCCAGCGCCTCGTCGGGGAGCGCGGTTTCGTACGAGTGCGCGAGTTGCGCGAGGCGTTCGGAGTGTCCGGCGTCACGGCGCGGGCCGACCTCGACGTGCTTGAGTCCGCCGGGACCGTGCAGCGCGTGCACGGCGGGGCGGTTCCGGCCGCGCCACCCAGCGGCCGCCCGCTGCGGGAGTTCTCCTTCGAGGAGGCCCTCGCGTCATCCGTGCTGCCCAAGCAGCAGATCGGCGTGCTCGCCGCGGCCCTCGTCACGAGCGGGCAGAGCATCCTCCTCGACGTCGGTACGACCACCCTCTCCCTCGCCCACGCGCTGCTGGCCCGCACCGATCTGACCGATGTCGTCATCATCACGAACGGGCTCAGCATCGCCCTCGCCCTCGAACCGGCCATCCCGCGGTTCACCGTGATCGTCACGGGTGGTTCGCTTCGCCCGCTGCAGCACTCCCTGGTCGAGCCGCTCGCACGGACGGTGCTCAGTCAGGTTCACGCCGATTTGGCTTTCATCGGCTGCAACGGCGTCGATGCAGGCTATGGGGTCACGAACATCAACCTCCCCGAGGCTGGGGTCAAAACGCTCATGCTGGCCGCCGCGACCCGGGCGGTCGTCGTGGCCGACGCCTCCAAGCTCGGCCAGGTGCACCTCGGGCAGGTCGGCCCGCTGCGAGCGTTCGACACCCTGGTGACGGATGCCGCGGCCGACGAGGTCAGGCTGGCACCCCTCCGCGAGGCCGGCCTGACCGTTCTGCAGCCGGAGTAGGCTGATACTATGCGCGCTGCAACGGGTTTCCAGTATGAATTGAGGGCAGCCACGCCGAGTGGGCCTGCGCTGGCGATCGTCACCGAGGTGGCCGCCGGCCTCCGGCTGTATTCCGTGGACGGCATAGACCTCGTCGAGCCGTTCGCGGCAGAGGCCACCCCGCCGTGGGGCGCCGGCATCGTGCTGATGCCGTGGCCCAACCGCATCCGGGACGGCCTCTGGCAGCACCAGGGCGTCGCGCAGCGGCTGCCGCTCACCGAGCCGGAACAGCACAACGCCATCCACGGCCTGCTTCGGTATTCGTCCTACCGTATGCTCGACCGCAGCCCGAGGGCGGTCACTCTGGCCGCCACGGTCTTCCCGCAGGCCGGATACCCGTTCCTGCTCGACACGACCGTGCGGTATGCGCTCACCGACGACGGTCTTGCGGTCACCCACACGGTGCGGAACGTGGGCCCTGACGCGGCCCCGGTCGCGATCGGCGCGCATCCGTACCCGAAGATCGGCGGCGTTCCCACCGAGGACCTCGTGCTCACGATCGCGGCGCGTACCCATGTCGACGTCGACGACCGGCAGAACCCCGTCGGGGAATCTTCCGTCGTCAGCACCCGGTTCGACCTGCGCGCGGGGTGCCGGGTGGGCGACGTCGACCTCGACGACGGCTTCGGCGGGGTGGGCCCTGAGGCTCCCGAGGTGCGGTCCGACGTGACCGGCGAGGAATCCGGGACCCCCAGCGTGGCCTCGTTGACCGCGCCCGACGGCCGCAGCGTCACGATCTGGGGCGACCGGAACATCCGCAACGTTCAGGTCTTCACGCCGCGCAACTTCCCCTTCCCGGGGCCGGGCGGCCCGTTTCTGGGACTGGCGGTGGCGATCGAGCCGATGACCGCCCCTGCGAATGCCTTCAATTCGGGCGCGGGGCTGCGCTGGGTCGAACCGGGGGAGTCCTGGTCTGTGCGCTGGGGCATCCGTCACCAGGGTTTCCGCCTCTGACCCGGCATCACCCCGTCTCACGGCTTGCCGGCTACGAGAGGACGTCCTTGACCAGAGCCTCGTTCTCGGTGTGAGACCAGAGCGAGTGCAGGTAGCCGACGAGCAGGAGCACGAAGGGCAGGGACACCAGTACCCAGCCGATCGGGCTCAGGCCCCACGAGGACATCGTCGGGTCCACGCCCTCGGCCACCGTGCCGGCGAGGAGTCCGAAGCGGCTCATCAGCAGGTACTCGCCGAGGACCAGACCGATGGTGGCCAGCACCGGGGCGATGATGGTCTGGACCACGTTCTCGCTGCCCGCATTGCGGCGGAAGAACGCGATCACCGCGATGCAGACGAGGATCTCGATCAGCACGATCGCCACCACGGCGAGGCCGCTGAACCAGTAGAACATGTTGAGCACCGGGTCGAGCCCGAAGACGGCGAAGGTCACGATGACGAGACCCGTGAGGACCGACGTGGCGAGGGAGGCGGTGCTCGGGGCGCCGCGACCGTTGACGTGGCTGAGCGGCGCGGGCAGCGCGCCGCCGCGGCCGAGGGCGAAGAGGTACCGGCTGGCCGCGTTCTGGAAGGCCAGCAGTCCGGCGAACAGGCTCGAGACCACCAGGACGCCCATCACGGTGGCCATCCACGGGGCCACGTACTGGGTCGCGAGGGAGAAGAGCACCGCGGCCGGGTCGGCCAGGGGAACCCCGTCGAGACTCGACAGCTCCACGGTCTTCTCGACGACCGAGGATGCACCCATTCCCGTGACCATGGCGAACGCCGTCAGCGCGAACAGCGCCGTGATCACTCCGACCGCCAGGTAGGTGGCGCGGGGGACCACCGTCTTCGGATCCTTGGATTCCTCGCCGTAGATCGCGGTGGCCTCGAAGCCGATGAAGGACGCGAACGCGAAGGCGAACGCGATGCCCGCCGAGCCGGCCAGCCCGCCGGCGAGGATCGCGGCCGGGTTGAACGAAGCCCAGAAGTTCAGGCCCTCCGGCCCGCCGTCGGCCAGGATGGCGACCGAGGTGACGACCAGTGCCAGGAGTTCGAGCAGCATCAGCACGCCGAGCACCTTGGCGCCGACGTCCACGCTCAGCAGCGAGAGCAGCGTGACGGTTGCCCAGGCCAGCAGCGCCCACGCCCACCAGGGGAGCAGGCCGACCTGGGCACCGAGCAGGCCGCCGAAGAACCCGTAGATCGCCAGCTGGATGGCGAGGTAGGCGAGGATCGAGACGAAGGCCGACGCGCTGCCGAGGTGGCGACCGAGGCCTCGGCCGATGTAGGCGGAGAAGGCACCGGCATTGGTGACGCGCTGGCTCATCGCGGCATAGCCGACGCTGAACAGCAGCAGGGTGATGCCCACCACGAGGTAGGCGCCCGGGGCGGCCGCGCCGTTACCGAGAACGATCGCGACCGGGACCGCGCCGGTCATGCCCACGAGCGGCGCGGCCGCCGCGACCACGAAGAAGACGATGCCGATCACACCGAGGCGTCCCGTGCGCAGGGTGGTCTGGGAGTCGGACTGAGGGGTACCGCGAGTGGTCGTCATGGGTTTACTCCTCATTGAGTTGACGATTGCGTGAGTTGACGAGTGCGCGAGTTGACGAGTGCGCGAAAATGAACGGATGCCGCGAAAAACCCGTGCGGCTAGCTGCCGTAGTGCATCCAGACGCCCTTGACCTGCGTGTACGCGTCGATCGAATACGGGCCCATCTCATTGCCCCAGCCGCTGGTCTTGAACCCGCCCCACGGCGCGGCCATGTCCGGCACCGGTGGCATGTTCACGAAGATCGCCCCGGCACGGATGCCGTTGGCCAGTCGGTGTGCCTTCTCGAGGTCCTTCGTCCAGACCGTGGCGGCGAGCCCATAGTCGGTGTCGTTGGCCCGGTTGATGAGCTCCTGCAGGTCGTCGTCATCGTCGTAGGACATGATCGAGAGCACCGGCCCGAAGACCTCGTCGGTCGCGATGGCCATGTCGTCGCGCACACCGGCGAACACCGTCGGCTGGAAGAAGAAGCCGACCTCGCCGGCCCGGGCGCCACCGGTCACGAGTTCCGCGCCCTCGGCACGGCCGACCGTGACCATCCGTTCGACGTGGTCGAGGTGTTTTCGAGAGACCAGAGGACCCAGCTGAGTGCTGGGGTCCATCCCGGCGCCAAGCTTCATGCCGGAGACCCCGGCCGCCATTTTCTCGACGAATTCGGCCTCGCGCTTCTTGTTGACATAGAACCGCGTGTAGGCCGCGCAGACCTGCCCGGAATTGAGCATGCCGCCCGCCAGGTTGCCGCCGACGGCCGCGTCGATGTCGGCGTCCGCAGTGATGATGGAGGGGGCCTTGCCCCCGAGTTCGAGGGTGATCTTCTTGAGGTTCGAGGCGGCGGAGCCCGCCACGATGGAGCGGCCGACGGCGGTGGAACCGGTGAACGAGACCTTGTCGACGTGCGGGTGGTCCACGAGGGCCTGGCCGGTGCTGCCGTCGCCCGTGACGAGGTTCACCACGCCGGCCGGGAAACCGGCCTCGGCGGCCAGCTCGACCAGGCGGATCGCCGTCAGCGGGGTCTGCTCCGCCGGTTTGATCACCACGGTGTTGCCGGTGGCGAGGGCTGGGGCGAGCTTCCAGGCCAGGATCATCAACGGAAAGTTCCAGGGGGTGATCAGTGCGCAGACCCCGATTGGTTCGCGCCGGGTGTAGTGGTGCGTGTCCGGGAACGAGATCGGGGAGGTGCGCCCCTCGATCTTGGTGACCCAGCCGGCGTAGTAGCGGAAGTGCTCGGCCGCCCCGGCCACGGAGATGTTGCGGGAGATGCCGAGTGGCTGGCCCTGGTCGCGGGTCTCCAGCTCGGCGAGCTCGTCGGCGTGGGCCTCGATCAGGTCGGCGAGCCGGAACAGGAGGCGGGCCCGGGTCACCGGCAGCAGGTCCCGCCATTCGGCGCCGTTGAAGGCGGCGCGGGCGGCATCGACGGCGGCGTCGACATCCACCGTGCTGGCGAAGCCGACTTCCTCGAGGATCTCCTCGGTCGCCGGGTTCAGGGTGGCGATCGATCCGCCCGTCGCGCTGGTCCACTCGCCGTTGATGAATAGCTTCGTTGTCATGGGGGCTCCTCGTTGAGCGGCTCCGCCTGTGGGAGCCAGTGTCACGACTCTCGCCGACGAGCGGGCCGCGGACTTGTTTTTCAACGAACGGAACTTGCCGGAGCGCGACGGCTCTCCCGCGGCCCTCAGCCGCGCCGGTACGTGCTGGGGGGTTCGCCGAAAGCGGTGCGGAAGATTCGGCTGAAGTGCGCGGGGTCGAGTAAACCCCACCGCGCGGAGATGACACCGACGGACCGGTCCGTGAGGATGGGGTCGCGCAGGTCCCGACGGCACCGTTCGAGCCGGCGTGCGCGGATCCAGCTGGACACCGTCGTGTCGGCCTCATGGAACACCTTGTGCAGCTGGCGGGTGGAAATGAAATGCGCGGCGGCGATGCCGGCGGGGGAGAGCTCCGGGTCGCCGAGTTCGGCCTCGATGTATTGACGGATGCTGGTGAGCAGGTCCCCATGCGTTCCGGCCACGGGTTCGCGGCGAATGCTCAACTCGCTCTCGAACATCGTGGCGACGAGGTCGACGGCGTTGTAGGCCAGGCGGTATCCGGTCGTGCCGGACAAGGCCTCGAGGTTCTCGGCGAGCTGCACCATGAACGGGCTGATCATCCGGCCGAGTCCCGCGTCTCCGGCCATTCTTCGTGCGGTGAGCTGGCCGACCGATTCGACCGGCAGGTCGAGGGCCTCGTGGGGGAACATCAGCACCAGGGTCCGGAAATTCTGCTCGAACGCGAGAGTGTAGGGGCGGTGCGTGTCGTAGACCGCGAGGTCGCCGGGGCGCAGGTGGGCTTCCCGGTTGTCCTGGATCAAGATGCCGTGCCCGGAGAGCTGCAGATTGAGTTTGAAATAGTGCCGGTCCGACCGGGAGATGAGCGCGGGGGTGCGCAGAACCTGATGGCCGTTGGCGGTGACCTCGACGATCGAGAGTTCATCGAGCACGCGGGAACGCAGCGTCCCCTGGAACTCCGTCGCATCCGAACGCACCTCCAGCGGAACGAAAGAGTCGGAGACCAGTGTGCGCCACTCGGCGAAGGTGTCCGCCCGGGCGCACTGCACCGGGTCGAAGACCCGATTTGGCGGGACGGTTACGGTCGTCAGGGTCACGGGTAGCTCCTTTGCCAGCGTGAACGCGTACACATATTTCCAGTAATTTAGCCCAGGCACGCAGCGTTTGTCACTTTTTTTCCACGTCTGTCGAAAAAAGGTGGAGGCTCAGTGTCCCTCGGCGATCAGCCGGAGGCAGGCATCCAGCTGCGCCACGAGCCGGGCCGGGGAGTTCTCGATCGGGGAGAGCACGGCGGTGATCTGGGCGCCGAGCACGAGGTTCATCAGGAGTCCCGCGAGGTCCTCGTCCGGAATGGGAGTGCGCAGCTCGGCGGCGGCCCTGGCTTCCCGGAGATGCCCGCACATGGTGTCGCGCCACTGCAACATCGCGGTCGCGTGCAGCTCGGCTTTCGAGGCATTCGTCAACGCCTTCTGCCAGAACGGGATGACGATGCGGGCCTCGCTGACCCGGATGTCATCCAGCGGGAGGATTTCGAGGCAGTAGGCCCGGAGAGCGCCCAGCCCGAAGCTGCCGACGGTGGCGTCGGTCATGCGCCGGCCCGTCTGGCTGAAAACGTGGCTGAACGCGAAGGCCAGGAGGTCGTCCTTGGTCGGGAAATACGGTTTCAGGGCGCCGTTGGCGAAGCCGGCCTCGGCGGCGATGTCCCGCATGGTCGCGCCTTCGATGCCGTGGCGGGCGATGATCCGCCAGGTCGCCTCGACCAATTCCACTCGTCGCCGGTCGTGGTCGACAACCTTCGGCATACTGCCCTCCCGCTGCATCGGGCAAAAAAAGCCCTTGCCAGCGAGCTTAGCGACCGCCTATGGTTCTACAACTATAGAAAATAGATTGCGGATGGATGCCTCCATCCGGCCGCTCACAGCCCCGGAAAGGGTAACCATGACTTCCGTTTCACTCGCAGTCACCGCCGCGTACGCCCTCGCGTCCGCGGAGGAGATCCTCTCGGTGCGCAGTCTTCTGGCCGATGCCGGCCTGCTCGATGAGAGCATCCGGGTGGCCTATCTGGGCTTGCTCGACCCGCCCCGCGGCGCCGCGGGGGAGTGCGACCGGCGGTTCCGGGTATTCCTGCACGACGTGTCGGGCTGCAGCGCGCCCCGGGACGTGACCGTGTCCGCCACCCGGCAGTCGGTCGAGTCCGTGGTCGTGCTCGACACCGCGGTGACCGGAGAGCTCCCGGTGCTCGAGGAGGAATTCGCCGCGGTCGAGGAACTGCTCACCCACGATGAACGCTGGCTCATGGCCCTGGCCGACCGCGGCCTCGACGTGGCCACCGTGCGGGTGGCGCCGCTGTCCGCGGGGGTCTTCGAATACCCGGAGGAGAAGGGCCGTCGCATCCTGCGCGGCCTCGCCTTCGTACAGGACTTCCCCGAGGACAGCGCCTGGGCGCACCCCATCGACGGCCTTGTCGCCTACGTGGACATCGTCAGCAGGACCGTCGATCAGGTGATCGACTTCGGCGTCGTCCCGATCCCGGCCGAGCACGGCAACTACACCGATCCCGTGTTGACCGGGCCGCTGCGTGAGACGCTCAAGCCGATCGAGATCACCCAGCCGGAGGGTCCAAGCTTCACCGTGACCGGCGGCAACCACGTCGAGTGGGAGAAGTGGAGCCTGGATGTGGGCTTCGACGTGCGTGAAGGGGTCGTGCTGCACAACATCGGCTTTGACGACAACGGAGTCCGGCGGTCTGTGATCAATCGGGCGTCGATCGCGGAGATGGTCGTGCCCTACGGAGACCCTGCGCCCGTGCGGTCCTGGCAGAACTACTTCGACACGGGCGAGTACCTGGTCGGCCAGTACGCCAATTCGCTGGAACTCGGTTGCGACTGCCTCGGCGACATCACCTATCTGAGCCCGGTCATCACGGATGGCTTCGGCAACCCGCGCACGATCCGGAACGGCATCTGCATGCACGAGGAGGACTGGAGCATCCTCGCCAAACACAGCGACCTCTGGTCGGGCATCGAATACACCCGACGCAACCGGCGCCTGGTGATTTCCTTCTTCACGACCGTGGGCAACTACGACTACGGCTTCTACTGGTACCTCTACCTCGACGGCACGATCGAGCTCGAGGCCAAGGCCACCGGCGTCGTGTTCACCAGCGCCTACCCCGGCAAGGACTATCCGTATGCCTCGGAGCTGGCCCCGGGTCTGGGTGCGCCGTTCCACCAGCACCTGTTCAGCGCCCGCCTGGACATGGCCCTTGACGGCAACACCAACCGGGTCGAGGAGGAGGAGGCCGTGCGCGTGCCGATGGGGCCCGGCAACGAGCGCGGGAACGCCTTCACGCGTCGGCGCACCCTCCTGGCCCGGGAATCCGAAGGGGTTCGCGAGGCCGACATGCGCAGCGGGCGCACCTGGCTCGTCTCCAACCCGAACGTGCTGAACCGGCTTGGTGAACCGGTCGGGTACAAGCTGTACCCGGAGGGCCAGCCGACCCTGCTGGCCGACGAGAACTCGTCCGTGGCCCGCCGGGCGGCCTTCGCGACCAAGGACCTGTGGGTGACCCGGTACGCCGAGGACGAGCGCTACCCGACCGGCGACTTCGTCAATCAGCACGCGGGCGGCGCCGGCCTGCCTGCCTACATCGAAGCCGACCGCGACATCGACGGCCAGGACATCGTGCTCTGGCACACGTTCGGCCTCACCCACTATCCGCGCATCGAGGACTGGCCGATCATGCCCGTGGACACCGCCGGATTCAAGCTGAGGCCCGATGGCTTCTTCGACCGCAGCCCGGTGCTCGATGTGCCGCCGTCGACGCCCGTCGAAGAGGGACACTGCCACTGCTGAGTATTCGGCGCGCCGGGGTCGAGGGGAGCCGGGGTTTCCCTCCCCGGCCGCGATCCGGCAGTCTGGGAGGATGGCCGAGAAGATGGTGCAGAACAACCAGACCGAGACCGGTCCCCGTGCAGCACGGGTGGCAGGCGCCGCCCGGCCGCCGCTGAGCCTGCCGGACGCCGTACGCCTGACGGCCCTGATCCGCATGAAGCGGCTCGCCATCGGCCTGCTCGTCCTGATGGCGGTGGTGTTCGCCACCTCGTTCGCGCTGCAGGAGAGCTACCCGTGGCTGCAGTACGTGCGCGCCGCGGCCGAGGGTGGCATGGTCGGCGCCATAGCGGACTGGTTCGCCGTGACGGCCCTGTTCCGGTACCCGCTCGGCCTGCGCATTCCGCACACGAACATCATCGCTAGCCGCAAGGACGAGATCGGTGCCAGCCTGGGTGAATTCGTCGAGACGAATTTCCTGTCCGAGGCGGTCATCCGTGGCAAGCTCGAGTCGCTGGGTGCGTCCCGTCGGCTCGGCGCGTGGCTCTCCCAGGAGGAGAACTCGCGTCGGCTCACCGACGAGGTCGCGGTGGCGGGCGCCGGCCTGCTCAACCTGCTCAGCGACGACGCGATCCAGGAGCTGATCGAAACCGTGGCCCGCGAGAACCTGCTGAAGCCGGAATGGGGTCCGACAATCGGGCACGTGGGGGCGCGGCTGGTCGAATCGGGGCAGCAGCACGCCGCCGTCGACCTGCTGCTGGAACGGGCCGAGGGCTGGCTGTTGGAGCATCCGGAGGCCTTCGGGCGGGCCGTGTCCCAGCGTCTGCCGACCTGGCTCCCCGGTTTCGTCGACAAGCTGGTCGACGACAAGGCGCACCGGGAGGTGCTCGCCTTCGTGGCCACCGTGCGTGCGGATGCCGCGCATCCGCTCCGCCAGGCCATCGATCGTTACCTCGTCGAGGTGACCGACGACCTGCAGCACGAGCCGGCGATGATCGAGCGGGTGGAGGCGCTCAAGCTCGACCTGCTCGACAGCGCCCGGCTGCGCGATTTCGCGAGCAAAACCTGGGAGGCCGCGAAGGTCTCCCTGACGGCGGCTCTGAACGACCCCTCGAGCGGGTTGCGCACGGGCATCCGCTCGACCGTCATGGAGGTCGGCGGGAGGCTGTCCACCGACCCGGCCCTCGGCGCCCGCATCGACCGGTGGCTGGCCGACAGTGCAAGCTACATCGTGCGCCGGTACCGGCACGAGATCGCCGAGGTGATCACGGAAACCGTCGCGCGGTGGGACGCGGCCGAGACGGCCGAGAAGATCGAACTGCAGATCGGAAAGGACCTCCAGTTCATCCGCATCAACGGCACCGTGGTGGGCGCGCTCGCCGGCCTGGTCATTTTCGCGCTCGCCCAGGCCGTTGTGGCACTGGTGTAACGCGGCCCTGTACTCCCGCCCCGAATGGGGGATACTTGAAATCCGGTCTTGGATACACCCTTGTGTCTTAGCAACAAAGGGGCATCTGTGCGGGAACTTATACGATGGGCGCTGGCTCCCGCCATGCGCACCTGGGCCGCCGCGTCCGAGCGCGGCTTCGGCAATGTCCCCATGCCCACGGATGCTCCGCAAGCGCACTCCGCGGGCATTGATCCCGACCGGATCCTCATCCTCGGCTCGGGGCTGGCGGTCGGCCGCGGGGTCATGAGCCACAACCTGGCACTACCCGGCTCGCTCGCCCGCGCCCTGTCCGCGCAGACCGGCCGCGGGGTCGACGTCGACCTCATCGTCAATCCCCGCATGACCGTCGCCACGGCCCTCCTCGAGCTGACCGGGGTGCGGCTCACCCGGTTCGACGCGATCGTGCTGGTCCTGGGCGTGAACGAGGCCGTGAACCTGGTTTCCCTCCGGGCCTGGCGGCGCGATCTGGCGAATCTGCTCCGGTTCCTCACGGCGTCATCGTCCCGCAGCACCCGCATCATCGTGGCGGGAATCCAGCCCATCCGGTCGATCCCTGTGTTCGATTCCAGGCTGGGAAATCTGGCAGAGCACCACGGCCGCCTCCTGAACCGGGTGACGGTACGGCTCGTTGCCGATTGCGGCGACGAGGTCCTGTTCGTGCCGTCCAGTGCGGCGCCGACGCCGCCGCCGGGCCGGTACCGGTCCACGGAGACGTATGCGCACTGGGCCGACGTTCTCGCCTCCCGGATGGCGCCGCTCCTCGGCGCCGACCGGGTCCCGACCCCTGACGCCGAACCGGTGCCCTCCGACGACCAGGCGAGGGCGAAGGAGGCGCGGCGCCAGCTCGCGGTCGACCAGCTCGGGATCGTCGACACCCCACCGGAGGAGCGCTTCGACCGCATCGCGGCACTGGCGCGCACCCTGTTCGGCACCCAGTCCGCGGCGCTCACGGTGATCGATGGCGATCGCCAGTGGCATAAGGCCCGCATCTGCGTGGCCGATGCCGAGTCACTGCGGTCCAATTCGTTCTGCGCGACCACCATCCAGGGCACCGCGGCGATGGTGATCCCGGATGCCCTCCTCGACGAGCGCTTCCGAGGCAATCCACTCGTGGTGGGTGAGCCGCAGATCAGGTTCTACGCCGGATTCCCGATCGAGTCGCCGTCGGGGGAGCTCATCGGGGCCCTCTGCGTGTTCGACTCGGAGCCGAGGGCGGCAGGAACCGTCGACCTCGTGCTGTTGCGGGAGTTGGCGCTGATGGTGCAGCGAGAACTCGCAAGCCCCTTCACCGCCGAGTAGCGAACGCGCCCGTAAACACGCTCGTGAACGCGCCCCTAGGCGGCGTGGGCGACACCGGCGGGTGCCGATCCGGGCGACAGGCGCGTGCGCGGGGCCGCGCCGATTACGGCTTTGTCCGGGACCCGCAGATCGCGTTCGACGACCGCTCCGGGGCTGAGCCGTGCCCCGCGACCGATCCGCACATAGCTGCCCAGCCGCGCGGCGCTGCCGACGACGACGTCCGCGCCGACGTGCACATTCTGGCCGATGAACACGTGAGAACCGATGACCGCGCCCAGGTCGATCCAACTGCCGGGGCCGATCCACGCCTCCGCCCCAACCCGCGCACCGCTCTCCACGTAGGCGGTTCGGGACACGAACGCCTCGGGATGCACGCGCGCGCTGGGGGACACCAGTCCGCGTCCGTTGGGGTGACGCCGGTATCGGGTGATGATCCCGGTCTCGATTTCAACTTCTTCATTCACTCTGCCCACGGGGCCTCCTTCTCAGGTCGTCGGCATCGGGCATGCCGGCACCATGTCAGAGAAGTATGGAGGAGCTACCCGAACGCCGCCCGAATCATCGCTGGGTGCTCGCCGGGAGTCCGGAGTCGACGCCGGGCCCGGGCGACACGCCGAGACCCGGGTTTGCACCGACGCTGATCCTGAGAGTGGGCCCCGTCGGGCTCGAACCGACGACCCAAGGATTAAAAGTCCTTTGCTCTACCAACTGAGCTAGAGGCCCGCGGTTAATAATGTACAGGGGATTCCGGATCCGTTTTTCTCGGTACCGTGGGAGAGGGTTTTCTGCAGACGAGACGGATGTGCCCACAGCGAACACGAAACCGAGCCCAGGAGGATGCCATGGCCGAGAATTTCCACAAGCCGACCCAGTTCTCCGGCAGCAAATTCGAGTCCTTCCAGGGGGGCGAAGACCCGGCAATGATCAGCCGGGTGGCGCATGAAACCGCGCACGCGCTTCTGGCCCGCGTGCGCAGCGACCCTGACCCCGACATCGTCGAGCGGCTCGTGACCTACACCGACGAGAACGGCGTCGACGCGGTGGCCGAACTCTGGTCGCGGGCAACGCCGCGCAGCCTGCCCGGGGCACTCTGGCGGATCTACCTGGTGCGGTTGCTCATCCGCCAGGATCCCGAGGGCACGGCGTTCCTCTACCAGCGCGGAACCGAGGTCACCGTGGCGATCGACCCGGTCGTCGCCGGGGCGGCAGTGCCCACGGGCACGGCGGAGATCATCGTCCTGGCCGACCAGATCTTGCGGGGGATCTTCACCGGGGATTTCGCCGTGGCACTCGACCGCGCAGCGGCGTTCTGCCGCGTCGTCTCCGTCGGCTGCACCAGCGTCGCGGACGACCTGGAGACGACCGAACCGCTCCGGTCCACCGAACTGACCACCCGCGCCCTCCGGTTCTCCACCACCGCCCAGGAGTTCGGCTCCTGCGCCCGGCTCTGGCGCAGTGACTCGCTGGACTGACCCGTCCGACTGATCGGTCCACCTGACCCGTGTGGACTGATCGGCCGCGAGCCGTCCCGCCGGGTGCGCGATCCGCATCCGAGTCGTTTACACTGGTCTCTGGTCGGGCCGCAGTAACCCCGGGCTCCAATATTCGCCGCTGTGAGCGGCCTCGCGCCGAGAGGCGTTCTGCGGTCCGGCCTTCACTCTCCCTCCGCCTGTTGTGACACACCAATCCGATTCGGGCTCCGCGTCGAACCATGGACGTGGACAAGACCTGAGATGCTTGTTCTCATGAGTGCTGAATTCAACGTCAACCGGGAGGGGACTGTTCCTGTCTCCCATGAGGAATTGATGGGCCGGGTGGCGCAGGGAGACGAAGGAGCATTTGGAGAGCTGTATGACCGGATGGCCGCGCGTGTTCTTGGTCTCGTTCGACGTCTGCTGGTTGATCCCTCGCAGTCGGAGGAAGTGACGCAGGAGATCTTCCTGGAGATCTGGCAGACGGCGACGAGGTACGAGGCCCAGCGCGGCGGGGCGTCGACCTGGATCCTGACCATGGCGCACCGCCGGGCGATCGACCGGATTCGGTCGTCGCAGGCCAGCCGCGACCGGGATATCAAAATCGGCATCCGGGATCTTGCGGTTGCCTACGACGAGGTGTCCGAAACGGTCGGAGTACGAATCGAGCACGAAAGGGTGGAAAAAGCGATGTCCAGATTGACGGAACTGCAACGCCAGGCGATCAGCCTCGCCTACTACGGCGGCCTCAGCCAGAGTGAAGTCGCCGAGCGGTTGCAGATCCCACTCGGAACTGTGAAAACGAGGCTGCGCGACGGCATGATCCGCCTGCGCGACGAGTTGGGAGTGGCGTCATGAGTGACAACAACCGGAATGACGACCCCCGCAGCGCCGCCGCGCAGAACCCGGGCGAGCTCGCCGGCGCCTACGCCCTCCACGCCCTGGGCGCGGAAGAGGCCGCCGTCTACGAGGAGCACCTCAAGGCATCCGAGCCGGCCCGCATCGAGGCGGCCGAGCTGAGTGACACCGCGGTGGCGCTGGGCCTTGCCGCCGCCCCCGTGCAACCCTCGGCCGGACTCAGGGCCTCCCTGATGGCTAAACTCGCCGCCACGCCGCAGCTCGCGCCCCGGCCGGCAGATCAGACGGCACCGGCCACCCCCGCACCGCGCGTCGATCCCGCGCCGATCCAGGGCGCCACTGCAGCGGGCAGCGCCACCGAGCGCGCCCGCCTGCGCTGGTTCCAGCGACCCGTCGGCGTTCTCGCGGCGGCCGCCGCGGCCGTCGCCCTCTTCGCGGGCGGCACCTTCGCCGGCCAATCCCTGGAGTCCGACCAATTCGAACAGGACCAGGCGGCCGGTCTCGTGCAAATCACGGCGGCCGCTGACATCCAGCGCGCGTCGGCGACCACCGCCGACGGTCAGGAAGCCACCCTGGTCTGGTCCGAAGAGAGCGGACTCTCAGCGCTCCTGGTCGACGACCTGCCTGACTTGCCGTCCGACCGGGACTACCAGCTCTGGTACATCGGCGGCTCAGGCGCGGTTCCCGCCGGAATCTTCGACTCGTCCGGCACCGGCACCGTCTGGCGCGTGCTCGACGGCAGCCTCACCGCCGGCGACACGATCGGCGTCACGGTCGAGCCGAAGGGCGGCTCCGAGCAGCCCACCAGCGACCCGATCCTCGCCATCCAGAGCTCCTGAGTTGCTCGAGCTGAGTCGATCCCGACCCGACCCCGATCCTGACCTGTTCCTGACCCGATCCTCTATGCTCGTCAAATGACTGTTCGGCGAATGACGCTGCCCTTCACCCTGCTCCTCGACCCGGTTCCCGCCGACGCGCCGCAGACGGAATTCGACGACACGTTCCACGAGGTGGACTCGGACGCCCCGGCGTTGCGGGTGGGGGAGTTGAGCGCCCAGCGGGGCGACGGCGTCTTCGAGACCCTTGGCGTGGTCGGCGGCCACCCGCAGGCGGTCGGCCCACACCTTGCCCGGCTGGGCACCTCGGCCGCGACCTGTGAGCTGCCCGAGCCGAACACGGCCCAGTGGCGGGCCGCGATCGCGCACGTGGTCGACCGCGTCCCGCACGAGGGTGAAGTCGTGCTCAAACTCGTCTACAGCCGCGGTGTCGACTCCGGCCCGGCACCCACGGCCTGGCTTCACGCGACACCTGCGCCCGACTTCGCCGTCGTCCGCGAGGACGGCATCCGGGCGGTCACGCTGGACCGCGGCTACCCGCACGGCGTCGCAGAGCAGGCGCCCTGGCTCCTGATGGGCGCGAAGACGCTCAGCTATGCGGTCAACATGGCCGCCCTCAGGGAGGCCCGCCGCCGCGGCGCCGACGACGCGATCTTCCTCACCCACGACGGCTTCGTGCTCGAGGGGCCCACCTCGAGCGTGATGCTCTGCAGGGGCGACGTCTACGTCTCTCCCCTGCCGAGCGGAGCAATCCTGCACGGCACCACCCAACAGAGCGCGTTCGAGCATCTTCGGGCCGCAGGGGAGCGCACGGAATACCGCGACGTGAGCGTCGACGAGCTACGGTCGGCGGATTCCGTGTGGCTGCTCTCCAGCCTGCGCCTGGCCGTGCACGTGACCGAACTCGATGGCAGACCGATGCCCGTCGACTCCGAGCGCACCCGCACCCTCAACGCCGCCCTGCTGGCCCGCACCGTCTGACGCACCAGCCGCAGCCCGTCGCCCGGCAGCCCGCGTGCTAACCAATCTCCGTCGAATTCGTTCGGGGCACGGAGCCAGGGCGCAGTGCTGTTCGCGCGCCAGGCACGGAACCGGGCCTAGCCGAAGCGGCCGGAGACGTAGTCCTCGGTGGCCTGCTCGCTCGGGTTGGAGAAGATCGTGGTCGTGTCGTCGTACTCGATCAACTTGCCGGGCTTGCCGGTGCCGGCGATGTTGAAGAATCCGGTGCGGTCGGAGACCCGGGATGCCTGCTGCATATTGTGAGTGACGATCACAATCGTGTAGTCGGCCTTCATCTCCTCGATCAGGTCCTCGATCGCCAGCGTCGAGATCGGGTCGAGGGCCGAGCACGGCTCGTCCATCAGGATGACGTCGGGCTGCACCGCGATCGCGCGTGCGATGCAGAGGCGCTGTTGCTGCCCTCCGGAGAGGCTCGAGCCGGGCTTGTCGAGGCGGTCCTTGACCTCTTTCCAGAGGTTCGCGCCCTGCAGCGACTTCTCGATCAGATCGTCGGCGTCGGACTTGGCCATCCGGCGGTTGTTGAGCTTCACGCCGGCCAGCACGTTGTCGCCGATCGACATGGTCGGGAATGGGTTCGGGCGCTGGAACACCATGCCCACCTGGCGGCGCACGAGCACCGGGTCGACGCCCGGGCCATAGAGGTTGTTGCCGTCGATGAGTACATCGCCCGTGACGTAGGCCCCGGGGATGACCTCGTGCATGCGGTTCAGCGTGCGCAGGAACGTGGACTTGCCGCATCCGCTGGGGCCGATCAGGGCCGTCACGGTACGAGGCTCGATCACCAACGACACGTCTTCGACAGCCAGAAACTTGCTGTAGTAGACGTTGAGGTCGTTGACTTCAATGCGCTTGGACATGCATTCCTTTGGATCAGACGGCCGAGGCCGGGAGGTGGAGCCTAGCGGCCGAGCTTGGGGGAGAAGATTTTGGCGATGACGCGCGCGCCCAGGTTCAATAGCATCACGATCAAGATGAGCGTCAGAGCGCCGGCCCAGGCACGGTCGAGGTAGGACTGAGTGTCTGCGCCCTGGTTGGCGTACTGGGTGTAGACGAACACGGGCAGGGTCATCATGCGCTCGTTGAACAGGTCGTAGTTCATGCTGGCCGTGAACCCGGAGATGATCAGCAGCGGCGCCGTCTCACCGATCACGCGGGAGATCGAGATCATGATCCCGGTCACGATCCCGGCGAGGGATGTCGGCAGCACGACCTTGACGATGGTCAGCCATTTCGGCACACCGAGCGCGTATGCCGCCTCGCGCAGCTCGTTGGGAACAAGCTTCAGCATTTCCTCGCTCGAACGAACGACGACGGGGATCATCAACACTGTGAGGGCGATGGCGCCGCCGAATCCGAAACGGATGCCGGGGTCGTTGAACAGGAGAGAGAACAGGGCGAACGCGAAGAGTCCCGCGACGATCGACGGGATGCCGGTCATGACGTCGACGAAGAACGTGATCGCCCGCGCGAGCCGGCCTCGGCCGTACTCGGTGAGGTAGATCGCTGCGAGGAGGCCGATCGGCACCGAAATGAGCGTGGCCACACCGGTGATCAGCAGCGTGCCGATGACGGCGTGCAAGGCTCCGCCGCCCTCGCCCACGACGTTGCGCTGGGATTGCGTGAAAAAGCTCGGGGTGAGGAACGCCGGCAGTCCGTTGACCAGGGTGGTTATGACGAGCGAGAAGAGCGGCAGCAGGGCGACCACGAAGGCCACGGTCACGAGGGCGGTGACCAGGCGGTCCTTGGCCTTGCGCACGCCCTCGACGAAGTACGAGAGCAGGTAGATGGCGACGCAGTAGACGGCGGTGCCGAAGAAGAGCGTTCCGACGACGTTGAATCCCTCGGCGGCGCCGGAGAGCATCACCACGAAGAAAAACGCGCCTGTGACCAGCCAGCTGGCCAGGAGCACTGCCAGAGAGGTGTGCCGAGGAAGCTTGCCCGCGGTGAGGGAGTTCGTCAGGGGCGCGGCCGTGTTCGTGGTCGTCAGGCTCATCAGTTCGCTCCGGAGAATGCCTTGCGGCGGTTGATGATGACGCGGGCGATCATATTCACCACGAGCGTGATGACGAAGAGAATGAGGCCCGTCGCGAGCAGAATGTTGACGCCGACCCCGTGCGCCTCCGGAAAGTTGAGGGCGATGTTCGCGGCGATTGTGGTGGGGTTCTGCGAGGTCAGAAGCTGGAAGATGACGTCCCGGCTCGGTGAGAGCACCATGGCGACGGCCATGGTTTCACCCAGGGCCCGGCCGAGGCCGAGCATCGAGGCGGAGATGATCCCGGCGCGGCCGAAGGGCAGCACGGCCATGGTGATCATTTCCCAGCGAGTTGCGCCGAGGGCCAGTGAGGCCTCCTCGTACAGCACGGGGGTCTGCAGGAAGATCTCCCGGGACAGCGCCGTGATGATCGGCAAGACCATGACGGCCAGCACGATGGCGACCGTGAGCGTCGTGCGCCCGGTGCCGGAAACCGGGCCGGCAAAGAGGGGGATCCAGCCGAACCACTCGACCAGGTTCGTGTAGAACGGCTGCACGAGCGGAGCGAGCACGCCGATGCCCCACAGCCCGAAGACGACGGAGGGCACGGCGGCGAGAAGGTCGATCAGGTAGCCCAGGCCCTGCGCGAGCTTGCGGGGGGCATAGTGCGAGATGAAGAGCGCGATGCCGATGGCGACGGGCACGGCCATGATCAGCGCGAGGAACGCCGACCAGAGTGTGCCGAACGCGAGCGGCCAGACATACGACCAGAAGTTGCTGGTGTCACCCTTGAACTCCTCCGGGTCGGCGAGAAAGGCCGGCAGGCTCTGCACGACCAGGAAGGCCGCGACGGCGGCGAGAATCGCCAGGATGAGGCTGCCGGCCACAATCGTGCTCGTGGAAAAGATGCGGTCGCCGGGGCGTTCCTTGGCCTTGAGCGAGGGTCGCTCTACTGCGGTCGTCATGCCGGGTATCTCCCTGGGAGGGTTGGGGCGAAAGCTGAGAAAGAGAGGTTCGGGTCACAGGCCACGAACCCCAGTCTGCCCGACCCGGAGCTCGCAAGCCATGCGAGTCCCGGATCGGGCAGCTGAGGAACGGTGAAGCAGGTGCTACTTGATGGTCTCGAGAACCGCTGCGACCTTGTCCTGAAGTTCGGTCGTCATCGGTGCCGCGCCGGCGGATGCTTCCGCTTCGGCCTGGCCCTCGGCGCTGGCCATGTAGCCGACGTAGGCCTTGACGAGCTCAGCCTGGGCGGGGTCGGCGTACTCGGTGCAAACGATCGCGTAGCTGACCAGGACCAGCGGGTACTCGGCCGGGTTGTCGGTCATGCGGTTGAGGTCGAACGCGAGGTCGTTGGCTTCGCGGCCCTCGACGAGAGGCGAACCGTCGACGACGGCGGCGGCGGCTTCGGCGCTGTACGCGACGAACTCGTCACCGACCTTGAGCTTGGCGACCCCGAGGTCTCCGGCGCGCGACGCGTCGGCGTAGCCGATCGTGCCCACGCCGTTGGTGACGGCGTCGACGACACCCGAGGTGCCCTGCGCACCCTCACCGGTCTGGAACGGGAAGGTATCGGAAGCCTTCTCGGTCCACACGTCCGGGGCATTCTGGCCAAGGTAGTCCGCGAAGTTCTTCGTGGTGCCCGAGTCGTCCGAGCGGTGCACGGCGGTGATCGCGGTCGACGGGAGCGAGACGCCCTCGTTCAGGGCGACCAGGGCCGGGTCGTTCCAGGTGGTGATGGCGCCGGAGAAGATCTTGGCCAGCGTGTCGGCGTCGACGTTGAGGTCGTCGACCCCATCGACGTTGAAGATCACGGCGATGGGCGAGATGTAGACGGGAAGGTCGACCGCGGTGGTGTCCGCTGCGCAGGAACCGAAGGTTCCGGCGAGCTCGTCGTCGCTCAGGTAGGAGTCGGAGCCTGCGAAGTCGGAACCACCGGCGATGAACGCCTCGCGACCTGCGCCGGAACCGGACGGGTCGTAGTTGATGGTGACGTCCGGGTTCGAGGTCTGGAACGCTGAGATCCAGGCTTCCTGGGCTGAGCCCTGGGAGGACGCGCCGCCGGCGTTGATCGTGCCGGTGAGGGCGCTGGCGGAGTCGGACTCCGGTGCGGCGCCTTCGTTCGCGGCGCAGGAAGACAGTGCCAGTGCGGCGACGACGGCGATGACCGCGGGTCGGCCAAAACGCATGAAATTCACAGATATCCCTTTCGAGGGTTGACTTCATAACAAGTGACTGCTGGTTCGAGGCCGGTGCTGGCCTCACCGTGACCATATTCCGCCTGGTTAACGACACCCCTGCGAAAAGGTTAACGGAAGGTGAACGCGGCGGGGCAGGCCGAAAGAAGCAGCGGGGCATGCACCGAATACCGTGGTCAGAGGGCCGGCGAGTGTGTTTCGATCGCGACGATTCCCGCGCTCGGATTGTCGGCGGAGAGGTGCACCACCGAGAACGACCCGGTGTCGAGGGCCGCCGCGTCGGAGATGTACGCACCGTGGGTGGTGCCGGTGGCCAGCGCGATCTCGTGCAGGATCTCGGGGAGAACCGGCCCGTGGCTGCAGATCACGGCAGTCTTCCGCGACCGCACCCGCTTGCCGATGCCGGAACGGACATCCGCCAGGCCCTGCTCGAACGCGTCCTGGCTGTAGCGTTCGGTGCGCTTGATCTGGATGCCGGTGGCCGCCGCGAGCGGGGCCACGGTGGTCACGCAGCGGGTCGCCGTGCTCGACACGATCCGCAGGGGCTGCCAGGCGGTGATCGTGGGCACGATGGCGGCGGCCTGCTTGACGCCGCGCTCGGTCAGCGGCCGGCTGCAGTCGGGGCCGTCCCAGCTGCCGGGCTGCACGGCCTTGCCGTGGCGGAGCGCGATCAGGGCGAAGGTGCGGGTGACACCGGTGTCGACGAGCTTGGCGAACGCGTCGATGATCTCCACATCGGGCGTGTAACTGAGGTAGGTGCGGGCCTTCTTGATGGTGACCCACTCGATCGCCGCGACCTCGCCGTTGGGCACGAAGGTCGAGTGCTGGATGGCCTCGGGCGTGATTTCCGCGGCCCAGTAGTGCACGATCTTCTCGCGGCCGTTGAGCAGCGAGTAGGCGGATATGCCCAGTGGCACGCCGAGGGCCACGGCGAGGCCGGTCTCCTCTCCGATCTCGCGCACGGCCGTCTGCGGCAGGGTCTCGCCTGGGTCGACCTTCCCTTTGGGAATGGTCACGTCGCCGTACACGGTGCGATGGATCAGGAGAACGTGGATCTTGCTGTCGATCAGGCGCCAGCAGACGGCGCCCGCAGCGTAGATGGCAGGGTCGCTCATCGGCGCCCCGTCGGGCGCTTGCGGAGGGAGATTTGTTGCATGAGCCTGTTCTGCATGTCGTCGAGCGGATGGCCGGAGCCGTCCAGGTGGTGGCGCGTCCATTCGCCCGAGCTGTCCAGCCACCACGATGAGGTGCGGTCGTCCATGGCCCGGGTGAAGAGGGCGTCGATTTCGGTCAGGTGGTCAGGGTCGACGAGGCGCACCAGCGCCTCGACCCGGCGGTCGAGGTTGCGGTGCATCATGTCGGCGCTGCCGATGTAGACCTGCGGGTCACCGTTGGTGTGGAACGAGAAGATCCGGGAGTGCTCCAGGTATCGCCCGAGAATCGAGCGCACCTTGATGGTCTCGCTCATCCCGGGGACCCCGGGCTTCAGGCTGCAGATGCCGCGCACCCAGATCTCGATCGGCACGCGCGCCTGGCTGGCCCGGTACAGGGCGTCGATGATGGCCTCGTCGACCATGGAGTTCACCTTGATCCGGATGCCCGACGGCTTGCCGGCCTGGGCGGCCGCGGTTTCCGTCGCGATACTCTTGAGCAGGGCGCGGCGCAGGTGCAGCGGCGCCACCAGCAGGCGCTTGAACTTCTTCTCGATCGCGTAGCCGGAGAGTTCGTTGAACAGGCGGGTGAGGTCCTTGCCCACCTGCGGGTCCGCGGTCAGGAGCCCGAGGTCTTCGTAGAGGCGGCTGGTTTTGGGGTTGTAGTTGCCGGTGCCGATGTGGCTGTAGTGGCGCAAAACGCCGTCTTCGTTCCGCACCACGAGCGCGAGTTTGCAGTGCGTCTTCAGGCCCACGAGGCCGTAGACCACGTGCACGCCGGCCTTCTCGAGCTTGCGGGCCCAGGTGATGTTGGCCTGTTCGTCGAAGCGGGCCTTGATCTCCACCAGGGCGAGTACCTGCTTACCCGACTCGGCGGCTGCGATCAGCGCCTCGACGATGGGGCTGTCACCCGAGGTACGGTACAGGGTCTGCTTGATGGCGAGCACGTCCGGGTCGGCCGCGGCCTGCTCGAGGAACGCCTGCACGCTGGTCGCGAACGATTCGTACGGGTGATGCAGCAGGATGTCCCGGCGCGAGATGGCGCTGAAGATGTCCGGTTCCGCGTTCGGTTCCGGGGCGAGCAGCTGAACGGCCGTCGTCGGCACGTGCTTCACGTAGCGAAGGTCCGGGCGGTCGATCCGCAGGTCGAACAGGCCGCCCAGGTCGAGCGGGGCCGGCAGGCGATACACCTCCTGGTCGGTGACGTCCAGCTCGCGCACGAGCAGGCCGAGGGTGACCTCGTCCATGTCTTCGGTGATCTCGAGACGGATGGGCGGGCCGAACCGGCGGCGCAGCAGCTCCTTCTCGAGGGCCTTGATCAGATTCTCGGTCTCGTCCTCTTCGATCTCGACGTCTTCGTTGCGGGTGACCCGGAAGACGTGATGCTCGAGGATGTCCATGCCCGGGAACAGGTCCCCGAGATGGTTCGCGATCAGGTCCTCGAGCGTGATGAAGCGCACGCTGTCTGCCTTCTCGCGGCGGTCCACGCGCACGAAGCGGGGGAGCATGGTGGGCACCTTGAGCCGGGCGAACTCCTGCTTGCCGGTTTTGGAGTTGCGCACCCGGACCGCGAGGTTCAGCGAGAGACCGGAGATGTAGGGGAATGGATGCACCGGGTCGACCGCGAGGGGCATCAGCACCGGGAAGATCTGGTTCGAGAAGTAGTCGCGCAGGGAACGGCGGTCGGCGTCGTCCAGGGTGTCCCAGTTGACGATGTCGATCCCGGCTTCGGCGAGGGCCGGGCTGACGAGGTCCTGGAAGGCGTGCGCGTGCCGCGCCTGCAGAACGTGGGCCGTGGTGGAAATGTCGGAGAGGGCGTCCTGCGGGGCGCGCCCGATGTTGGTCGGCACGGCCAGCCCGGTGAGGATGCGGCGCTTCAGGCCGGCGACCCGCACCATGAAGAATTCGTCGAGGTTGCTGGCGAAAATGGCCAGGAAGTTCGCCCGTTCCAGAGCCGGGAGATCGGAGTCCTCCGCGAGCTCGAGCACCCGCTGGTTGAAGGCCAGCCAGCTCAGTTCCCGGTCGAGGTAGCGCTCGGTGGGGAGCGCCGGATCGTTCACGCCGATCAGGGGATCGAAATCATCGTCAAAGTCGCTGCCCAGGCCCGAGTCGGTCTGGATGTTGTCGCCGTCCATTCAACCATCTTGACACTGCAGACCGCGCGAATGCGACGATCTTGGATGAACACTGGTCAACGCGGGCTCCGACGGTACTGCACATCGATCGTTCGCTCGGTAAACCCGAGCGAACGATACAGGGCCACCGCGGCGGCGCTGTCGGCCTCCACATACAGGTCCGCGGTACGGCACCCGCGCTCGCGGAGGCGATCGAGCCCGGCCAGCATGAGACGGCGGCCGACGCCGCGGCCGGCGGCATCCGGGTGCACGCCGACGACGTAGATCTCACCCACCGGGGAGCCTGACTCGACCTTCAACCAGTTGTAGCCGATCATCCGACCGGTACCGGTGCCGGTGCCGGTGCCGGTGCCGAAGCCGGTGTCGCGGGCCACCAGGAAATCACCGGCCGAGAACCACGGTTCGGCACAGCGGGCGGCCAGATCGCTCGCGGTCAGAGACCCCTGCTCCGGGTGCGCGGCGAACACCAGCGCGTTCAGCGCCACCCACTCCGCGTCGTCCGGTCCGGGCCGGAACGCGTCGATCCGGATGGCGGCACGGATGCCGGTGCGGTCAGGGACCCCGGGCTCGGCCGGCGCGCTGCCGGCTGACTCCGCCGTCAGGTCCAGCCGCAGCTGCAGCAGGGTGCGCTCGGCCGTGAAAGCGAACCGGTCGGCGAGCGCCCGGGCAGCGGGGTGGTCTCCGTGCGACCAGATCGTCAGCTCCCCGGGCGCGGCGGCCAGGATTTCGGCCAGGGCGGCCGCGCCGTGCCCGTGCCGGCGTCGGGCCGGGTCGACGACGAGGTCGAGTTCGCCGGCGCCGAGGATGCCCGCACCCACGACGACGTTCCCGTCCTTCTCCACGACCAGGAACGGGGCGCGGTGCCCCGCGGCCACGTCGAAAAGGGACTGTTCGTTGAACGGCGCGTAGCCGTCGCCCTGGGTGGCGGCGGCGCTGACGCGGTGGAACTCGGCCGCAAAGGCGGCATCCGTCAGATCAGGCGAAAACCGGATGAATGCCACGGGTACCGTCCTGCTCCTGCACATTCAAGCGGTAGCCCACGTTGCGCACGGTGCCGATCAGGGATTCCTGGTCGCCGAGCTTGGCCCGCAGCCGTCGCACGTGCACGTCCACCGTGCGGGTGCCGCCGAAGTAGTCGTAGCCCCAGACCTCGCTGAGGAGCTGTTCCCGGGTGAAGACCCGCGACGGATGCGCGGTCAGAAAGCGCAGGAGCTCGAATTCCTTGTAGGTGAGGTCCAGCGGCCGGCCGTGCACCTTGGCGGAATAGCTGGCCTCGTCGATGATGACCCCGGCGGCGCGGATGGTGGCGGATTCCTCCGCGCGGGGCACGCGCCCGACGGCGAGACGGATGCGCGCATCCACCTCGGCCGGCCCGGCCGTCTCGAGGATGACGTCGTCGACGCCCCAGTCCGGGCTCACCGCGGCCAGGCCGCCCTCCGTGATCACGAGCAGCAGCGGAACGGAGTTTCCCGTGGTACGCAGAATCTGGCAGAGCGACTTGGCCGCCATCAGATTGGAACGGGCATCGACGAGCATGAGGTCGGCGTCGGGCGCCGTCACGAGCTGGTCCGGCTGGGCGGGGATGGTGCGCGCGCCGTGTGACAGCAGGGCGAGGGCGGGAAGAACGTCACTGTTGACCGCCGAGGTCAGGATCAACAACTGGGCCACACTCACCCTCCAAGGATTGTGCGCTCAATCCTAGCGTGCCGCGGAAAGGGTCCCGGGCAGGGCAGAATGAGAGGGTGAGCTGGCAGTGGAAGAGCGTCGTCGTGGTGTATTTGTTCGCGCTCGCGTGCGCTGTGCTGACCGGATGGCTGTCTCTGCCCGGCCAACATCTGATCTGGATCAGCCTCTCCTTCGCCGGCTGCACGATCGGAACCCTGAGCGTACAGCTCGCGACCGGACGCAAAGAAGGCTACGTGGACCGGGTGACGACCAGCCTCGTCGGGGCCGTGGCCGTGCTCGCCGCCGCCACCGGAATCTTCGCTCTCGCCGGGGTCCTCTGACTCTGATCTGCGTCAGCCCGTGCTCATGTGGTTCTGCTGAGGCGTGCCGAGGGGTTATCGCGCGCGAGCGGGCTAGAATAAGGGACATGTCTATCCTCGCTATCGAAATCTTCTTCCTGGGGCTGCTCGCGCTGGCGAGCCTGTCGATCGCCTGGGTGTCCGGCTTGGTTCTGTTCAAGCTGTACCGGGGGCAGCGGTAGCCCTCGATGTTTGAGCTGCCCCCTCAGCTCCCCTCCGAACTCGTGCCGCTGTCGTGGCTCCTCGGAGTGTGGGAAGGTTCGGGAGTCATCGACTACCAGATCGGCGAGGAGTCCGTCAGCCGGGAGTTCGGTCACCGGCTGAGCTTCAGCCACGACGGCCTGCCGCACCTGAATTACAGCTCCTACACCTGGCTCGAGCCCACGCCCGACTCCGACGGCGGTGAGTCGACGCCGCTGATGACGGAAACCGGGTACTGGCGGCTGAGCCGTGCCCAAGGGCTCGGCGATCCCGGTCCGGGTCTGCTGCCGGCCGTGGGTGAGCATCCGTTCGTCACCGCAGCGGCGGTCGAAACCCTCCGCAACGCCGACAACGGCTTCGATATCGACGTGACCATCGTGCACCCCGGCGGAGTCGCGGAAATCTACCTCGGCCAGGTCAAGGGTCCGCGCATCGATTTAGCGACGGATGCCGTGATGCGCACCCAGGGTGCCAAACCCTACTCGGCGGCGACGAGGCTCTATGGTCTGGTCGACGGTCATCTGCTCTGGGCCTGGGACATGGCCGCCTTAGGTCAGAGCCTGCGCACCCACGCGTCCGGCCGCCTCAAGCGCGTCGAGTAAACGGGCATCCCTGCGCCTCACATCCGGGCGCCCCGGCGCCGAACCGTCCGTTGGAAAGAGTTCCCATGACCGATGCACCTGTGTCCCCTCTCCCGTCCTCGCCGCTCAGATCCCCGCTGCTCGAACTCGACGGCGCGGTGCAGGCCGAGGGCATCGACGCCGGCGTGGCCGCGCACTACGGCGGACCCCTCACGGAGCAGCGCCGGCTCCTCGCCGGCGGAGCCGTCGTCGACCTGTCCCACCACGGCGTGCTGAGCGTCGCCGGCCCGGACCGGTTGACCTGGCTGAACTCCATCTCCAGCCAGGAGCTGCGCCGCCTGGCGCCGGGGGAGTCCACCGAGACGCTCCTGCTCGACCCGAACGGCCACGTCGAATACGCCATGGCCGTCATCGACGACGGGGTGGAGACCTGGCTGCTGGTCGAGGCAGCCCAACTGCCCGGGCTGCACGCCTGGCTCGACACGATGCGCTTCACACTGCGGGTGCAGGTCGTCGACCACACTCTCGCCTACGCCGTGATCGGGTCGATGGGTGACCCGTCGGTGTTGCCGCTCACACCGGCCGCGCCGAACGGAGTGCCTCTGGTGTGGCACGACCCCTGGACCCAGGTCTCCGCGGGCGGATACCAGTACGCGCCTGGACCGGTGCACCCGGCCGCCGCGTGGCACTGGGCCGAGACCCTCGTCCCCCGCGCGTCCCTGCCGGCTCTGCGCGACGCCGTGCGGGACGGAGGGGTCGCCGCGGCCGGCCTCCTCGCCGTCGAGGCCCTCCGGATCGCGGCGTGGCGCCCGCGGCGGGCCACGGAGGTCGACGAGAAGAGCCTGCCGCACGAACTCGACTGGTTGCGCAGCGCCGTGCATCTGAACAAGGGCTGCTACCGCGGCCAGGAGACCGTGGCCAAGGTGCACAACCTCGGGCATCCGCCCCGCCGCCTGGTGCTGCTGCACCTGGACGGCTCCGACGCGGTGCTCCCCGTGCACGGGGACGAGGTGCAGGCCGTGAAGCAGCTGGCCGATGGAACCACCGAGCACCGCGGGATCGGCCGGATCACCTCCAGCGCCATCCATTACGAGCTGGGCCCGATCGCGCTCGCCACGGTGAAGCGCACCGTTCCCGCCACGGTCACCCTGTACGTGGCCTCCCAGGACATCCTCGTCGCGGCCGCACAGGAGGTGATCGTGCCTCAGTCGGCGGGCTCGGTGGCCGATATCCCGCGCCTGCCCCGGCTCGGCATCCGCACGCCCGGCCACTGACGCCCGGCCACTGACGCCGGCCACTGACCCGGGCCGGCGACCCAGCCCCGGCGCGCTCGCCACGTCGGTAGAGTTGGACGCATGTCAGATGCATACAATCTCATCCTTCTCCGTCACGGCCAAAGCCTATGGAATCAGGAAAACCTTTTCACCGGCTGGGTGGATGTCAGGCTGAGCGAGCAGGGCGCGGGCGAAGCAAAGCGCGCCGGCGAGCTTCTCGCCGAGTCGGGCCTGCTGCCCGACATCCTGCACACCTCATTACTTACCCGCGCCATCCAGACCGCGAACATCGCTCTGGAAGAGGCAGACCGGCTGTGGATCGACGTCAAGCGCTCCTGGCGGCTCAACGAGCGCCACTACGGCGCCCTGCAGGGCCTCGACAAGGCGGAGACCCTCGCCAAGTTCGGGCCCGAGCAGTTCCAGCTGTGGCGCCGCTCCTTCGACGTTCCGCCGCCCGTGCTGGCCGACGATTCCCGCTGGTCTCAGGCGCACGACCCGCGTTACGCGGCGCTCGGCGACGACCTGCCCCGCACCGAGTGCCTCAGCGACGTCGTCGACCGGATGCTGCCCTACTGGGAATCCGACATCACCCCCGACCTGCGTGCGGGCAAGACGGTTCTCGTCACCGCCCACGGCAACTCGCTGCGTGCGCTGGTCAAGCACCTTGATGGCATCAGCGACGCGGACATCGCCGAGCTGAACATCCCCACCGGCATCCCGCTGGTCTACCGCCTCGGCGCGGACATGATGCCGCTGGGCCCCGGCCGTTACCTGGACCCCGAGGCTGCCGCCGCCGGTGCCGCCGCCGTTGCGGCCCAGGGAAACAAGAAGTAGCGTCCAACCCACCAGGAACGAGAAAGCCCCGGAAGCGACTGCTTCCGGGGCTTTCTCGTTCCTCATGAGGCCGGAACGCCTGGACTCTAGGCGCTCGTGTTCTGCTGCCAGGCGCCGGTGCCGAGGTACTGCACCTTCTTCGCGATCGAGACCGCGTGGTCGGCGAAGCGCTCATGGTAGCGGCTGGCGAGGGTGGAGTCGACCGTATCGGCCGCCTGGCCCTTCCAGGTCGCCCCGAGCACGGCGTCGAACACGCTGAGGTGCAGCGCGTCGACCTTGTCGTCTTCGTTGCGGATGGTTTCGGCCAGCTTCATGTCCTCATTGGTCAGAAGCGCGGTGAGCATGTGCGCGATCGCCGTGACGAGCGTGCCCATCTCGGCGAAGGTGGCGCGCAGGCTTTTCGGCACGACCTTGTCGGGGAACCGATAACGGGCCAGCTGGGCGATGTGCGTGGACAGATCGCCCATCCGTTCGAGCGACGCACTGATGCGCAGGGCGCTGACGACGATGCGCAGGTCGCGTGCGACCGGCTGCTGGCGGGCCAGGATCGTGATGGCCAGCTCGTCGAGTTCGATGGTCAGCTCGTCGATCTTCTCGTCTTCGGAAATCGCTTCCTCCGCCAGACCGACGTCGGACTCGTTGAAGGCGCGCGTCGCCTTGTCGATGGAGATCGCCACGAGTCGGGAGATCTCGACAAGGCGATCCTGCACTTCGGCGAGTTCCTGCTGGAATACTTCACGCATGGTGTGTGGTCCTTCCTGGGCGCGCGTAACACGCAGACACGTGAGACCCACCTGGCCCCACCGAATCATGGGGGAGGGAGGTTAACGGCAGGTGCCGTGGTCTTGAACTCTACCTAAAGTAGCTTGCGCGCCGGGACGGCCCTGTCACCCACCCGGAATAAACGTCAGTATTCTGGATGAATGGAATCGACAGGGCTTGTGCTTCTGGCGCTGGCCCTCGGCCTGACTGTCGGGGCCGGTTTCATGACGCTGCTGCACGTGGCCGAGCGCCACGGTCGGCGCGCCGCCGAGGTCGTGAACCCGGCCGTCCCCGACGGAATCGACCAGGTGCTCGACGCGCTGGAGACGGCCGGTGCCGTCGTCGACCCGTCCAACAACGTGATCAAGGCATCCCAGGCCGCGGTGTCGATGGGACTGGTCTGGAATCGGCAGATGGTGCACTCCGAGCTCCTGGACCTGATCAGCCAGGTGCGCCGTTCCGGCGAGCCGATCTCGGAAAACCTCGTCCTCTCCCGCGGGCCCTTCGGTGATGCCAGCATGCGGGTGCGGGTGCGGTTGGCCCGGCTGGGAACACGGTACGTCCTGGTGCTGGCGGAGGACCGCACCGAGGCTTTCCGGCTCGACGAGGTGCGCCGGGACTTCGTCGCCAACATCAGCCATGAGTTGAAGACCCCCATCGCCGCCGTGGGGCTGCTGGCCGAGGCGCTCACCCAGGCGGCGGACGAGCCGGCGCAGGTGCGCCGCTTCGCGAACCGCCTCACCACTGAGTCCGGTCGCCTCAGCCGCCTGACCCAGGAGATCATCGAATTGTCCCGCCTGCAGGCGCAGGATTCCCTAACCGAGCCCGAGATCGTCAACGTCGACGTCATCGTGGCCACGGCGGTGGACCAGAGCCGGGTCCCCGCGGAGGCGGACCGGATCACGATCGCCCTCGGCAAGAAATCGGGGGCCGAGGTGAGCGGCGACGAGCGGCTCCTCGTGATGGCCGTGCACAATCTCGTGGCCAACGCCGTGAACTACTCAGCAGAGGGTTCCCGCGTCGGGGTCGGGGTGCGCAAGAACGCCGGAGTCGTCGAGATCAGCGTCACCGACCAGGGCGTGGGTATTGAGGAAGCCGATCTTGATCGGATCTTCGAACGCTTCTTCCGGGTCGACCAGGCCCGGTCGCGGCACACCGGCGGTACGGGCCTCGGCCTCGCGATTGTCAAGCACATCGTTCAGATCCACGGCGGCGACATCCGCGTCTGGTCGCAGCCGGGCAGCGGTTCGACCTTCACCATCCGCCTCCCGGAGGCGCCGCACCCCGCTTCGGCGGCGATAGGAGACACCCCATGACCCACATCCTTCTGGTCGAAGACGAGAGCGCGCTCAGTGAGCCGCTGAGCTTCCTGCTCGAGCGGGAGGGGTACGAGGTCACCGTCGCCGAGGATGGTCCGAGCGCCATCAGCGAGTTCGACCGCACCGGCGCAGACCTGATTCTGCTCGACCTCATGCTCCCCGGCATCCCGGGCACGGAGGTGTGCCGGGAGATTCGCACGCGGTCGTCTGTGCCGATCATCATGCTGACCGCCAAGGACTCCGAGGTGGACATCGTGGTCGGGCTCGAGCTCGGCGCCGACGACTACGTCACCAAGCCGTATTCGACCCGGGAACTGCTCGCCCGCATCCGTGCCGTTTCCCGGCGCCGCACCGACGAGGTCGGGGAGGACCTGAGCCTGCTGTCGGCGGGCACCGTGCGGATGGACACCGAGCGGCACACCGTGACAGTGTCCGGCGAGATCGTGAACCTGCCGCTGAAGGAATTCGAGCTGCTGGAGTTCCTGCTCCGCAACGCCGGCCGGGTGCTCACCCGAGGTCAGCTGATCGACCGGGTCTGGGGCAGCGACTACTTCGGGGATACCAAGACCCTGGACGTGCACATCAAGCGGATCCGGTCGCGGATCGAAGCCGCCCCCTCGGATCCGACCATGCTGGTCACCGTGCGCGGCCTGGGCTACCGCTTCGACGCCTGAGGCCGGGCGCGACAAGCACGCCCGCGCGGAAATGCGTCCCGCGATCCGGAGCGGCCGGTCGGCCTCGCCCTACGGGGCGGAGGTCGGCAGCAGGGTCGAGTACTCCTCGAGCGAGCCGTCGAGTACCGGGACGAGAACCTCGACGCCGGTCTCGTTGCCGTACTGGAAAAAGACGGGGAACAGCGACCCGGGCGCGACGTCGGCCGTGACGGTGACGGTCGGGGAATCCGGTGTGCCGAACGTGACGCTGGAGTTCGCGTCCACGTTCACCTCCTGGGTGAACTTCTCGGTGCCATCGTCGTACTGCACGTTCAGGCTGTGTGCCGAATCGCCCGAGTTGACGACGGTGACCACGAGGTTGGCGATGTTGCCGTCGTCCGACAGGAGCATGGCGTTGCGGATGGCGAGGTCGCCGACATTGCCGCTGACTCCGTCGCTTGCGTCGTATTTCGCGGTCGTCGACTGCGGTGCCAGCAGATTGCAGCCGCTGGTCCCCAGAAGGATGCCGGCCGCCACAACGACGGACACGATGATACGAGCTTTCACAACGCCTCCAACAGATCACCGTTCCGCCTGACGGCCAAACGCTGCACATTAAGCTTTCCCCTTCAGCCTACCGGCTCCCGTCGGGCTGAGCCGCGCGCGCCCGGGCGCGGCGCACCCTACCACTGGCCGCTGTGGTATCCTCGACGTTGCTGAAGGGATATTCATATGCTGTTTGAGGTTGGCGAAACTGTCGTTTATCCCCACCATGGTGCTGCGACGATCACCGAGGTGAAGACGCGCATGGTCAAGGGTGAAGAGAAACTGTACCTGAAGCTGAATGTCACCCAGGGCGATCTGACCATCGAGGTGCCCGCCGAGAACGTCGACCTGGTCGGCGTTCGCGATGTGATCGGTCAAGAGGGTCTCGACAAGGTGTTCGAGGTGCTGCGCGCTCCCTTCACCGAAGAGCCCACCAACTGGTCGCGCCGGTACAAGGCCAACCTGGAAAAGCTCGCATCCGGCGACGTCATCAAGGTGTCGGAGGTCGTTCGTGATCTGTGGCGCCGCGATCAGGACCGGGGCCTCTCCGCCGGCGAGAAGCGGATGCTGGCCAAGGCCCGTCAGATTCTTATCTCAGAGCTGGCACTGGCGGAGAAGACCGACGAAGAGAAGGCCTCCACGGTCCTCGACGAGGTCCTGGCGTCCTAACCGGCATAGCCGGATCGGCAGAATCAGAACCGACGTAACCAGACTTGCTTTCGAGGGAAGGCGGCGCCGCGAGGTGCCGCCTTTCGTATTTCGTGCCTCTGACGCCCGCGCCGACGCGGTCTCATGCCGCAGTTCTTCCCGCACCACTTCCCGCACCGCTTCGTACTCACCGTCTCGCGTCTATTCGTCGCCGACCTCACCAGATAGCCTCCAGATATGACTGAAACCCCCGCGCCCCAGGTCGCAGTCATCGTCGTCGCCGCCGGGAGTGGCAGCCGGCTCGGGCACGCCGAGCCGAAGGCGTTCGTCTCGCTGGCCGGACGCACCCTGCTCGAACGCGCGCTTGCCTCTGTGTTCGCGATGCGGGACCCGGTGCAGGTCATCGTCGTCGCGCCCGACACCCACCTGGCCCACGCTCGCCGGGTCGCCTCGAGGGCGGGCGGGGCAGCATCCGTCGACGTGGTGGCCGGCGGCGCCACGCGACAGGAATCGGTGAACCGCGGCCTGGCCGCGGTGCACCCCGGCGTGCGCACCGTCCTGGTTCACGACGCCGCGCGCGCCCTCACGCCCGCCGCGCTCTGCGACGCCGTCGTCGACGCGGTGCAGTCCACCGGTCACGGCATCGTTCCCGGCCTGGCCGTGGTCGACACCATCAAAAACATCTCCGCTGCCGGCGAGATCCTGGGCACGGTGGACCGCGCCGCACTCTCGGCCGTGCAGACCCCGCAGGGCTTCCCGAGGGAGATGCTCGCCGCCGCGGCCGCCGCGGCATCCGCCGGCTCGTCGCTCGCGGCAACCGATGACGCGGGCGTGGTGGCCGCCGCCGGCTACCCGGTCAGCGTGATCGCCGGGGACCCCCTCGCCTTCAAGATCACAACCCCGTGGGACCTGGGCCGGGCCGAGGCCCTGCTCGGCGGACGCATGCCGGCCCACTCCGCGCCCCGCACCGACACCGCGCCCCGCGTGGGCACCGGGCTCGATGTGCACGCCTTCGACGACGACTCCGAACTGTGGCTCGCCGGCCTGCACTGGCCGGGGGAGCGCGGACTGTCCGGGCACAGCGATGGCGATGCCGCCGTGCACGCCATCTGCGACGCCCTGCTCTCCGCCGCCGGGCTGGGCGATCTCGGTGGTGTCTTCGGCACATCCGATCCGCGCCTCGTCGACGCCCACGGCGACGTATTCCTCGGCGAGACCCTGCGCCTGCTGGCGGCCGCCGGGTTCAGGGTCGGCAACGTCACGGTGCAGATCATCGGCAACCGGCCCAAACTCAGCACGCGCCGGGCGGAGGCGGAGGCGCTGCTCGGATCGCTGCTGAAGGCGCCGGTCGCCGTGTCGGCGACCACGACGGATGCCCTGGGCTTCACCGGTCGCGGCGAGGGCCTCGCCGCCATCGCGACGGCGCTCATTCTCCCCGACCCCCCGGCAGACCCTGACCTAAGCTGGGAAGCGTGACCATGCGACTCTACGATTCCAGGGCCCAGGCCCTCCGCGACTTCATACCCCTCACGCCCGGCGCGGTGGGTATCTACGTTTGTGGACCCACCGTGCAGTCCTCGCCCCACATCGGCCACCTGCGCAGCGCCCTCGTCTACGACCAGCTGCGCCGCTGGCTCACCTACCGCGGCTTCGACGTGACCTTCGTGCGCAACGTGACCGACATCGACGACAAAATTCTGGCCCACGCGGTCGGGGGCGCCGAGCAGTGGTGGGCGCTCGCCTACCGCTACGAGCTGGAGTTCACCGCCGGCTACCAGCGGCTGGGCATCCTCGCCCCCAGCTACGAACCCAGGGCGACCGCCAGCATCCAGCAGATGCAAGACCTGATCACCCGACTGATCCAACTCGGGCACGCCTACCCGGCCGATGACGCCTCCAGCGACGTCTACTTCGACACGGCGAGCTGGCCCGACTACGGTGACCTCACCCGCCAGCGGCATGGCGACATGGAACCGGCAGCGGATGCCGACCTGCGCGGCAAGAACGACCCACGCGACTTCGCCCTGTGGAAGGGTCGCAAAGCCGATGAACCGGAGTCCGCCTCCTGGCCGTCCCCGTGGGGAGCCGGCCGTCCCGGCTGGCACATCGAGTGCTCGGCCATGGCGTCCCGCTACCTCGGCTCCCACTTCGACATCCACGGCGGCGGGCTCGACCTGCGCTTCCCACACCATGAGAACGAGCTGGCCCAGTCCGCCGCCGCCGGCGACGGCTTCGCGAGCTACTGGGTGCACAACGGTCTCGTCAACGTGAACGGGCAGAAGATGTCCAAGTCGCTGGGCAACTCGGTCTTCGCGACGGAGCTGCTCGACCAGGCGCGCGCCATCGTCGTGCGCTACTACCTGGGGGCGGCCCACTACCGTTCCACCATCGACTACCACGAGGGTTCCCTCGTGGAGGCCGAAGCGGCCCTCGAAAGAATCGAGAGCTTCCTCGACCGCGCCGACCGCCGCCTGGCGGACACCCGCTTCGCCGGATCCGGCGTCGAGATCGTCCCGGACGAATTCGCGTCCGCCATGGACGACGACCTGGCCGTGCCTCAGGCTCTGGCGGTGTTGCACGACACCGTGCGTACCGGCAACGCGGCGCTGGACGCCGAAGATCTGCACGCTGCCGCCGCCGCGCGTGGTCACGTGCTCGCCATGAGTGAGGTTCTCGGCATCAACCCGCTCTCACCGGGCTGGTCCGTGGCCACGGACGAACCGGCCATGATCGCACTCACCGCCCTCGTCGAGCGCCTGCTCGACGATCGCGAAATCGCAAGGCAGGGCCGCGACTATGCGGCCGCAGACCGTATCCGGGACGAGCTCGTCGCCGCCGGAATTACCATCGAAGACACCCCCTCGGGTGCCCATTGGAGTTTTGACTGATGAAGAACACAGACCGTAAGTCCCGCACCGGGGCCGTGCGCAAGGGCAGCCGGGGACCACAGGTCGGTTCCGGCGGCCAGGGACGCCAGGCGCTCGAGGGCAAGAAGCCCACGCCCAAAGCGGAAGACCGCCCCTACCACCCCGCCGGCAAACGCAAGCTCGCCCAGGACCGCTTCGTCGCGGCCGGCGGCGGCCGCAGCCGCGGCTCCGCTGGTCCCAAGAGCGCGCCGCGCAGCGCCACCACCGGCAACACCGGCGGCGGCGGAGCGTCCACCCGCCGGGCCAAGCAGATCGACGAGCATGAGGTTGTGACCGGGCGCAACTCCGTACTGGAGGCGCTGCGGGCGAAGATCCCCGCCACGGCCCTGTACATCGCCACGCGCATTGAAATGGACGAACGGGTGAAGGAGGTCCTCACCCTCGCGACGACCCGCGGCATCCCCGTCCTCGAGGTCATGCGCCCGGAGCTCGACCGCTTGGCGGGCCGGGACTCGGTGCACCAGGGTCTCGCGCTCAAAGTGCCGGCCTACGAGTACGCCCAGCCCCTCGAGCTGCTGGAACTGACGATCAGCCGCGGCCACAAGCCGCTCTTCGTCGCCCTCGACGGCATCACCGACCCCCGCAACCTCGGCGCCATCATCCGCTCGACGGCCGCGTTCGGCGGACACGGCGTGATCGTGCCGCAGCGTCGGTCCGTCGGCGTGACCGCATCGGCGTGGAAGACGTCGGCCGGAGCCGCTGCCCGACTTCCCGTCGCCATGGCCACCAACCTGACCCAGTCGCTCAAGGCGCTCAAGGAGCGCGGCGTGCTCGTCATCGGACTCGCCGGCGACGGCGACACCCAGCTGCCCGAGCTCGGCATCGGTTTCGCCGAGCGCCCCATCGTGATCGTGGTCGGCAGCGAGGGCAAGGGGCTGTCCCGCCTCGTCACCGAGACCTGCGACGCGATTGTGTCGATCCCGATCAGCGCCTCGACCGAATCCCTCAACGCGGGGATCGCGGCCGGCGTGACACTGTACGAGGTCTCCCGACTGCGCGCGGCCGCCAAGGCCGCCAAGGTCGCGAAGCAGGTAGCCGCCGCGACGGCGGCAGCCGCCTCCGCAGCCTCTTAACCCGATCCGCCGGGCGCCCGCCCGGTAGGCCGAACCGCGAGAAAAGCTTCCTAATCCCACAATCGGCGGGCTTTTCTCACGGTTCGGCGGGCTACACGGACCCGGCGGCACGCCGGTCGGATCAGACCTTGAGGCGCCAGTCGGCCTCGTCGTCGGCGGCCGACTCGGCCGCGTCCGCCAGGGCGGCGGTCTCATCGTCGGTCACGTCGATCGGGATCGTGATCTCGCCGGTGGCCGGCTCGATCACGGTGGCCTCGTCGCGGCGGTGCCGGAGTACGTCCTTGACGTAGGAGGTGACGGCCTCGGCCAGCGGGATATCCCTGGACTGGTTCTGGGCCATGAACCAGCGGTGGTCGAGCAGCTGGTGGAAGACCTCGGCCGGCTCCAGCTTGCCCTTGAGATCGCGGGGAATGGCCCGGATGACGGGTTCGAAGACGCGCACCAGCCACTCGTGCGCCAGCATCTCCTCGTCGGCCTCCGGGTCGCCGTAGGAGACCCGGTAGGAGTCGAGGTCGTTGAGCAGGCGCCGGGCCTGGTTCTCCTCGGCGTCGAGCCCGGTCAGCCTCAGCAGGCGCCGCTGGTGGTGGCCGGCGTCGACGACCTTCGGCTGGATGCGCACGGTCGTACCCGTGTTGTCCGTCTTGATGGCCAGTTCCTCGATGTCGAACCCGAGGTCGTTGAGGCGTTCGACGCGTTCCGTGATGCGCCAGCGCTCGGAGCTGGAGAAGGATTCCGACCCGGTGAGCTCTTTCCAGAGCAGCCGGTAGGCGGCCACGATCCCATTGCTGACCCGGATGGGGTCCAGCTCGTCGGCCGCCCGGCCGCCGGCCTCGAGGTCCATGAGCTCACCGGCGATGTTGACGCGCGCGATCTCCAGGTCGTTTTCGCGCTGGCCGTTGGAGAGCCCGCCGGGATAGAGCTGCCCGGTCTCCGCGTCGACCAGGTAGGCGGCGAACGCGCCGGCGTCACGGCGGAAGAGGGTGTTGGACAGCGACACATCGCCCCAGAAGAGGCCGGCCATGTGCACGCGTACCAGCAGCAGGGCCAGGGCGTCGACCAGCCGGGTGGCGGTGTCGGGCCGCAGGGTCTGCGAGTAGAGCGCGCGGTAGGGGAGCGAGAACTTGAGGTGCCGGGTGACGAGCACCGAGTTCAGCGGCTCGGCGTCGTCATCGGTGCGGTTCGTGATCACGGCGAGCGGCTCGACGCAGGGAATTTCCAGGCCCTGCAGGGTACGGAGCATCTCGTACTCGCGCTTGGCCATCTCGCTGGTGGTCTCCTTGATGGCGACGACACGGCCGCTCAAATGAGCGAAGCGCACGAGGTGGCGCGAGATGCCTTTGGGCAACGCTGCGATGTTCTCGTTCGGCCAGGCGTCCAGCGGGAGGTGCCAGGGAAGGTCAAGTAGGGCTGGATCGGCAGTGGCCGATGTGATGTTGAGTGAACCGCTCATCCGTCGAGTTTACCGGTGTGCTCCACAGTCGGGGAACGACAAAACGGCCGGATGGATCATGCTCCATCCGGCCGTTCGTTGACGAGCGGGTGCCTAGTCGGCGACTGCTCCACCGAGGCGCAGGCCGGTCTCGGCGTCGAACACGTGCATGTGGTGCGGCGTCGGGGTGAGGTAAACGGTGTCGCCGGCGGACGGGTGCGAACGACCATCGACGCGAGCGACGATATCGGTGCGCTTGCCCTCGACCGTGGAGTGGCCGTAGAGGTAACCGTCGGCGCCAAGCTCCTCGACCAGGTCGACGGCAACTTCGAGGCCCTCGCCATGCGTGGTGGACAGGTGGATGTCCTCGGGGCGAACGCCGATCGTGACCTTCGTGCCGGTGGAGCCGGCCAGGGTCTCGCGGGGCACGGGAATCGTGGCGGTGCCGAACCTGACGCCGCCGTCGACGGTGTCGGCCAGGAACAGGTTCATGGCCGGGCTGCCGATGAAGCCGGCAACGAAGACGTTGTTCGGCTTCGAATACAGGTCGCGAGGCGTGCCGACCTGCTGGAGCACGCCATCCTTGAGGACTGCGATGCGGTCGCCCATGGTGAGGGCTTCGGTCTGGTCGTGGGTCACGTAGACCGTCGTGACGCCGAGGCGGCGCTGGAGCGAAGCGATCTGGGTGCGGGTCTGCACGCGCAGCTTGGCGTCGAGGTTCGACAGAGGCTCGTCCATCAGGAACACCTGGGGCTGACGCACGATGGCCCGGCCCATGGCGACGCGCTGACGCTGGCCACCGGAGAGAGCTTTCGGCTTGCGGCTCAGGTACGGCTCGAGGTCGAGCAGCTTGGCGGCCTCGAGAACGCGGGCGGCGCGCTCATCCTTGTTGACTCCGGCGATCTTGAGCGCGAAGCCCATGTTCTCGGCGACCGTCATGTGGGGGTACAGAGCGTAGTTCTGGAAGACCATGGCGATGTCGCGGTCTTTCGGCGGGACATCCGTCACGTTGCGCTCACCGATGAAGATGTTGCCTTCGTTGACTTCTTCGAGGCCGGCGAGCATGCGCAGGGACGTGGACTTGCCGCAGCCGGACGGGCCGACCAGCACGAGAAACTCGCCGTCGGCAACCGACAGGTCGAGCTTGTCAACGGCGGGAATAGAGGAACCCGGATAGAGGCGGGTCGCCTTGTCGAACGTGACTGAAGCCATGGTTGATTTCTCCTTCACCGGCAGGTACGTGCCGGACGATCCGTTGTGATGGGTTACTACGCCTGCCACGCGTCATGTGCGACAGGTCAACTTCCTCAGTATGTCATGTCGGGGGATCGCGGCGACGGCGGGAATTCTGCGGCGGAGCCCGCCCGCAGGCCCCGTCTGGCCGTTTCCCAGAAAGGGGACCTACTATTTGGGAGGCATTCGCAAATGGCTTGCCTCTGCACTAACTACTCGGAGCGAGCATTCATGACTATTGGCGGATCGGGCGACGGCCGTCCTTCTAAGAATCAGCGACGTGACGCGGTGCGCACCAAGGCCAAGCGGATCCGCGAGGAGCAGAAGAAAAAGGACCGCCGTTACCGGGTCGCCCTGCGCGGCGGAATCGCCGCCGCCGGCGTCGCCATTGCCGCGGTCATCGCCGTGGTCATCATCAACTCGATTCCCCCCATCGGCCCCGGTCCGGCGAACATGGCCAGTGACGGCGTGCTGATCTCCGAGGGGATGACCCCGGTCACGACCTCCGCGCTCCAGCCCGAGGCCAAGCCGATACCGTCCAAGCCGGATGCGACCGGCACGGTGGCTGACATCCGCGTCTACGCCGACTACCTCTGCCCGTTCTGCAGCGAGTTTGAGGCCGCCAACAGTGACCAGATCAGCCAGTGGGTCACGTCGGGTGCCGCGACCGTGGAGATCCACCCGGTTTCGATCCTGACCCACAAGTCCTCCGGCACGAAATACTCGCTTCGGGCTGCAAACGCCGCCGCATGTGTGGCCAATTACGCCCCCGCAAACTTCTACGACTTCAACGCCATCCTGTTCCAGGAACAGCCCAAGGAGGGCACCGCCGGTCACGACGACGCGGCCATCAAGGGCCTCGTGAAGGACGCCGGCGTGAGCGACCGGGTGTCGCAGATCAACGAGTGCATTGACGACACGACCTTCAAATCGTGGGTCATCGCATCCACGGACCGGGCTCTGTCCGGTCCGTTGCCGAACACCGAGGTCGAGGCCATCACCGGCACACCCACCGTGCTCGTCAACGGAAAGCAGTACGTCGGCGCACTCGACGACCCGAGGGAGTTCGCCGCCTTCGTGCTACAGGCGGCCGGCGCGACCTACTCCACTTCGACGCCAACCCCCGAGCCGGCACCGGCCGGGTAGGCGCCCCGCTTTGATGGCGGCGCAGCACGGGTTCGTCATTTAGGATGGTGAGTCGAGGCGTCGATCGCCTCATGCCGGCCTGGCGCAATTGGTAGCGCACCACTCTTGTAAAGTGGGGGTTACGGGTTCAAGTCCCGTGGCCGGCCCTCTACTTTCATCGCTTCAGATCGTGGTTTTCTCGGTGACGGTGTCCTCGAGGGCGCTGAGAAAATTTGTCGGATCGATCGGTGAGCGCACGCCCGGTTTTGCATCGGCCGGAATGCCCCCGACGTACAGCCAACCGAGCAATTCTTCCGCGGCCGCGAGGCCGTGGGCGTCGTTCACCGGCTGCGTGCGGGCCAGGGCGCCGGAACGCCACATGACGCCCCAGCCCTGGGCGGCGAGGAGAAGGCTCAGCATGTGGGCGACACCCGCCGCGACGGCGTCCTGTTCCCAGACCGCCACCGTGTCGCTTTCGCGACGGCTCGCGACCACGGCGATCAGAAGTTCGGCGCGCAGCGGCTTAGCGGCGAGCCTGGCGGCTTCGGTGCCGTTCAGCCCGGCGGCCTCGACCATGGCCTCGCCCAGGCGACGCCGCGCGTCACCGCGCAACTCGATCAGCCGCCACGGGCGCAGAGCGCCATGGTCGGCGACACGGGCCGCGGCAGCCACCACAGGCAGCAGTTCCGCATGGCTCGGCACCTGCCCGGTGACCTTGGAGTGGGAGCGTCGATGACCGACCGTATCGAGGAGGTCGGACAACGCTTACTCGACCGGCTTGAAATTGAGCGAGATGGAGTTCATGCAGTACCGGTCGCCGGTGGGCGTTCCGAATCCGTCGTCGAAGACGTGGCCCAGGTGCGAGCCGCACTTCGCACAGCGCACCTCGGTGCGCACAACCCCGAGGGTTCGGTCTTCGAGGAGTTCAACGGCCTCGGGACGCACCGATTCGTAGAAGCTCGGCCAGCCGCAACCGGAGTCGAACTTCGTGCCGCTCTTGAACAGCTCGGCATTGCAAGCCCCGCAGGTGTAAATCCCGGAGCGGCCCTCATCGAGGAGCTCGCCGGCCCACGCCCGCTCGGTGGCGGCGCCGCGAAGTACGGCGTACTGCTCGGGGCTCAGCTCAGCGCGCCACTGCGCATCCGACTTCTCGACCTCGTAGTCCATGTTCCATTCCTTCCTGCTCGACCCCGGAGAGGCCGAAATCTGTCCGTACCAACACTAAACTCGCCAGACCGCGGCGGTATTCCTCGATCGGGAGGCAGGCAGGTTTTTCCACCGTGGACAGCACGGCACAACGGCCCAGCGAGTACGCAGGCATCGACAAATAGGATTGCAGAGATCGAGGGAGGTGGCACGTGGACGGAACTCCCGGTTCGTCGACTCCCGCGGAGCCTGCCTCGGAGTCCTCCTCCCCGGCAGGCCTGTCCGCCCGCGACCGGTCGATCCTCGCCTTCGAGCGGCAGGGGTGGCAGCACGCCGGTGCCAAGGAACAGGCGATCCGGGCCGAGTTCGCCCTCTCGGCCGCCCGGTACTATCAACTACTGGGCGCTGTGATCGACTCGCCGCTGGCCCTGGCCCACGACCCGATGCTGGTGAAACGCCTGCAGCGGATGCGCGACGCCCGGTCGCAGGCGCGGGAGAGCCGGTCGCTACAGTCCACCGATTGACTCCCTGACCCGCACCCTGCCCGTGTCTCATCACCGCCCACTAAGGATCTGACCAGCCTCACGATGCCGAACTCCTACGCGAAAGACCGCTTCGACCACCTCCCGCATTCCCTGGAGCGGGTGGGGGCCCACCGCGCGCCCGGCAAGAAAGGGCGCGGCTGGGTTGCGGTGTGGTGGTCTCTCGGTGCAACCGTGCTGCTGGTCGGCAGCGGAGTCGTCGGCCTGGCCGTCCTGAACAACAACCTGAACTTCGAGTTGCCGGGCACCGCGACGAGTACTGACAGCGCGGCCGAGCCGAGCGCCACTCCGAGTGACACTCCGGCGTCGGCGTCGGCGTCGGCGTCGGAGTCGGTGCCGACGCCGGCCGCGACCGTGGACCCTGACTCGACCGTGACCGTTTTGAACGGGACCGCTGGTGAGGGGATCGCCCGGTCCGTTGGCGATGTCCTCGAGGCGGAGGGCTGGACGATCGAAGAGTTGGACAACGCGAGCACGGAGGATGTGCAGACCACGACGGTCTACTACGCCGACGCGGCCCTGGAGGGAGCGGCCCGCGGAGTCGCGGAGTCACTGCCCGGCTCGGAGGTGCTGCTCTCAAGCGATTTCGCCGATTCCGCGGCGGACCTGACCGTTGTCGTCGGCGCCGACTACGAGCCGGCCGAATAGCCGTCGCTTATACGTCGGGCGCTCGCGCGTCAACCCCCTTTCGTTCTTCCGGAGCTTCCGTAAATTGAGAAATGGTCCTTCATCGTGTTTGCCCGGGCGTTCTCGCAGGAGACGTATTCCATCGGGCGAATGCAATGGACGCAATCCCTGCGCCAGGCCCGGTACGGCCAACGGGCGCGTGTCGACGAATTCAGCAACAAGGAGTTACACATGGCGAACGGAACCGTCAAATGGTTCAACGCTGAAAAGGGTTTCGGCTTCATCACCGTCGATGGAGGTGGCCAGGACGTTTTCGTCCACTACTCGGCCATCGATATGCACGGCTACAAGGTTCTGGAAGAGGGACAACACGTCATCTTCGAACTGGGTACAGGGGCAAAGGGGCCCCAGGCAGAAGCGGTTCGTCCGATCTGATCCAGCGGGGGAGGCCCCAGCGGTCGACCGAAGGGGCGGGTCGCTCCGGGGTGAGTGTGCGCGGCAGTGCAGCCGCGTTAGGTTGGGGGCGTGACAGCGAAACTAGTGGTTCAAGCGCAGCGACGAAGTGCGGCACCGAGAATTCGGTCCATCCGGATGCTCGGGGTCGTCCTTCTGCCGGCACTTCTGCTGGTCTCGGCATGCGCCAGTGACGCGCCGAAGCCGTCGGCAAGCTCAACCGGCACGCCCTGGAACTCCACCTTCGAGTCGGCCGCAGACCCGGCGGTCGCCCCATTGCGCGGCACGAGTGTGCCGACCGGGAGCCTCCAGAACCCGGCCCTCTCGGTGAAGATCGACAACCACGAAGCGGCCAGGCCACAGATCTCTCTCGAGCGCGCCGACATCGTCTTTGAAGAACTGGTCGAGGGCGGGCTGACCCGTTATGTCGCGGTCTGGCATTCCGACGTGCCCGAACTCGTCGGGCCGGTGCGATCGATCCGACCCATGGACCCGGACATCATCGCGCCCTTCGGCGGGATCGCGGCTTATTCCGGCGGCCAACAGAAATTCATCGACCTGATGGACGCGACGGATGTCGTCAGCGCCGCCTTCGATACCGACGACACCGGTCTCTTCGCGCGTTCGGATGACCGGGAAGCCCCTCACAACGTCACCCTCCAGGCCTCAGCGCTCGTCGCGCGGAACGCCACCGTGCCGCCGCCGAACCAGCAATTTGCCTACTCCGCGACCGTGCAGGGATCGTCCGCGGCCGTCGACGGCGCCCCTGTCGCGGCGATCAACTCCACCTTCTCCACCGCCCGTTGGCCCGGCTGGACGTGGGATGCGGCCAGTGCTGCCTACCTGCGCTCGCAGGAGGGCGCCCCTGATCTCGACGCCACCGGTGAGCAGCTGCGGGCGACCAACGTCCTGGTCCTGCGGGTCGCGATCGACGGCACCTACGGGGATGTTCCCACGACGACAATGATCGGTTCGGGGGAAGCCTGGGTGTCGGCCGGCGGCAAGTCCGTGCATGCGGTCTGGTCCAAGGCCGACCAAACCGCCCCCATCCGTCTTGTCGATGACTTCGGCGTGACGATTCGGCTCGCCGCCGGTAACACCTGGATCGAGCTGGTGCCGTCGGACCGAGGCACGGTCGTGCTGGTCCCGTAGCCGTAGCAGCAGCACCCTGCCGTTCACTTGCACTCTCGACCCCAGAGTGCCAGAATCGACTTGGCACTCTCTCTGTTTGAGTGCCAACCCATCATCGTTTTGGTAACGTCCGGGAGGGACGAGAAACACATATGGCAAAGATCATTGCTTTCAACGAAGAGGCCCGTCGCGGCCTTGAGCGTGGCCTGAACATCCTCGCTGACACTGTCAAGGTCACCCTCGGCCCGCGCGGACGTAACGTGGTGCTGGAAAAGAAGTGGGGTGCCCCCACGATCACCAACGACGGCGTCTCCATCGCCAAGGAGATCGAACTCGACGACCCCTACGAGAAGATCGGTGCCGAGCTCGTCAAGGAGGTCGCCAAGAAGACCGATGACGTCGCGGGCGACGGAACCACCACCGCCACCGTCCTGGCTCAGGCGCTCGTTCGTGAGGGCCTGCGCAACGTCGCGGCCGGAGCAGACCCGATCAGCCTCAAGCGCGGCATCGAGAAGGCCACGGCTGCTGTCATCGCCGAGCTGATCGCCAACGCCAAAGAGGTCGAGACCAAGGAAGAGATCGCGGCCACCGCATCGATCTCTGCCGGCGACGCCGAAATCGGCGCGATCATCGCCGAGGCCATCGACAAGGTCGGCAAGGAGGGTGTTGTCACCGTCGAGGAGTCGAACACTCTCGGCACCGAGCTCGAGCTCACCGAGGGCATGCGCTTCGACAAGGGCTTCCTGTCCGCCTACTTCGTGACCGACCCCGACCGTCAGGAAGCGGTCTTCGAAGACCCCTACATCCTGATCGTTAACTCCAAGGTCTCCAACATCAAGGACCTGCTCCCCATCGTGGACAAGGTCATCCAGACCGGCAAGCAGCTCCTCATCATCGCCGAGGACGTCGACGGCGAGGCCCTGGCCACGCTCGTGGTGAACAAGATCCGCGGAATCTTCAAGTCGGTCGCCGTCAAGGCTCCCGGCTTCGGTGACCGTCGCAAGGCCCAGCTGCAGGACATCGCCATCCTCACCGGTGGACAGGTCATCAGCGAAGAGGTCGGTCTCAAGCTTGAGAACGTCACGCTTGACCTTCTCGGCAACGCGCGCAAGATCGTCATCACCAAGGACGAGACCACCATCGTCGAAGGCGCCGGAGACCCCGAAGCCATCGCCGGACGCGTCCAGCAGATCCGCAGCGAGATCGAAAACACCGACAGCGACTACGACCGCGAGAAGCTCCAGGAGCGTCTCGCCAAGCTCGCCGGCGGAGTCGCAGTCATCAAGGCCGGCGCCGCGACGGAGGTTGAGCTCAAGGAGCGCAAGCACCGCATCGAGGACGCCGTCCGCAACGCGAAGGCTGCCGTCGAAGAGGGCATCGTCGCCGGTGGTGGCGTTGCGCTGATCCAGGCCGGCAAGACCGCGTTCGAGAAGCTCGAGTTGGTCGGCGACGAGGCAACCGGAGCGAACATCGTCAAGGTTGCCATCGACGCTCCGCTCAAGCAGATCGCCCTCAACGCCGGCATGGAGCCGGGTGTTGTTGCCGACAAGGTGCGCAACCTGCCGATCGGTTGGGGCCTCAACGCCGCGACCGGTGAGTACGTCGACATGCTCGCCGCCGGAATCAATGACCCGGTGAAGGTCACCCGTTCCGCGCTGTTGAACGCAGCGTCGATCGCCGGACTGTTCCTCACCACCGAGGCCGTAGTCGCCGACAAGCCGGAGAAGAACGCTGCTCCGGCCGGCGACCAGGGCGGCGGAATGGACTTCTAGGTCCACACCGCTTCACCGCTTCACCGCTTCACCGCTTCACAACACAGGGCGCCTCCTCCGGGAGGGGCCCTGTGTCGTTAATGCAGGCATCGTTAAAACGGCCGTCGTCAATACAGCGGACAATGCGCAGGCGGTCGCGGCTAACGCAGGAAGAGGCGCGCGTTGGCCTGCTCGATCTCGGCGTACTGCTGGCCCGCTTGGTTCAGGGCCAGATTCAATCCCTCCGCGCTCTGGGCCACCTGGTGTTGGGTGGCGCGCCAGTCCGAGACCGCCGCCTGGAACGCGGTGGCTGCCTGGCCCGTCCACGAGCCCTCCAGTGCGGTCAGCTGGGTGATGAGCCCGGCGACCTCGCCCTGGATGCGCCCGATCGTGGCGCGCGCCACGGAGGTGGTGTGGAGCACTGCTTCGCTGTCGACCTGATAGCGGGTCATGGGGGTCCTTTCGGCAGGGGAAGATGCCGATCAGACTACGGAGGCGCCTGCAGCCGCTTCCGTTGGCTGCCGTTGTGCCCTGACAAGTCATCCCCCCGGACGGCGGGGGAGGAACCGCAAGGGTTTGATGGCACCGCACGTGCTACGACGTGATGACGGGGGCGACGCGCTGGGGCGCGCTCGGAGAACAGGCCAGTGGGAACCAGACCCGGAACGTTGCTCCGCCGCCGGGGGTGTCCACGACCTGGACGGTGCCGTTGTGGCTGGCGACGATCGAGGCGACGATCGCCAGGCCGAGCCCGCTGCCGCCGGTCTCCCGTGCACGGGAGGTGTCCGCACGCCAGAACCGCTGGAAGATCTTCTCCCTGATCTGCGGCGGGATACCCTCACCATGGTCGATGACGGCGATGGAGGCGCGCTGGTTTCGGCGGTCGACTGCGACCTCGAGCTCGACCGGGCTGTCCGTCGGGCTGAAGCGTAGCGCGTTGCCCATCAGGTTCGTGATGATCTGGCGGATCTTGTTCTCCTCGGCCATCACCACGGCCTGCACGGTGGCGGGCTCGGTCACCGGAGTCTGTTCCGGAGCCGGCGGCGCAACATCCGCTTTGCGTGGTTTGCGGGTGCGCAGCCGCGCCAGGGTTGCCCCGGCGAAGGAGACGGATCCGCCCGCCGGGTGGTTCGGCTCGTCGGGCTTCGAACCTGGTGCGGCAGCGGAGGGGACTTCTCCCGTCGAGTGAGCGAGGTCGATGGCGGGGCGTTCGGTGCTGTCCTCGATCTCGGCGGGGATCGGAGTGACGACGGTGATGGTGCGACCGGGGGAGGAGGCCATGGCGTCGAGGGCTGCGTCACGGGCGAGCGGCATCAGGTCGACCGGCGCGAGGGCAAGGGGCTTTGTCTCGTCGAGCCGGGCCAGCTCGAGCAGGTCTTCGACGAGGCCGCCCATGCGGATCGCTTCCTTCTCGATGCGCTCCATGGCCTGTGCGATTTCTTCCGGGGTCTGCAGGGCACCCATTCGGTAGAGCTCGGCGTAGCCGCGCACCGAAACGAGGGGAGTGCGCAGCTCGTGGCTGGCGTCGCCGACGAATCGGCGCATCTGGTCGATGGTGCGGGCGCGGTCCTTGAAGAGGCGGTCGATGCGGCTCAGCATGGTGTTGAGCGATCGGTTGAGGCGTCCGACCTCGGTGTTGGGCGTGGCACCGCCGAGCCGCTGGCTGAAGTCGCCATCGGCGATGGCCGCGGCCGTGCGCTCCACCTCTCGCAGTGGTGCAAAGGTAGTGGTCACCAGCAGCCGGGTGAGCAGGGCGCCCACCAACACGACCCCGAGCCCGAACCCCAGGAAAATGGTGAGGTAGGTGGCCATGGTGTTCTCGGTCGGCCTCAACGAGACCGCCATGACCAGAGTGCCCAGGGTTCCCTGCGGCGAAATCACGAGCGGCACGGCGACCGCCAAGAACTCGGTGTCGTGTGCCGAGTCGACCAGAGTCATCGTCTTGCCGTCGAGTTCCATCACGGTCTGCAGATCGAGCGGTGCGGTCAGGATCGGCAGCTCACTGCGCGGGACATCCCGCCAGGTGTGGTCCTTGAGGCTGCCGTGCTCGTCATACAGGGCGACATAGTAGTCCGAAGAGACCACGGCTGTGGTGCCCTGACCGAGAGCCGCCGCCGAATAGCTGTTCGAGGCGGACTGGGCGTCGATCTGCAGCTGCGAATCGACCTGCTGGATCACGTATTGGCGAAGCATGGCCATCGTACCGATGCCGGACACGAGCAGGCCGAGCGTCAGCATCAGGACCGTGACGCCCGTGATTTTGGAACGCAGGGAAATGCGGCTCCACCGCTCCATGAGTGACTGATGCATAGGAGGCCAGTGTATGAGCGCAGCCTGTGACTACGCCTTGGCGGCCTTGAGCATGTAGCCGAAGCCGCGTTTGGTCTGGATGAGGGGTTCGGTCGAGTGGGCGTCCACCTTGCGGCGGAGGTAAGAAATGTAGGACTCGACGATGCCGGCGTCTCCGTTGAAGTCGTACTCCCAGACATGGTCCAGGATCTGAGCCTTCGACAGGACCCGGTTCGGGTTCAGCATGAGGTAGCGCAGAAGCTTGAACTCGGTCGGACTGAGTTCGATGGGGGCGTCGCCGACCAGGACCTCGTGGGTGTCCTGGTCCATGGTGAGTTCGCCGGCGCGGATGACCGCGTCTTCGTCGGCGTGCATGGTCCGGCGCAGGATGGCTTTGATCCGGGCCACAATCTCGTCGAGGCTGAACGGCTTGGTGACGTAGTCGTCGCCGCCGACCGTCAGGCCGGTGATCTTGTCTTCGGTGTCGTCCTTCGCCGTGAGGAAGAGGATCGGGGCCGTGTAGCCGGCGGACCGCAGGCGCTTGGTCACTCCGAAACCGTTCATATCCGGCAGCATGACGTCAAGGATGATGAGGTCGGGTTCTTCCTCGAGGACGGCGGAGATCGCCTGGGCGCCGTTTCCGACGGCTCGCACGGCGAATCCGGCGAAGCGCAGGCTGGTGGTGAGGAGATCCCGGATATTGGGTTCGTCGTCGACAATAAGGATGCGGGGGCCGTCAGTCATAAAGCTAGTATCTGCGCGTTAGCTGAAGGTTTACTGAAAATGCCCGGTATGCGCGCTGGCGAGTACATTGAGAAGCAAACCAGACTGCCGCGGCGTGGGGAGACCAGAATGAGCATTCCGACTTTTGCGATTGTGGGGGCCGGCTTGGCCGGGGCCAGAGCGGCCGAGGCCATCCGTTCCGAGGGGTTCGACGGGAGCATCGTCCTGCTGGCCGGGGAGACCGACTACCCCTACGTGCGGCCGCCCCTCTCCAAGGACTACCTCGCCGGGCGGGCCGCCCGGGACACGATCGACGTGCACCCGGCACCGTGGTACGACGAGCGGGGCATCGACGTGCGGCTGGGTGCCCGGGTGACCGGGCTGGCGCTCGACACCCACGAGCTGACCCTGCGGGAGGGCAAATCGGTGCGCTACGACAGGTTGCTCCTCGCGACGGGGGCGTCGTCACGGCGCTTTCCCGGCCCGGGCGCAGACCTGGCCGGGGTGCACCATCTGCGCACGGTCGGCGAGTCGCAGGCGCTGCGAGCCGAGCTGGAGCCGGGAAACCGCCGGGTCGTGATCGTCGGGGCCGGCTGGATCGGTCTCGAGGTCGCCGCGGCCGCCCGCGGGTACGGCAACACCGTCACGGTGCTCGGGCGGGACGGCGTGCCGCTGGCCCCGGTGATCGGCGACGAGGTCGGGTCGGTGTTCGCGGAGCTGCACCGCGTGAACGGGGTGGATCTGCGGATGGAAACCAACGTCGAACGACTGATCGGGACGCAGGGGAGGGTTACCGGAGTAGGACTCCCCGGCGGCGAGGTCGTTTCGGCCGATGTCGTCGTCATCGGCATCGGCGCGGTGCCGAACACGGACCTGGCCCGGGACGCGGGCCTGGCCGTCGACGACGGCATCGTCGTCGACGCGGCGTTCCGGTCCATCGACCCGGACGTCTACGCGGTGGGTGACGTCGCCACGGTCTTCCACCCGGTGCTGCGGCACCATCTGCGCGTCGAGCACTGGGACAACGCCGAGCGGGCCGGCGCCGCGGCCGGCCGCTCGATGCTTGACCAGGCGGTCAGCTACGACGCGATCCCGTACTTTTACACGGACCAGTTCGACCTCGGGATGGAGTACTCGGGGTACGGCGCACTTGCACGGGATGCGGAGGTCGTGTTTCGCGGTGACCCGGCGAGGCGGGAATTCATCGCGTTCTGGGTGTTGGACGGCAGGGTCGTCGCCGGCATGAACGTCAACGTGTGGGACGTCAACAAGACGGTGCAGCGCTTCATCCGGACGGAGGTGCGGGTCGACACGACCCGGCTCGCGGATGAGAGCATTGAACTGGACGAACTTCTCGCCGGAGCACCCGACTGAAGGACCTGACATGGACAACGTGACCACTCGACCTGGCCCGGCGCTGCCCGACCTGCTCCATCCACGGCGACTGATCGGCGGGAGACTGTTCGATTTTTCCCGTGAGGTGGCCGTGATGGCCATCGTCAACCGCACGCCGGATTCCTTCTACGACAAGGGAGCGACCTTCGCTCTTGACGAGGCCGTCACGGCCGCCCGGCGCGCCATCCTGGACGGCGCCGACTGGGTCGACATCGGCGGGGCGAAATTCGCGCCCGGCCCGGCCATTCCGATCGAGGAGGAGATCGACCGGGTCGTCCCGGTGGTCGAGGCCCTGCGCGGCTCGGGCGTCGTCATCTCCGTCGACACCTTTCATCCCGCCGTAGCGCGCGCCAGCCTGGCCGCTGGCGCCCACGTGATCAACGACACCACCGGGGTGCACGACCCGGCCATGGCTGATGTCGTCGCGGACAGCGACGCGACGCTGGTGATCACCCACAGCCTCGCGCCGCCGCGCACACCGTGGCCGGGGCCCACCTACGGCGACGTGGTGCACGAGGTCGCAGCCTTCCTGGATGAACGGGTCGAGCTGGCCCGCAGTCGCGGCGTCCCGGCATCCCGCATCATCGTCGACCCTGGGCACGACCTGAACAAGAACACCTACCACTCGCTCGAGCTGACCCGGAGGCTCGGCGAGATCACCGCGCTCGGCTACCCCACTCTGGTCGCCGTGTCGAACAAGGACTTCATCGGGGAGACGCTGAACCGTGAGCGGGGCGACCGGATCGCGGGATCGCTCGCCGCCGCCGTCTACAGCATCCTGCAGGGCGCCCGGATCGTGCGGATGCACAACGTCGTCGCCGCGGTCGACGCCGTGCGGATGACCGAGGCGATCCTGGGCTTCCGCGAACCGGCGTACGTGCGCCACAACCTGGCCAGATGATGCTGGATCGTGACGAGCTGAACATCCGTTACCGGGTGCCTGACCGCACTCTGCCCCACCTGCGAGTGAATTTCATCGCCAGCCTCGACGGCGCCGCCACCCGGGAGGGCGTGAGCGGCGGGCTCGGGAACGCCGACGACAGGCTCGTCTTCGATACCCTTCGGATGCTCGCCGACGTGATCGTGGTCGGTGCGGGCACGGTGCGCGCCGAGGGGTACGTCGGCATCCGTCAGGGCCCCGCGGATGCCGCGTGGCGGGTCCGGCACGGACTTCCGGCGCAGCTGCCCGTCGCCATCGTGTCCTCACGGCTGGACCTCGAACCGAGCCACGCGCTATTCGCGGACGCCGCCGTGCGGCCGCTGGTCGTGACGCACGCGACGTCACCGCTGCGGCGACGCGCAGAGCTCGCAGAGGTGGCGGACGTGCTGGTCTGCGGGGAGGCCGCCGTGGACCCGCGGCTGATGCGGGCGGAGCTGGCTCGGCGCGGTCTGGCGCAGATGCTCTGCGAGGGTGGGCCGAACCTGTTCGGTGCGCTGATCGACGCCGACTGCGTCGACGAGCTGTGCCTCACCGTCAGCCCCGTGCTCGAGGGCGGCCCGGCCGGACGGATCTCCGCCGGTGCCGCCGCCATCACCCGGGGGATGTCCCTGCTGCACGTGCTGACCGCCGGGGACATGCTTTTCCTGCGCTATGCCCGCCGGAGGGCGTCCTCTCCGAGCGTCTGACCGGCCGTTTCACCGCCGGTCAGACGGCGACGACCTGCGCGTCCAGATTCTGCGAGTCAAGGATCGTGTAGCTGTAGCCCTGTTCGGCGAGGAAGCGCTGGCGGTTCTGGGCGAAGTCTTGGTCGACGGTGTCGCGGGCCACCAGCGTGTAGAAGTTCGCGGACAGGCCTGACTCCTTCGGCCGCAGAAGCCGGCCGAGGCGCTGCGCCTCCTCCTGGCGTGAGCCGAAGGAACCCGAGACCTGGATGGCGACGGTGGCCTCCGGCAGGTCGACCGAGAAATTCGCGACCTTTGACACCACGAGCAGGTTCTCCTCGCCGACCCGGAAGGCCTGGTAGAGGCGCTCGCGCTCGTCGACAGGGGTCGCACCGGTGAGCTTGGGGGCATTCAGGGCCTCGGCGAGCTCGTCGATCTGGTCGAGGTACTGGCCGATCACGAGGATGCGTTCTCCGGGGTGCTTGGCCACCAGGCGCTTGACGACTTCGAGCTTCGCGGGTGCGGTCGCGGCCATCCGGTAGCGCTCGTCGTCGGCGGCGGCGGCATAGCTGAGTCGCTCGGACTGGGGCAGGTCGATGCGCACCTCGAAGCAGGAGGCTGGGGAAATGAAGCCCTGGGCCTCGATCTCCTTCCAGGGTGCGTCGAACCGCTTCGGGCCGATGAGGCTGAATACGTCGCCCTCGCGGCCGTCCTCGCGCACCAGGGTGGCGGTGAGGCCCAGGCGGCGGCGGGCCTGCAACTCCGCGGTCAGCTTGAACACGGGGGCCGGCAGCAGGTGGACCTCGTCGTAGATGACGAGGCCCCAGTCCATGGCGTCGAGTAGCTCGAGGTGCGCGTATTCGCCCTTCCGTTTGGCGGTGAGGATCTGGTAGGTCGCGATCGTGACCGGCTTGACCTCCTTGACCTGCCCGGAGTACTCGCCGATCTCGTCGGCGGTGAGGGTCGTGCGCTTGAGAAGTTCGTCGCGCCACTGACGGGCAGAGACCGTGTTGGTGACGAGGATGAGCGTGTTGGTCTTGGCGGTGGCCATGGCCCCGGCGCCGACCAGCGTCTTTCCGGCCCCGCAGGGCAGCACGACCACGCCGGAGCCGCCGTCGAAGAAGCTGGAGACGGCCTTGTTCTGGTAGTCCCGGAGCGCCCAACCGTCTTCCAAAAGACCGATCGGATGCGGCGTTCCCGGCGTGTAGCCGGCGAGGTCCTCGGCCGGCCAGCCCAGTTTCACCAGTTCCTGTTTGAGCTGGCCGCGCGCCCACGGCTCGACCAGGAACGAGTCCGGCGACGGATGCCCGATCAGGAGGGGCGCGATGCGCCGGGCCCCGGCGATCTCGGTGAGCACGGCCTGGTCGGTGCTCTGCAGGATGAGCTGACCCTCGGCGTCACGTTCGATGATGAGCCGGCCATACCGGCCGACCGTCTCGGTGATGTCCACGCTGACGGTCTGCGGGATGGCGAACTTCGAGTACTTTTCGAGCGTGGCCAGCATGTTGGAGGCGTCGTGCCCCGCGGCGCGGGCATTCCACAGCCCCAGCCGGGTGATGCGGTAGGTGTGGATGTGCTCGGGGGCACGCTCCAACTCGGCGAACACGGCCAGGTCGTGGCGCGCATCCTCGGCGAGAGGGTGGGCGACTTCGAGCAAAACCGTACGGTCACTTTGGACGATCAGTGGGCCATCAGACATAGCCGTTAATCCTACGCCCGGTCAGCGTGAAGGCCCGCACCTACGGCGCCGGCGTGATGCTGATGATGCTGGACAGAGGCAGCGTGCGTTCGATGTCGGCGCGGCGGTCCCTGGCCCGGAAGCGCCCGCCGCCCACACTGGCCGGCTCGAGCAGATAGTCAACCACCACACCGCCGGGCATGGCGATGCTGACGACGACGGTCTGCTTCGCCTTGATCGCCAAGTCGAGCTGGCGGGCGAGCCAGGCATCCGCTGCCTGGCCCTCTCCGCCATCGGCGGCACGCAGCCTCTCGACCAGGGCGACGGCCGGATCCGGGGCATCCACCGGCACGACCCGAGCGAGCTGGTGGCGGCGCAGGTGCACGATCTCATGTGTGCCGTCCTCCGCGGCGACCGGGTAGCGCGCATCGCTGAGCGCCCAGAAGACCACGTCGGAGGGGAACCGGCTGGTCAGTCTGCTGCCCTCGGCAGGCACAAGGCCGAGGGAGGCGAGCGTCTGGTCCACGGCAATGGTGCTCAGCAGGGCTGCGTCGTCGGACTGGACATAGGCCTGGGCTGGCGACTCCATCGGTTCCGTCGGGCCGACGCGCACGCGCCCATAGCGGGCGGCGGATTCCCGAATCAGGTAGTCGACGGGCTGTGGGATGCCGGTCAGGGAGACCGTGCGCAGGAAATCGAGCAGTGACTCCGCGCTTTCGCCGGCCGCCAGGGCGCGGTTCACGGAGTTGGCGTTGATGCGGTAGCTCAGGGCGAGTTCCCGGCTCTCCACGTCGGCGAGCCCACGCAGGCGGCTGTCGATCGAGGGAGCGAGCGGTCCGGGGGACACGATCGACAGGTCGTTCTGCAGGTACACTGCACCGCCGGTCGCCGGCAGCGCGGCCGCCATGGTGGCGACGGCCGCCTCGAGGTCGCCGGCCAGCACCGAAGCACCGGCCGGGCTGGTGATCTGGTGGGCGGTGATGCCGATCAGTTCGGCGTCCTCGGCGAACTCGGTGACCCGGTCGTCCATCCACTGGCCACCGGCCGGGTAGAGCCAGGCCACGAAGCTGCGCAGCACGTCGCCCCAGGACACGCCGGGCCGGCGGGCGAGGATCCCGCGCACATCCGGCGGCAGGGCCGCATGCCAGGCGGCGGCCAGGGTGGCCCAGCGGCGGGCGGTGCTCTCGAGCAGCCAGGCCTCGCCGGCTTCGGTTTCATTCCAGTAGCCGTCGGAATGGGCGATGAGTTCGGCTCGGGCCGCGGTCGCGACGAAGGAGGGCACGAATTCGAGTTCGACTCCCATCACGGCGGCCAGGCGCTTGGTGTCGGGCAGGCCAAGCCCGCCCCGGCTGAGCTCCCTGGCCGGCTCGCGGGCGAGCTCGGAGACCAGTTCGGCGATGGAGGACACCGCGGCGAAGGCACGCTCCGCCGCGAGACGGTCTGTGAAGCGGGTATCGGTGGCGTCGATACTGGCCAGCGCCGCGGGTGCGGGCGTCGAAGCCAGCTCGAGCGCGGTCGGCAGGCTCCGGTCCGGCCAGGTCAGCAGTTGCGCGGCCACCGCCGGGTACGGACTGAACCGCCCGTCGGTCAGGCGCGCGAGCATGAGTGAGTCCAGTTCGGCGGCACGGCCGGCGACCTCGGCCACGTCGACGGGCGAACCAGCCAGTTCGGACAGGCGCTCGGCGAGGTCGAACAGCGACGGCGTGGCAGCCGTGCCGACCTCCGTTCCCTGGCTGAGCTCACCGGCGACGGCGAGAACGGCGAGGGTGGCCCGGTCGAGCCGTGCCAGCACCCGTTGGATCGCGACCGGCTCGAGGAGAGCCTCGGCCAGGTCGAAGAAATCACGGATGCCCGTGGCCGAGACCATGCGGATGTCGATCGTGCGACGCAACGTTGCGTCATCTAGCGCCCGAAGGCGCGAAGCGAGTGTGAGCATTGCTACTCCTTATTCTGTCGTGCCTCACGAGCGCGACGCGTGCCGGACATCACCATGAGGACGATGATCAGCACGAATCCGAGAGGCAATCCAAACAGCGGCAAAGCAAGCACCGCCGGCCAGACCCCCTGGCCGAAACCGTTGTCCGCCCCGGCCCCGGCCGCTGTGCCGAGGATGACGGCAAGGAACGCGAGGATGGACAGACCCACCACACCCGCAACCATGTAAGCAAGGATGCGTTCGAGCCGGCTCACGGCGGGTGGAGTTCGATTGGTCACAGTCTCAAGGATACGGGGCGGGAACCGGTCCGACCGAATAGGCTGAGGGTGGTTGACGCGCATTCCGCGCGCCCGGAATCCAGCGAGGTCCAGATGCCCACCGGCAAGGTCAAGTTCTACGACGAGGAGAAAGGTTTCGGCTTCATCACCTCCGATGACGGCCACGAGGTCTTTCTCCACGCTTCTGCACTGCCCGCCGGAGTCACGGTCAAGACAGGAACGAAGCTCGAATTCGGCATCGCCGACGGCAAGCGGGGCGCTCAGGCGCTGTCCGTTCGCGTTCTCGAGGCACCGCCGAGCCTGGTCAAACTCAGCCGCAAGCCGGCTGACGACATGGCCGTCATCGTCGAGGACCTGGTGAAACTCCTCGACGGCATCGGAGCGAGCCTGCGTCGCGGCCGCTACCCCGACAAAACCCACAGCCACAAGATCGCGGCCATGCTGCGCAAGGTCGCGGAGGAACTCGATGCCTGAGGTCGCTGCCGACGAGCGCCTGCTGTCCGCGGTCGACCAGGCGCGCACCGCGCTGCTAGAGATCACGCCGGCCGACAGCATCGGCGAACCCCTCGGCCATTTTGTCGAAGGCGAGCATGTGCTCTCGCTGCTGTTCGACTGCAACCTGTCCGGCTACCCGGGCTGGCGTTGGACGGTCACCCTCGCCCGGGTGGACGAGAACTCCGAGCCGTCGGTTCTGGAAGCCGAGCTCACGCCGGGCGACGACGCCCTGATCGCGCCGGAGTGGGTGCCGTGGTCTGACCGCCTGGCCGACTACCGCACGGCCCAGGAACTGGCCGTGGCCGTGGCCGTCGCTGAGGCATTGGGTGATGATGACGAATCGGACGACGACGACGAGTCAGACGACGAGTCAGACGACGACGAAGACCGCGGCGAAGATGTGCTTGACGGGATCGACTTCGGTGAGGCGCTAACGGCGCCGGAACCATACCCAGACAATCCCGAGCAGGCCGAGACCGAGGCCGATGAGGGCAGCCCAGAGCCACCAGCCCACTCCGGCGGCGGCGAGTTCGCCCCGAAAGACGAGCGCGAGCGCGAGCGCCACTAGCCAGCCGGCGGAGCCCGCAAGGAAAGCCTTGCGGGCATCCGTTCGAGCCGGCAGCGGGTCTGGCCGACGCTCACTGTCTCTCAGCCAGAGCCGCATGCCGAGGCCTACTTGCCCAGGTTCTGCACCACGAACTCGATCGAGCGGACGAGCTGGCGCACGTCTTCGGGTTCGATCGCGGTGAAGGTGGCAACCCGCAACTGGTTGCGGCCGAGCTTGCGGTAGGGCTCGGTGTCGGAGATCCCGTTGGCGCGCAGGGTCTTGGCGATGGCGGCGGCATCGATCGCGTCGTCGAAGTCGATCGTCGCGACCACCTGTGAGCGGTGCTCCGGGTTGGTGACATACGGCGTCGCGAACGGCACGCTCTCGGCCCAGTCGTAGAGAACGGATGACGATTCGAGGGTGCGCGCGGACGCCCACGCCAGGCCGCCGCTTCCATTGATCCAGTCGAGCTGGTTCTCGATCAAAAGAAGCGTGGCCACGGCCGGAGTGTTCAGAGTCTGGTTGAGGCGCGAGTTGTCGATCGCGTTCTTCAGGCTAAGGAACTCGGGAATGTAGCGCCCGCTCGCGGCGATTTGCTCGACGCGCTCGATTGCGGCGGGGGAGAAGAGCGCCATCCACAGGCCCCCGTCGGAGGCGAGGTTCTTCTGCGGCGCGAAGTAGTAGACATCCGCCTGGTCGGCCTCGTAGTCGATACCGGCCGCCGCGCTCGTGGCGTCGATCACCGTCAGGGCGTTGGGGTCGGCAACCACGCGGGTGACCGGAGCCATGACGCCGGTCGAGGTCTCGTTCTGGGGCCAGGCGTAGACGTCGATACCCTCGGTCACGACGAACTCGCTGCGCGATCCGGCCGGGGCCTTGACCACGTCGGGCGCTTCGAGGAACGGAGCGGCCGCGGCCGCGGCGAACTTGCCGCCGAACTCGCCGAAGACGAGGTTCTGGCTGCGGCGGAGAATAAGGGAGAACGCGGCGGCGTCCCAGAACGCTGTGGACCCGCCGTTGCCGATAATGACTTCATAACCGGCCGGGGCGCGAAGGAGGTCCGCGAGGCCGGTGCGCATGCGACCGACCAAGTTTTTGACGGGTGCCTGGCGATGGGAGGTGCCCATCACGCTCGCGCTGAACTTTAAGAGGTGTTCGAGTTGTTCTTTTCGGACTTTCGACGGGCCGCAGCCAAATCGTCCATCATCGGGCAGAAGTTCCGTGGGAATTTTCAGGTTCGACATAGGGCGATTCTAACGGCCGCTCTCGCGGCGATAAGGTTGGGCAGTACGTACCGAGCCGAGAGGAGCGCTGGGCATGACGGATCTCATCGACACCACCGAAATGTACCTCCGCACGATTCTCGATCTCGAAGAGGAGCACATCGTTCCCCTCCGGGCACGCATCTCGGAACGCCTCGGGCACTCCGGGCCGACCGTATCGCAGACCGTGGCCCGGATGGAGCGGGATGGTCTCGTAGTCGTCTCCGGCGACCGGCATCTCGAGCTCACCGTCGACGGGCGCAGTAAGGCCGTGCATGTGATGCGCAAACATCGGCTTGCGGAACGCCTGCTCAGCGACGTAATCGGGCTCGAGTGGGAATTCGTCCACGACGAAGCATGCCGCTGGGAGCATGTGATGAGTGAGCGGGTGGAGCGCAAGATCCTGGAGATGCTCGATCACCCGACCGAGTCTCCGTATGGCAACCCCATCCCCGGGCTCGATGAGCTGGGCGATTCGCCGGCCGTCGCGTTCATGGCCGGGGTGACGAGCCTTGTCGACCTGGTCGCCGGAACTGCCGGACCGGTCGCCGCCGTGGTGCGCCGTCTGGGCGAACCCGTTCAGGTCGACCCCGAGCTCCTGGCCCAGCTGAAGAACTCCGGTGTGCTCCCCGGGGCCACGGGGGTTTTCTCCGCCGTGGGCTCCTATGTGCTCGTGCAGGTGCATGGGTTCGAGGACGGACTGGAACTGCCCAACGAGGTCGCCGGCCACATCTTCGTCGCCACACCGGCAGCGGTCGCCTAGCCATTCGGCGGACCCCTCCGGCCCCGTTGTCGTTGTGCCCTCGCCCCCACGATTTTGTTATCAATATGTTAGAAAATGTGGCCTGCGGCGTGACAAACGGATGGGCGTCAGTTAGCTTGGATCCGTCCACAGTCCAGATTCCGGTCGCCGGACACGAATCAAGACGCCTTTCTTTCCCGTCTCTTGATTCGTTCCTCACACACGCGACGAGCGCAGTGGACGGGGCAACTACCTAGTGTTGTCGAGGCGCCGGAGGTAAACACTTTGGCCGCATTAGGTAAGAAGATTTTCCGTCGAGCCCCGAACTCGATAGCCACCACCGGGTTCATCACCCGCGGTTCCATCACCCGCGCTTCCCTCCCCAACGACGCCGAGCACGCCGAGCTCAGCCACTATCGGGCCGCCAGCCCCAGTTCCGGCGCGCGGTCACGCCGCCGGGGCGCCGTGGCGAACATCGTGTTCATGACTCTCGCCGGCGGCCTCGTCGCGACCATGGCCATCCCGGCGTATGCGTTCGCGCCGACCGAAGCGGAGTACGCGTCCACGGCCTCGGCCGAGTTGACCCAATCGGGTGCGCAGTCCGTGGCGGTCGGCGCCGCGGCCGATACTGTGAGCGTCGCGCGCGACGGGTTCACGGCCACCACCCCCGAGGAGCTGGCGGCGGCAGCGGCCGCAGCTGCGGCGGCGGTTGCCGCGTCCGAGGCAGCGGCCGCCGAGGGGCGCCGACAGGAAGCCGCGGCCGCGATGACCTCCTACGCCGCGTCGTATTCCGGCCCGTCGTCGGCCGACTACCTGGCTGCCCCGGCATACCCGAAGTTCGACCTGGCATCCGTCTACAGTGTCGCGGCCGGCTACCAGGGTGTTCCCTATGTCTACGGCGGGGCCACCCCGGCCGGCTTCGATTGTTCCGGGCTCATCATGTACGTCTACGCGCAGTTCGGCATCTCGCTGCCACATTCCTCGACCGGGCAGGGGGCGGCGGGCACCCGAATCCCCGAATCTGAGGCTCAGCCGGGTGACCTCGTCATCATGGACGGCCACGACGGGTTCTATGCAGGCAACGGCAACATCCTGCACGCGCCGTATGAGGGGGCGGCCGTGCGCGTGCAGCCGATCTGGACCAGCTCGTACTACATCGTGCGGCTCGGCATCTGAGCCTGCCGGAGGTCCGAGCCGCCCGCCCGCCAGATGAATGTTTCGTAACACCTAGCACATTCGGCGTCCCGCACTTCGCGGTGGCGCCGAATGTGGGTTAACCTGTTGCTCTGATGTTTTGCGAGTCTTCGGGAGAGCCCATGCGCGAGCGGCGCACGATCCACACCATGGATGTGCGCTGCCGCTCTGCGCTGCGGCAGAGCAGTCGAGCAAACTTGAGTTGCGCGTGTCAGGGACATCGTGTGGCCGGTAGGGCGTTGTCATGGTGACAGCGCCCTTTTTGTTTGCCTGTTCGCTCCTTCTCACTGACTGTCGTAGTTCGAATGGCTGGAAGCCGTCCAGCCCTTTTCGAAAGGGAACGCATGCGCACACTGGTCCTCAATGCGGGGTATGAGCCCCTTGCCGTGGTGTCCTTCAAACGAGCACTCGTGCTGGTCATGAATCATAAGGCAACGATCGTGCAGGCCGACCAGGGGCATCCGATCTGTGCCGCCTCCGGTTCCTGGGAGCGGCCGAGCGTCATCTTGCTCACGCGTTACGTGCGCATCCCTCGGTCCAGGGCCGTGCCGGTCAGCCGTCGCGGGGTGCTGCGCCGGGACGAGCATCGCTGCGGGTACTGCGGCAAGACCGCCAGCACGATCGACCACGTAATGCCCCGGTCGCGCGGCGGCCGGGACACCTGGGACAATCTCGTGGCCTGTTGCCTGCGCTGCAACAACCTCAAAAGCGACCGGACGCCGGCCGAGATGGGCTGGAAACTCCTGTTCCACCCGGGATTGCCGGTCGGCACGACCTGGGTGGTGCGCGGCGCGGAGCGGCCGTTGCCGCAGTGGGATGAATTCCTTGCTCCTGCCGCCTGACCCGCGAATGTAACAGGGATGTAACGCCAGAAGGTGACTTCCTGGTCGCCGTCGCCTAGGGTTGAGGAGCGCCGAACCTCGATCTCGGTGTGTTAGAGGATCATCTGTTGCCCCAATCCGGCGTACCCGGCACTTCTGGTTCGCCGGAGACCCCGATTTTTCCGCTCTCGCGCCGCGAACTGCGTGCGCAGCGTGAGGCGGCAGAGGCTCGAGCCGACGCCACCGTGAACATTTCGGTGCGTATGGACGCGCCGGTGGCTGTGCGCATTCCCGATGCGGTTGGGGTGGCGGAAACCAAGATTCTGGATCTCAAAAAGGCGTCGATCGTGACGCGGAGCAACCGGCTCAATCAGGTCGTTTCGCCTCGGGTCGCTCCGGCCGTCAGCCGCCCGGTGCCGCGGTCGCGCCGCCGACGGCCCATGAAAATCGCGGTGACCCTGTTGGCCATTCCGGGACTGTTCCTCACCGCCGGCCTTCCGGCGTATGCGTTCGCGCCCGGTGCGAGCGACACCGCCTCATCGACGTCACGGGTTGCCGACACGCAGGGCGTCACGGTGGACAGTGGCGCCGCAGCCATCACCGTCGCTCGCGACGGTTTCACGGCGACCACGAGCGAGGAACTCGCCCAGCGGGATGCCGAGGCCAAGCGTGCACTGGCCGCCCAGCAGACCGCCGAGGCCGCCCGATCGGCTGCCACCGACTTCGCCGTATACAGCGTGCGCGCCAAGGGCGACGACTACCCGTGGTTCGACCGGGCCACCGACACCCAGGGCGGCGGACTGTCTCCGCTCGGCTACTATTACCGCGAATGCGTGGACTTCGTGGCATACCGGCTCAACCGCGACGCCGGGTCGACCGGCTCCCCGTGGACCTGGACCTGGAGCAAGCTCACCCCCAGCGGCGGCAACGCGAGCAACTGGGCCAGCGCCTGGGCCGATCAGGGCTGGGCCACCGGCGACACTCCCGTCGTCGGCGCGGTCGCCTGGTTCAACTACAACCACGTGGCCTACGTGCAGTCGGTCAACAGCGACGGCTCGGTCATTCTCGAGGAATACAACTGGAACGGCAGTCATGCGTACAACACGCGCACCGTGTCGGCCAGTGAGGTTCCGCTCTTCCTGTACCCGCCGACGTAAGCGCGTCGCAGCGGTGCGCTGCGGCGCCGGCAGACAACCGCTAAACTTCAGTGGCCAGCCTCTGTAGCTCAACGGAAGAGCAGTTCCGTCCTAAGGAAACGGTTGGGGGTTCGAATCCCTCCAGGGGCACCACAAACAAAGGGATGCAGGGTCCGAATTTCACCGGATTTTCCCTGCATCCCACTTTTACCCTTGGTAAACGATTCAAAAATTCACTCTATAAGGCCTTCTCAACAAGCCGAAGGTGCGGCTTCGGTGCCAAATCTGTGAACGCCGTGCGGACATCCGGCCCCGCGACGACGGCCCTTTCGATGTAGTACCGCGTGGTCACATCCGTTCCCTTGTGGTCAGCGAACTTGCTCGCCGTCTCCAAGTCGAATACCTCGGCGATTTTAGAGAGCGTTGTCTTCCGCAGGTGGTGCGGCTTCATCCAGCCGAGGCGGGCCCCGTCCCTGATGTTCCTCCAGCTCTCCCGCATGTTGTGAGGGTCGAGCAGCGTGTCATTCCGCGAGGCGAAGAGCAGGCCGCTGGGGCCGGCGAGCAGTGCGCGGTTACGGAGAATGTCCACCAGCCAGTCGTGGATGATGACCGTGCGACGGCCGTCCTCACCATCTTTGGTGTGCAGCTGCCGTGAGTGCTTCTTTCCGTTCGGCGTGATGACGGTCGCGACGATGTGGACGCGCGGGCTGACTGCGTGGTCGAGGTCGAGGTCCTCCACCATGAGCGCGGCAACCTCGCCAATGCGCCCAGCCAGACCGAGCTGTGCTTCGAAGGCGTCAGCGAGCCAAGTGTTCTGACGCATACCGCGGACCGCGTCGCGGAGCGATACGAGTTCGTCCGTGGTCAGGGCGCGTGGAACGGGTTTGGTCGTGATGGGCTTGCTGACGTTGGCGATGGGGTTGCCGGTCACCGCGTCGCGTTGGGCTGCGAACGTGAATGCCTGGTTGAGGAGCGTGCGTGCAATCTCCGCCTGCCCGGAGCGCGTCCGGCGCTCCTTCACCAGCCAGCGGTCCATGCGGCCGGTGGTCGCTTCCCGTAGCTTGACCTTGCCGAGTCCGGGCACGATGATTCGGTTGATTACGTCGGCATAGTTGCCCTTAGACCCTTCGCTGAGCTTTGTAGTTTCCAGCTTCCACGGCCACCAGGTGTGCATCAGTGCCTCGATGGTTGTTTCACTGTTGAGGTCTGCGTCACCTGAACTCGCCCGGCCCTTGACTGCGTCTTTGAGTCGCTGTTCAGCAGAAGCTTTGGTCGGCCCCGTGCGTTCCATCAGGACAGTCTTGCCATCACCGCCGCGGTAGCGGCAGCGCGCTCGGTACTTACCTTTTTCACCGCTGAACGAGATTTCTCCGCGTTCGCCGATTACCAATGAAGGGCGGCCCATCAGGCAGCCTGTCCGAGTGCCCAGCCGTCAAGGCTGTCGATGTGGTACCGAACGGAGCGGCCAAGCCGGAGTGCGGTCGGGCCGGTGCCGGCCGAGCGCCAGTTGCGCAGGGTCTTCGGCACGACGCCGATGCGGGCGGCGGCCTGAGCTTCGGTGAGGAATGGTGATGGTTCCTGTGCTGTTGTTGTGGATACCTGGGTCATGGGTGGGTCTTTCGGTTGGGGTTTGGGACCAGCGTCTGCTGGTTCGCATCTCCCATGCGCGGCATCGATTCTTGATTAGCGACGCTAAGTATATAGTTTTCGTTTTAAATAGCTTGGGATCAGGCATAATTCTCGTTTCCTCTCACAATCCCAAGGGATGCTTATATCGACTGTGCAGGTCGAGCCGGCCAGCTGAACTGAGCGCGCCGCAAGCCTCGAGACCGCGCAGAAGGTTGACCTCAGTCCGGGGGTCGATGATCACCAAATTTCGGTTGGTGACCGGTGGATCCCATTCCACAGCTTCGAGCACCGGATGAACGATTAGGAGACGCACGTTGCCTTGGGGCCACGGACTGTTGTCAGGTACACGGCTGCGGGTCGTGTAGAGACGATCGATGTTCTCATCGGACTCTCCGCCCAAGGACCATTCGCCCGCTTGCTCAGCGGCGACCAAGGCCCGTGCTTGGTACTCAGTTGCCACTTGGCAGGCATACGCGAACCGGTCGTGCAGCTTAATCTGATTCCACGTCAGGAACATTTGACCCGGCTCTCCGCCGCCAGTTGGCATGAGCGGCAGCGCTCCGTATCCTTCGAGGAGAGAGGCGATCAGGCCGGCCGGGGAATCCGCCACCCTCAGTTCGCCATCCGTGAGATCACCGGTCATCCAGAAACTAGGTGCGTGTTCGTTTGTCATACTTGCTCCATGCGCGGCATGTTGACCGCGCCGGCAATCGAACCGTCCCGCGCGTGTAGGAGGCATGACAGGAAAACCTGAACCCCATGCCTCGATCGATGGACCCGGACACTGGTTGGTGACCACAGTGGGCGGTGCCTCCCACGAAATCAAGGATTGGGAAACGCTGTACTGGCGCCGAATCCTGGCCCCAGGTTCCGGCGCCGCCTTCTATGACGACCGTTTCGTGCGTCTCACGCGGCTCGGCCCGATCGCGGTGGGTAGCCCCTTCTGCATAGTCGTCTCCGACGGCTCCGACCTGTACGGCGCGACGACGCACCGTTCTTCGGTCGTGACTCAAATAGAGCGCCGCGGCGGCTGTCGCCGGTGCGGGTACCCTGCACCCCTCGGCTTCTGTTGGCGCGATGCCATCGAGACAGGCTGGCTTAACAGTGATCGCGAACCGGGCGGCCGGTCCGCAATCCGCCACGACACCGAGCGTCGACTCGGTCGGCTGCGAAGCGCACGTTTTAACTTCGTTTCTGACCTCCGCCGGTTCTGGGCTCGTGTCCGTCGTGGCAGGAACTGATGAAGTGCCGCGCATGTACTGGGTATGGATGCCCTCTACTGCCCACGCTGCTGCTACCTACTGATCCACGGCACGACTGAGGCCTGGGAAAGCTGTCTGATGTGCAGGCTGGCTCCGTACTGGTCCCAGCGATCGCATTACGAGGGTGAGCCCAAAACGAGGTACCCCGACCGGGACCGGTTGAAACGGCGTATCCGCCTTGTGCGCTTCATCGCTGGGGTGCGCGGTGTCGAGGAGTCGCGAAATTAGTACGCGAACAAACCGCCGTGTTGGGCTTAGTCCTCTGCGTCAGAAGTTCGCTCTCCAACGTCCAAAGGCCTCGTTCTGTTTGGTCGGTCGTCACTTGCCTTTCGTAATCCGCGCTGGTTCGGCCGGATCCGTTCGGGCACTACACGGCGGGTGTCCGCCCGGAGTGCGTGGTCTGCCCTGTCGGCATGCCATGGCACCGTGCCTTCCGCGCTGAACGGTTATTGCTCAATGGCCTGTCCCGCCCCGGCGGCCTGGTCAGCACATTTTCCAGCACTCGCTGCGCTTGCTCCAGTGGCTGTTAACGCCAACTGAAAACAGGGCCAGAAACGCCAACTGAAAATAGGGCCACCAACCATCATGGAAGGTGATCAAATTGGATGATTGGGCAGAGATTCGCCACCTGCATTCGACGGGGAAGCATTCGAAGCGGGAGATAGGGCGGCTGGTCGGAGTGTCCCGGGGAACCGTAGATCGGGCCTTGGGCGTGAATCGGTCGCCGACGTATCAGCGTGAGCCGACGGGGTCGAGCTTCGACGCGTTCGCCGGCCAGGTGCGGGTGTTGCTCGCGGCAACGCCAACGATGCCGGCCGCGACCGCCGCCGAGCGGGTGGGCTGGTCGGGGTCACCGTCGCTGTTTCGGGCCAAGATCGCCGAGCTCCGACCGGAGTATGCGGTGCCGGATCCCGCGGATCGGCTGGTGCACCCGCCCGGATTCCAGGTCCAGTGTGATCTCTGGTTCCCGCACGAAGACCTGCCGCTGGGCCATGACCAGGCTGCTGCGCCGCCGGTATTGGTGATGACGTCGACGTTCTCCGGATTCATCCAGGCCCGCATGTTGCCCTCGCGGACGACGCCGGATCTGCTGGGCGGGATGTGGTCGTTGCTGCAGGAGGCCGAGGCTGTTCCCGCCCGGCTGACCTGGGACAACGAGACCGGCATCGGGCGCGGAAAACTCACCGATCCCGCCGCCGCGTTCGCCGGCACCCTTGGCACGCAGATCAAGCTCCTCAAGGCCCGCGATCCCGAGTCCAAGGGCATGGTCGAGCGGATGAACCGCTTCTTCCGCAGCCGCTTCATGTCGGGTCGCGCCTTCACTTCTCCCGATGACTTCAATCAGCAGCTGGCCGGCTGGCTCCCCATCGCGAACAACCGTCTCTCCCGGTCGCGGAGAGGGCGACCAGGAGACCTGGTCCGCATCGATCGGGCGGCGATGCGCGGACTGCCGCCGATGGCGCCGGAGGTGATGTTCCGCAACAGCGTCCGGCTCCCAAGGGATTACTACGTTCGCGCGCTCAGCAACGACTACTCCGTCGACCCGACCATGATCGGCCGGGTTGTTGACGTGGCGGCGAGCCTCGAGCGCGTGACCGTCCACCACGACGGGGTCCTCATCGCCGAGCATCGCCGGAAGTGGGCTCGGCAACTGACCGTCACCGACCCGGCACACGTCCGCCGCGCGGCCGAGCTGCGCGCCCAGTTCCAAGCCCAACGCGCCCGCCGGCCCACGATCACGGCCGTCGTCGAGATGGCCTCACTGGCCCGCTACGACGAGCTCTTCAGCGTTGACATCGACGCCGCGCCGACCGTGTTGGCGGTCGCGTCATGACCGGCTCGGAAGCGGCCTCGCAGATCGAGTACTACGCCCGCGCGCTGCGGGCGCCACGGATCAGCGAAGCCTTCCGACGCCTGGGCGATCAGGCCCGCGACGCGGGCTGGTCTCACGAGGAATACCTCGCCGCGGTGCTCTCCAAGGAGGTCTCCGAACGCGAAGCCTCCGGGGCTGCGCTGCGGATCAAGGCCGCCCGGTTCCCGGGTCACAAGACCCTCGAGGACTTCAACTTCGACCATCAGCCCTCCGCCGACCGAAACCTGATCGCGCACCTGGGCACGAGCGTGTTCCTCACCGAAGCGAAGAACGTCGTCCTCCTTGGACCACCCGGAACCGGGAAAACACACCTCGCCGTCGGCATCGGAATCAAGGCCGCCAAGGCCGGCCACCGGGTCCTCTTCGACACCGCGACGGGCTGGGTGACTCGACTCCAAGAAGCCCACTCACGGGGCAAACTCGCCGCCGAGCTCATCAGGCTACGCCGTTACAGCATGCTCATCGTTGACGAGGTGGGCTACATCCCTTTCGACCAAGACGCCGCGAATCTGTTCTTCCAGCTCGTGTCATCCCGCTACGAACACGCCTCGCTGATCATGACGAGCAACCTGCCCTTCGCCCGCTGGGGCGACGTGTTCGGCGACCTCACGATCGCCTCCGCGATGATCGACCGCATCGTTCACCACGCCGACGTAATCAGCCTCAAGGGCAACAGTTACCGGCTCAAGCAACACCAACCCGCGGCGGCTACGGCACACTAGAACCACACGAGAGTGGCCCTGTTTTCAGTTGGCAGAAGTGGCCCTGTTTTCAGTCGGCGTTAACAGTGGCGCCTTGCTGAGTCGTTCAGGTGTTCAGGAGTACCAACGTTCCCACTCCTCAGCCTGTTCAAGGTCGAGGAGTGCGACGGCCAGTTCAGCCATTTCATGAGAGTCAGGATGTATGCCGGCGACAGCGCGCAAGGCTGCCTCGGTGATCCAGTCGATCTGCTCGTGCCTAGTACGAGTGTCGCTGTGTCCGCTCATTGCGACAACTTCCGCTACGCGGTCCCTGAGACGATTGAGGTCTTGCGCTTCGCCGCCCATCAGCGCTCGAAACTGGGAAGAAACACGGGTGGCGCCCATTGTCGACCGCCCTTCGGCCCGCGCGGGTTATTCACCAGGCTCTCGGCCCTTGAAATTTCAGGCCGCCGGAAGACTAGGACATCCTCTGTCTTGGAGAAGTCGTACTCGACGTCGATGTACTGGACGTCGAGAGTTCGTTTGGTTACCGAGAAATGCATATCTTGTACCTCCAAGGGGTAGGAGTTGATGCATGCGCGGCAGCTCGAGAAATGAACTAGTTAGCAGCGCTGTCCAACGCTGCGAAGCGGTACTCGATTAATTCGGCATACTCGGGCTCGCGTTCGATTGCCAAGGAGCGACCCCCGGCGCGGATGATCCCTTCGGAGATCGCGCCGGAGCCGGCGAAGCCATCCAGGTAGGTTTCACCTGGCATCACGATGAGGCCGCAGAGCCAATTGACAAGATTCATCGGTTTCACCGTCGGGTGGCCCCTTACGCCCTCTGGCCGGGGGGATTCTGATGAGTGCGCACGCGGCGAATACTTAATTTGCGTGAAGAACCGGCTTGGAAGCTCTTTCCCCGGCGCGTACTTGGCGCGGCCTTGGGCGTCGATGAGCGTGACCTGGCAGCCGGGCGAGCACGCAGATATCGAGCAAGCTTCGTTGTGCTCCAGGATCAGGTTCCCCGTCTTGCGTCCACCTTCAGTGGCCACCGACATTGAGCCATCGGGACGTCGAATTGAGCGGTTTGTGTTTTCGCCCACACGCCCGTTCCGCCTACTCCTATTCTCGGAAGGGTCTGCGGGGATGAGCGAGGCACCGACGTTGAAGCCGCCAGCCCCGCCGCCAGCGATCGCCCCGATGAGAGAGTCTCTTGGTCCGAGGTTCCGGGCGATCAGTATTGGTTCGAAAGCGCCGCGAAGCTGAGTTTCCCAGCCCGCGTATCGGTCGGCGACTTGATCGGTGACACCGATATTTCGGAGCTCTGAGTCAATGTGACGGCTCGACGTCGCGTGTGAGAAGGACTTGGCCCAGGAAAGGTGATCAACGATTTGGAACCCGGCGTCCTCGACGGCAGTGCTCTGCCTCGCGAAGGTCCGGGAATGCCCGTATGCGGCGAGAGTCGCGCCCGGAGCGAGCTTGGACCGCACTAGGCCCCAGAAGCCTGCGTCGAAAGCGATCACACTTCGATCCCAGTTCACTCCGCTCAAGCCCAGACCGTATGGAGGGTCGAGAATTGCGCCGGCGAGAGAGGAGTCGGGAATCGCCTGAAGCGCTTCCTCGATGTCGGCAATGACCAGTGTTAAATCATCACGCATACAGGGCATGGGCAGAGTCTATGGGCGCCGGAGATGAGCCGACGCACGCAGGGAGACTGAGCAATCAACTTCGGATCTTCTCAAACCTCGTTAGAGGAGGCGCGTGGTCCGCGGCGTTTAAGTGTGGCTTCTAAGTCCAGGACCAAGTCGCCAGTACCGATTCCGAAAGCTTGTTCCTGTCCGCTTCAGACACGGTCGGGCTGAAGGAGAACGTAACGACGAACGTATTCCAATCAGTGACCGGGATGTGGAACTGCTCGATTTGGTAGTCTGCTCCGTTGATAGACCCCTTGGCTGAAAGGTGAACGGATTCAGTCTCGGCGACCATGATTCGGTCGCGTATTGTCACGTTCACGCCTGCGCCCTCAAACTCGTCGACAGCGCTCGACTCCGCCTGGTCGGGCGTCATTCCCCCTGCCGGGGACACTATAACGTTGACATTATCCACGAAGCCGTCTGCATCCGCCAAGTCCGCAGCTATCACGTCTACATCGTCGGGTAGCGTCACGTCTTTGGGCACGGACCAGCCTCTGGGAACCGTGAGGTCGTAACCGCCTCCAAAGAGGGTCTCACCTGTTGCCGGCGCGGCGGAAATTGCAGTCGGTGTTGGGCTTGAACACCCGGCGAGGGCAAGCACCGCGACGACAGCCGCGCCCACAACTCTGAAGCTTCGACTTTGCATTCGTGGATTCGACATCCCTGGCCTCCGGATTGATGGGTCTTCTGTGAGGCTATCGTCGCTCAGCGCGGGTTATGGAGTCGGCGACACCCCCAAAAATGGGAGCGCGGGTGCCAGTTCCCCAAGGGCTCGCCGATCCACCCGGCCGTGTCGTTGTCCTCAACATCCCCATCGATTTGATCGTGGTCGATGAAATTGGCTCTTCCAAGTGGCGGCCGACGCGGGAAAAGGCTTTATCGCGTCGTTGACGCCGCTGACGACAGATCCCGGTGGCCGGAACCAACGCCCACAGCCTCATGCCGCTACCTTCGAGCGCCCACGGTCCGCCACCTGAGAGTGCTAGAGGTCAGCATTCGGTCCCAGACTCTGAGGCCCCGCTGCCGCGGGTCCACGAAACTATTGAGTTTGATCCGACGCCTAAGGGGCGAGCTTCTCGACGCTCTCAGGGTTGTTAAGCTTCAGCGCCGAGTCGTTGAAGAGCTCGAGCAGTCCAATCGTCCCGTTGAGCGCAGGTCGGCGGCCACGTTAGCGATCGCGTCGCCGACGTGACGCGTCTATACCTAGACCACCTCTGGCGCAGCGTCCGACTTTCCCGATACTCACCAAGTGGAGGAGGAAAGTGAAGCGCTTGGCAATGTCGGCGGTGGTGGGCATCGCTCGCGTTTCGTTGGTCTCAGCGGTAGGAAGCTGCGAACCCAATGATGAAGCCAGAAACAAAGTTCAAAATCACACCGCCTGCGATGACCCAGATTCCCGCTTGGATCCACGCAAGCCTGCTGCGGACGATTTCCTCGTGGGTTTGATCCCGAACGAGGGTCGTCCCGGCCGGCGTGCCGGACATTGCGGCTCCCTGCTGGTAAGCCGGTGCGGTGGTTGGATCGAAGTCGCCTGCCATCATGCTCCTAATTGTGCTGGTGCCTCGGCGAGGCACAGCTGCGAGGCTACAACGATTCGAGGCGTCGTCAACAGACTCCAATTTGGGGCCAACAGGGTCGAGGGCCGCCAACCGTGGCGTCGAAAGTTCCAAAAGTGACTGAGCGGGAGACGCCTGCCCGCATGCCGGAAAGCGCTAATGGACGCTGCACCGCCCGTCTTGCGACCGTGTCGGTGGCAAGCAGCGACAGCAGGTAGTGATCAGACATGGGCATTTGTCGGACCGCTCCAGACTGGGCTGTCACGCGACACTCGTCCTCAACGATCTGGTTCCAGCCGATTCTCAGTGCCGCGCATAGAGAGAGAGTAGGCGACTTGCTCTACACCCCCTCCTAACAAAGGAACCACAATGTTCAATCTCCCCCTTCAGACCGAGACTGCCGCTATGGCAGACGCCACCACGGAATCCACGGTGTCGGTCCTCAGCTCATCCGAGGCAATCCCGCAGCTTGTCGATATCCTCATCGACATTTCCGACCGGGCCGACGCCTGTGTCATCACCGTCGCTGACCGTGTCATCATCGAGCAGCTGGAGCACGGTCACGAGCCGTCCCTCGGCCGTGACGTCTCCCTGGTGAAAGGTGGATTCCGGGCAACGTCGGGTTCGGGCCACTGCCCCACCATCGGCAGGAACAACGCCGTACTCCTGGTTCGCGGCGTGGACCAGGCCGATGCTAGGGCCGCGGGCTATGCAGGTGCCGAGGTGTTCAAACCGTCGATGACGGAGTTCTGGGTGACGACAGCCGAACGCCGGCACGCGCAGGGAGCGCTGAGATGAAATGACCCGTCAGCGGTGACGGTGCTCCCTGGCCTTGAAAAAGCATGGGGAGCGCCTGCCGTAGTTCGGGCAGTTCTGCAGGTTCGCGCACACCCACTCCGAGAACCTCGGACTTTGGATAGGGACGCGGATGGAACGGGTCGTGTGTTCGCTTCCCGCCAAGCACCGGCAGGGATGGCTGACGGGGTCCGAAGAGTTCCAAGCCGCCGGTAGTCGGATTCCGAAGGAGGGAAGGATCATCGAAGAAATCACGCGAAGACTAGTGAACATGTAGAGTCCACTGGCCCACTTCCGCGGCACTGTTGAACTCGGCTTCTTTCAGGCAGGTGGAAAGGAATATCGAGACTTCGTCGAGATCGAGAGACCATTCCACGCTCTCCACGGTGGCTCCGTCGCTGAAATCCACCATGACTTCCTCTCCAGGTACGCCGCTGTCGTTGTGGAGCCCCCTAAACCAAAAAATGACCATCTCGCCGACACGTGGCAAATTGACAGCGTCCTTGACGCTTAATTCGGCACTGCCCTCAGCGGGCGATTCGTTCTTGCGATCACCGGGGATTCTCTCCGCCTTTGGTCGGCTGTCGTTCCTGAAATACATGATCACGTTCGTCATGTGACAAAACTAGTCATGCGGAGCGCGGTCCATTGACCGGCAAGCGGTCGCATTCGTTTGACCCGTGACAGCAGGGCAGCGTTTGTGGGACGAAGCACACGACCGCGATCGCGGTGACGGTGTCGAGGTCGTGGAGATGGAGCGGCAAGGCAGGGATAGGGCGATGACGAAGCGGGGTCGCCGGGCTGAGGGCCGACAGAATGAGCGTCGGCCGGACCCGCACGGAGGCGAATACTGTGGCTGTACGTCGAAGCGCGACCGAGACCAGAAGGCTGCCCGACCGCAACTGGTACCGCACCCTCGCGGCGCCCTGGCGGGCGCCGCTCGCCACCCACCTCCGCTTCGCTCCGGCGTCCTCGCCGGGGGCAGCAAGCCGGCACGCGAGTCGTCCCGTTCAACCTTCCGCAATACGCCCACTCGCATCTTTGCTCACCTCCTCCGAGCAACGCTGCACTCCACGTTTCCCGGCCCGCAACACCCACCGCCGGCGAGTTGCCCTGATCGATGGCCTTCTTGCGGGCGGCGCGGTTCTCCTGGCGCGGCCCTTACCGCGTAGGCCCCGTCCAACGTTTCGGCATCCGATGTGCGGCGGAACGCTGCTGGCGGGGAGATGCGGTGTGGGTCTGTCGCTAAGCCGCTTTCACGCACGGAGTAGCCACGGCGGGCGGACTGGCGCGACGGTCTGCCCGCGGCGCGATCCTTGGTGGAACCCGTGAGGTGCACATCGGTCAGGGTTCGGGACGGGGCGCATGCCGGATACATGAAGCGCGCGGGCGGAGGTTCGGGTGCGGGTCATCGTCGGCAGGAATTGACGAGGGGATTACGTCGTCGTATGAGGTCGTTGAGCGGGCAGATCACGTCTGGGTGAGCATGACTGAGTTGAAATGCGTGAGGTGCTCGAAAAGAGGAGGGAGTACCGACACCTCGGAATGCGACCGGGTGGGCGATATTCACGGTGCGGAGGCCCGCCTCGAACAATTTTTGCGTGGCATGAGTTTTCAGCCCGATTTTCGTCGTGCGTGACATCGGGGCGCACGTCTGTGAACCGGGGATTTTGCATGACTCCGCCGCCATTTTGTATCCACAGTCGCTCGTCGATCTCATCGCGAGCAGCCGCTCATGTGGTGTGGTGGCAGCCGCTGAAAAGAAACTGTCAAGCGAATCGTGGACTGTGAAAGGATGCGGTGACCGGCAGGATCCAGGTCAGGGTCGACCGTGGACTAAGAGGTCGACAGGACAAACACCGCTAGCCTCAAATAATGGCACTCACACCCCGCGAATTCGCAGCTGCAAACCCAAAGATCTCCAAATCAATTGGCCTGCCGGCGTCTGACCACTACATGCTCTTCTGCGACGATGAGGCCGGGAACCACTGGACGGTCATCGGAACCGACAGAGACTATTTCGAGATGGTGCGGGACGCGAGCAACGAAGTGCGTACGGGTCTGGAAATGCCGGCAGACAAATTCCCGCTCAAGCGCGCGGGATGGCCGGATGAGTGGGCGAGCTAAGCCTGACCTGTCCGATGTGGTGCATGTCGCTGCTGCGGTCACCCGCCACGCGTCGCGCCGTCGCGCCACCCTCGACCAGCGGCCTTGAGACGGTCGCCGGCAGACGAACGCAGCTCGCTGCAGCGGCGAGACGGTGCCTCGTAAACCCGAGCAGCTACTCTGAATCGAGCTCCTGGGAGATCGTCTCGCCGTGGGGCCGGGCTTGGCCGAGCAGGTCCGCGTGATGGTCGTAGGACAGGCTGCCAATCTTGCGGAACGCGTCGAAGCTGAGGTTGAGACGTCCGTTGACCAAATCTGCGTTACCTGACCTTGGCCGATCCGGTCTTGATAGAGATCAGCCTCTAACAATGTCCATATCCTGGTCCGCCGGTCAGAAGTCGGCGGGCAATCCAGACAGAGCGCGGCATGGGTACCTCAGCTCAACTCTGCACCGGATCCGCGGAGCCGACCGCTGAGAGGGCATCTGGATGCCTCCTCGCCCGTCGATTCCGAATTGGACAGTAGGCGGGTTCCGTAGGGTCGGTGGCGAACGTGCGCTGGATCACGGCAACATCCGTAGGAATCTTCTTCAGGCACCAACCGCCGAAGAATAGTGGGGCGCGCCAGGCCTCGCTTTTGCGCCCCACCACTTCACTTCCGACTACTTGATTGGGAAGCCGAGCTCCTGGAGTGTGAGTCCCGATTCATTACGTCGACGTTCCTCATGGACGGCGAGCAGTTGCCGAAGCGCCCAGTCTTGTGTGAGCGTGAGGGAGCTGAGTTTCGCCATGAGCTGGGCCGTGGGTTCGTAGATATCAGGGTCATCCTGCATGTCCTGTGCGAGAAGCGTCCCGAAGATGAACGCTGAGGGAGTGGTGCCCTGATACATGGCGAGCATTCCAAGAGCCTCGTCTTCTGTGAACTGCGGCCCGTTGGCAAGCGCGGCCGTGAGGAGACTGTCGCAGGACAGCACGAACGCCGTAACCGGGTCGGAACCCGGCTGGACACTGTAGTGAGTAATCCATCGGGCAATTGCCCTCCTCCGTACGTCGGCGAAGTCGGGGAAATTGGTGAGCGGAATAGTGGTCATTTTTGAGCCTTCTTTTCTGGTTGAGCGAGTTTGTTGGTCGCGGTGAAATTCAACGAGTTGTCGAAGTCACCACTTTGTTGTCGGTATGGCATGGTGCGCGGTCGAGGTCTCGGCAAATTACTGCCGATGACCGCGCATTGCCTTACTCGCAGCCCCAGAAGACCCCAGTTGAGTCGACGCCGTTCTCGTCCAGCCCAGACATGCAGAACCCGTCCGGGGAGAAGTCCGTTCGGGTGTCCCTGTGCGAACCGATTTCGTAGTCCTCGGACCGGCCCGGCGTCCTGTAGAAATCCAAGTAGTAGCCGCGCTCGTCAAAGCCGCCACGGTCGAGGCCCTCATAGTCGTAGCCAGCCGGGTCGTATTCGGTGTCGGTCTGCTGGTGGATGCCGTAACGGTCGAAGCCACGGACGTTGATGCCTGCGACGTTGAACCCATCGTGGCCGAAGCCGTTGGCGTCGAGTTCCGGCAAGTAGTCGTAGAACCTCTTGCCGTCGGGGTCGATGTAGGTGCCGGTTGTCTGGTGGATGTGGTTTTCGTTGAAGCCGTTCGCGTCGAAGTGGTTGCCGTCGCGGTTGGTGCCGTCGACGTTCCACCCGTTGCCGAAGAATCCGGCGCGGTCGTACCCGTAGCTGGAACGGCCAGCCTTGTCGTAGCCGTCTGCGTCGTACATTGACCCGGTGGTGGGGTTCTGCTCGTCGGACGTTTCGGGCTCGTGCATCGTGGCGGGCCTGGGGGTGATTGAACTCATTGGTGTTGCCTTTCCATGGTTTGTTGACTGATGGGCGACCGCAACTCGGTGTCGAAGTCGTTTGCTGCATGCGCGGCAGCCGTCTTTTTTCTGAAGGGTGGTGTCCGTGCACTTACTGCATGCGCGGCAGCCGTCTTTTTTCTGAAGGGTGGTGTCCGTGCACTTACTGCATGCGCGGCAGCCGTCTTTTTTCTGAAGGGTGGTGTCCGTGCACTTACTGCATGCGCGGCAGCCGTCTTTTTTCTGAAGGGTGGTGTCCGTGCACTTACTGCATGCGCGGCAGCCGTCTTTTTTCTGAAGGGTGGTGTCCGTGCACTTACTGCATGCGCGGCAGCCGTCTTTTTTCTGAAGGGTGGTGTCCGTGCACTTACTGCATGCGCGGCAGCCGTCTTTTTTCTGAAGGGTGGTGTCCGTGCACTTACTGCATGCGCGGCAGCCGTCTTTTTTCTGAAGGGTGGTGTCCGTGCACTTACTGCATGCGCGGCAGCCGTCTTTTTTCTGAAGGGTGGTGTCCGTGCACTTACTGCATGCGCGGCAGCCGTCTTTTTTCTGAAGGGTGGTGTCCGTGCACTTACTGCATGCGCGGCAGCCGTCTTTTTTCTGAAGGGTGGTGTCCGTGCACTTACTGCATGCGCGGCAGCCGTCTTTTTTCTGAAGGGTGGTGTCCGTGCACTTACTGCATGCGCGGCAGCCGTCTTTTTTCTGAAGGGTGGTGTCCGTGCACTTACTGCATGCGCGGCAGCCGTCTTTTTTCTGAAGGGTGGTGTCCGTGCACTTACTGCATGCGCGGCGGTTGCCAAATCCCGGACGAGGGAAGGGCCATCTGCTGCCGCGCGGCACGCACGGATCGCCCGGCCGGAGCCGGACCGATTGCAGACGTGGATAGCCAATAGGCCGCGCATAAGATCGGCGCGGAGGGCGCCGCTAGTCGTCTCGGCCGTGACACCGGTTGCAGACCCGGCATGATGGTGACTCACCCGGGTCGGTGCCGCCCGATACTCTGCGTCTGTGGCCCATAGTAAAGAGGTTCTCGCTCAGTTCCAGGACGGTGAAGTTCGGCTCATCTTCGCGCGCGATACGGAGTCCGGTGCCCTGTTCCTGCTCCCCGACGGTGAAGCGGAGGAGCAGCGGAAGTTCACGGCTCTGCACCTGCGGTGTCCGATCCGTGAGTGCGGGTCACCCCGACTGATGACGGTTAGCCGGAAACACCGTCGGGATGGGTTCCGGCACTTCCCGGGGGCCGGCGGTCACGGGCCCGAAGGTGTCTTTCACATGCAGGCCTCAGAATTCGTCGCTGTCTGGCTTCGCAGCAAGTACCCGGAGTGTCGTGTGCAGAAGGAGGAGCGTTCAAACAGCGCGGGGGAGCGGCGCGCGGACGTCATGATCACGCACCCAACGGGCATTCGGATCGCCGTTGAGATTCAGTACGCCGGTCTATCCCCGGAAAAATGGCAAGCGCGCCACGACTCCTACAAGGCGCAAGGGATCCAGGATGTGTGGTTATTCGGCCATCACGGGGATCAGCTGACCCCCGCCCGACGCGAGCCTGGCGGTGTGCTCCTGAACCCGACCCATGAGCAGGTCATAGAGGCGGGGCTGCCGCTGCTCTGGATCAACGCGTACACCGGGCAGTTGGGTACAGCGATTGTTCAAGCGCGCGGTGCCGGTGACCGATCCGTGGATGTCCCGGCCACCAGTGGCGTCGGCTACCTGGACCTCAGCGACCTGAACGTGTTTAGGCTCGGTGGCACGGGACTCACCAGTGACCGGCTCGAGGAACTGGCCGGGAACCGTGACGCTGTCGCCGCGTTCCGCCTCCTGGCGGCGCAACAGGAGGCGGAGCGCCAAGCGCAGGCTGAGGCCGCCGCCGAGATACAGAGGTTGGCGAAGATTGCCAGGGCCGCTGACTATGAGCGGAGACGTGCTGAAGCGGCGGCCATGGCCGAGCTGCTGCGACCGGAGTGGGAGGCCAGCGAACTTTACGCGCGCACCCTCGCCCGGTTTGGCGGCCAGTGGCCGGCACACCTGAACGTGACACCAGTGTGGGGAGCAGGCATCCCTCTGCCCCGCGGACAGTGGCAGGCCGCGCTGGCTGCGGACTTCATCGACGGTCGACCGGTCGGCTTCTCGGTCACCGCGGCGGAGTGCGCGAAACACCTGTCGATACCCGGAATGCGGCTGTGGGATGTGGAGACCGTGGTCCGTGAATGGCTCGTCTCGCTCAGCAGGTCCGGGCATGTCAGCGGACAGCAGCTGGTGCCTGGGTCTGACAAAGAGAATGCAAGGTTCGCCGTGCGCCTTCCGCCGCGCCCGGACCAACTCGTCGGGGGTAAGTTCATTCCGCCGGAAACCTTGGCTGAGAAGATCACGCGGATCGCCACCGAACGCGCGGAGACATCACGGCTTAGCGTGATGCGACAGGTCAACGTCGTGTTGAGCACAGCGGAAACCGTTCAGACGAAAGCGGAGAGAATCGCCGCCCAGATGAGAGCTGCCGGTGTTCGATCAGTGGAGGAACAGGCTACGAACCCTCCCTGCGTGTACTGCCGGTTGCCGCTCTTCGACGCGTTTGTGGCGCAGGGATACCACAGTGTCTGCGCGCCGGGGTGGGCGGCCGGGACGAGCTGAAGCACCGCTGATCGCCTCGGGCATTGGGCTGCGATGCACGTCGAGGTTGATCTTCACTGCTTCCGCTGGTCGCTGAGCGATATCCGGCTAGCTCCGAATGCGGCCTGCCATCTGGCGGCGGTATTCCTTGATGGTCGTTCTGCCAACGACGAAGCCGTTTCCACGCAGCGAATCACAGATCGTTGTGCTCGATACGGCAGGGTTCTTGAGGTGGCGCTCGAGATTCGTACGCGACGCGGCGTCAAGTTCTTCGAGGTATCGCTGGATCTTGCGGGATTGGGTTGCCGGGATCGATGCGTACAGGGGATGCTCTCCCTTGGGCTCGTGGGGAGTTGTGCGCGCTTCGACGCTAGAGGTGCGATGAGCTCCCTGGGAAAGAGCATGGCCGAACGTGAGTCCGTCCTCGTCCCGGATGGCCGTGTCCTGCACCGCGGATCGTTGGATTGCTGCTGATCCCTGTGGCCCTTCCTCGACGAGTGCTCCCCATGATCGCAGGCACGCACCGAGCAGGATTCCTGAGGCCTGCTTGAAACCGTTCATCGCGAGCAACAAAGTCAGATACGACTCGGCGGCCGCATCCTTTGAATCTTGACTACCGAGGCTGCCTGACATCGCCTGGCGGGTGACCCAGGACAAACAAGCCGACAGAAAGGGATCGCTTGCCGGGGTCCGGGCTTCGAGGCTGATGTTTGGCATGTTCGGAGTAATGGGGGCGGTGGTGCGTTCGGACGAGTTAGGCATTGCATTCCTTCTGGGTCAGGTTCATCGGCTGTTCGGGGAACCGGCGAGGCTCTGACAGGTAGTGGTGTGACAGGGGGCTGAATCGCAACATGAGACAGCAACTTCTTGCACTGAGATATCGAGATTCCAACGATGCACCGTGCGGTGACGGCCTCAGCCCCGGAGGTGCGGTTAGCGCAGCCTTCACGCTGCCGCCTGCCCCTCCTCGTCAGCGCGGTTCAGGTATTCGTGAAGGTTCGGGGCTGTTGCCGCCAGGGCTTTCTCCGCCTGATTCACAGCTACTCTGGCGGCGCGGACGGTGATCCCACGGGAGGCGGCCAGGTCTTTCAGGCTGCGTGGCATGCCGCCTTCCAACCCCCATCGATCCACGAGCAGGGCGCGGTGGAACTTAGAAATCCTCTTCAGTTCATTGGCCACAGCAGTCCGCTTCTCATCGTCAGGAGCTTCCTCTGCCGGCCAATAATGCTCACCTGGGAGGAGGTCGGCAAACGTGAGAGCGTCGTTGCTGATGGGCCTCCTCGACGATTTGGAACGGGCGATCGTGATGTCCTCCTTCGCTGCATGTCGATGCTGCTTCCGGTTGAGATGATCGGCGGGCATCTCAGCCCCCGCCACCGCCTCCCCTTCAAGTGCGGCGTTCGCCCGGAGGTAGGAATGCAGTGGAACGTTCGTGGTCGGGTCGTAGTTGCCGATCACCTCAACACACGCCAGGAGTGCCTGGCCCGCCCGGTCATCCGAACCCTGCAAGCCGTGCCGGCCGAGGGTGGCCAGGTCGATGATCCATGGGGTGTAGGCGGTGAGCAAGTTGTTGCGGGCAGTGCGGGCGATGGTCTGAGTCGTCTCGGTGGCGGCGATGCGACTGCCGGCGGCCATCTGAACGATCAGGAGCGAATGAATCGCCTGGTCGAGGGCGACCCCGCGCGGGGCTGGGTGAATCGGGTGGGACTTGGGTATTGGTCTTGCGGTCTTGGTATCCATTCGTTCTTCCTCTGGATGGCGGCACCGAAATGGGGAGAGCTGATGCTCACTGGGGTAGTGGAGGAAAGTGCGGTCGGAACGCAACGCATATGCGCATATAGGTGCTCGCGCGTGTGCGATCGAGTATCTGGGTGGCAGGGGCCTCGCCGGCCACTCGCCTTCGCTGGCCACACTGCCCGGAGATGCCCGGGGATTGGCCAGCGATTGGCCAGGCCCAGTTCCGCGCTATGACTGGGATGCAGAGACATTTAGAGATATATGACCAGTTCTATGTAAGTAGATAGGCCTCTCTGAGCGTTTTGCCTCTCTACGTCTTCGTGGCTATTTCCCTCAGGGTCTCTCCTTTTTCCGTTTTCCGGGCATTGTCACGTACCTGCTCTCGCATCCCAGTCATAGCCCCGATCTGCCTCTGGGCAGGCCCTGGCCGATGCTGGCCAATCGTCCAATCCCCGGCAATCCCTGGCCAGACCCGCCAGAAGTTCTCGGTACCGCCGTTGCGTTTCCTGCTGCTCTTCCGCCACTACTCGTCGAGCTGATCAGCTCCCGGTTGCTACCGGCACGAAGAACGAGCCCTAGGGGTACAAGACGATGAGCACCACCAATTTGTGCAAGGCCGACTGGCTTGCGCACCACCACGCCATATACGCCCGCCACGCTGAGGCCTACCCTGCCGGCGCCGCAATCAGCATCTGCGCGCGCAGCGCAGGGTCCAGCGTCTTCCGCACGGCAGGCTTTGCCGTTCCTGGTGACGCCGAGTCCGCGTGGAAGCTCATCGAGCGTGAGGCGGCCAAGGGCGGCGACACCTGGGTTTCAGTCGGAATCATGGATGCACAAGTTGCAATCGCCGGCGGCCGGGGGAAGAAGTCGGACGTGCTCGGGCTCGTCGCGTTGGTCGTAGACATCGATACCGCCGACGGGGAACACCGAGTGTCCGGCAACCCAACCCGCGCCGAGGTCGAAGAGTGGTTGGGCGAGCTCCCCGCCCCGACCGTCTCCGTAGACAGCGGCGGCGGCTTTCACTGGTGGTTCGCCCTGGACACGCCCATCGACCCGCACTCCGCCGAAGGTGCTGAGCTCATTGCCCGCCACAAAGCCTTCTGGCTGGCCTCCGGTGCTGCTCGCGGCCGTAACATCGACGCCGGCCCCCTTGCCACCCTCACTCAGGTACTTCGACCGGCCGGCACCGTCAACGCCAAGGGCGTGGAACCGCGGGCCGTCACACTGGTCACGGCCAGCGGCCCCGTGTACAGCCATCAGGATCTCCTGAACATCTACCCGCCCCTCCCCGCCAATGCCGCAGCCGCCATCCGTAACCGCTCAATCGCTGGCTCATCAACCCTGCCAGCCCCGCGCGACCCGAATGCCGAACCGCGTCTGGGCGATCTGTTCGCGGCTGCATTCCCAGTCGACACTTTCCTTCAGGAAGTTTTCGGCGCGAATCTACGTGGATCAGGTGTGTCCATGCCGGACGCCTCCGGCGATATTGCCGACCGCGACTCCGGCCGTTTCTTCGAATCTGGCGACGTGCAGCGCGTGACCTTTTTCTCGTCGACCGCGCAGGCCGCATTCGGCCTGGACGACGACGCACACTCCTACACCAGCTTCGACGTACTCGCGCACTCAATCGGCGGGTATAAGGAAGCCGCTGCCCTTATCCGCCCGTTCGACCGTGAGTGGGTCAACGCAGATCTGGTGCACGCAGTTCACGCGGCGATGCGCCCCAAAGTCGCGGAAGCGTTCGGAGTAGTCAGGCCCGTCTCCTCGGCGGGCCCGCTCCCGCTGCCGGCACCTACCTCATACGACGGAATCCCGCACTCCGACGCCCCCCCATACGATCCGGAGTACGACCACGCCCTGCCAGCCGCCGTCGTCGTGCAGGAGCCGACGCAGCCTGCCCTCCACCGGTCGGCCGCCGCCACCGAGCGGGCCACCCTGGACGCACTCCTAGCCACCTACGAAACGCTGCCCACGCCAGTTGGCACCGTGATCGTCCTTGCTCCGGAGAGTGCCGCAGTTCGTCCAGACTCAAGCCCCCCGAGTCAGCCCGCGAAGGCAGAACTCACCGTCGCCTCGGCCATTGAGACGAAGACGTCGGCGACCTTCGAGCTGTCCAACAACGTCGAGGTCCGCTTGTGGGAAGGGGACGACCACGGGGTCTACGAGATGGTGAAAACAGTCGACAACAAAGGCAAAGTGGCGTGGAAGGCCACCAAGATCTGTGATTGGGTCCCGTGGCGTTCGATGGTCGTATCCCGCGCCACGATCAAGAACGGTGTGCCCGTCGAGAGCGGCGAGAAGATGGTTACCGTCACCATTGCCCGGGCCGACCGTGTTGTCCGCTCGGCTCCCGGTTTTTCGCCGGAGGACGCTACCAACCCGGCCGCGGTCGTGCAGCGCCTCGACATGGGAGTGGCGTTGCCGATCGGCAGCACCAAGAAGGAACATTTGGCGAACGTGCTCCGTGAGCTCGGCTCCGACGATACCGCCACACGGATCCAGGAACTGACGACGATGGGCTGGCTCGTCGGCGAGATCGGCGTTCGTGCTGGCGTCACCTACGCTGCGCCCGGCGGATCGGTCAACGGAATAGGGCCTGTGCTTGGCCTGGCGGTTGGCGTTCCGGGTAAGTCGGACATCGATTCGCTGACCTCGACGCATGAGGCGCACGGGTGGCGTCAAATCGCAACGACCGCTGAGGAGCTGCGTGAAGGTGCGCTGGCGTTGGCTGAGTTCATCAAGCTGAGTCCGAACCCTGAAGCGCCCGTCGCGCTGGCTGGGTTCGGAATGATGGCGAGTGCCCCGCTCAGCCTCAGCCGCCGGGCCACACTGATGATCGCAAGCCCGCCGGACATGGGGAAAACGCTGCTGCTGTCAGCGATGCAGTCCTTTCTCACGCCGGCTTGGCGTGCGGGGTGGACGGGCGGCACACTGATCTCGTCTTCTGCCTCCGGCTGCGGCGTCCTCGCCTCCTATTTGTCCTCGGCGACGGGATTCTGGGATGACTACCGCGTCCCCGAGACCCCCACGGACGCTGCCCGCGTCAAGGCTGCATTGGCTCGGGTGTTGCAAGCTTCCTACACTGCGGTGTCCGGCGAGGCCAAGGGAACCCAGAACGGTGGCCTCCGAGGCTCCTCAGACGCGTCGACGACATCAATTGTCTCCGGCGAGGCCCTCAGCGAGGAGCAGGGCATCGCCTCCCGAGTCGTCTCCATCGCGCTGGAAGAAGGCCGTGGGGACGTCGCAATGCTTCCGATGGGTGACGCTCCCATCGACAAATGGCGGAAGTCCCGTCCGGTCGACGCCAACAGACTGTTCGGTGCGTACGTCTCCTGGCTCGCCCGGCAGATCGATGCGCTACCTCGCGGCCTCGCCGAGTGGACAACTGCCAACGACGAACTCAAAGCGAAGCTGATGCAGAAGACCGGCGGCCGGTCGGCAGAGACGGCCGCGGTCATCGCTACCGGCTGGTCGCGGTTCCTGGCCTTCGCAAAAGAGGCCGGTATTGCCGATCTCCTGCCAACGATGGCGGACGTCAACGTCGTGGTGGCCCGCCTCGCCGAGTCATCGGGGGAGCGGGCGCGGAACACGAACCCGGCAAGCACTCTGGTTCGCGCAGTCCGGGACGCGATCGCCGCGGGAAACGTGTACCTCGAACTCGCAACCGGCGGCGTGCCCGTTCTCGATGAGGCCCGTCGGCTGGGCTGGACGGTACGCCGGAACCAGTACGGGGATCACGAGGCGGTACCTTCGCGAACGGCAGCCGGGCTCATCTCGATGGATGGGAAGTACGTCCTTCTCTACGGCGCCGCCATCAAAGATCTGAAGCGATTCACGGCCGTCGCCACCGTGCCTATGGGGCAGGTCGACGCCGGGTTTGCGTCAGTCGTGGTCGCCGGGACCGATCCGGGAGGCAAGAGCCCCGTCCCACTTGGGCTGAACCGAAAGCGCGGTTACGTCGTTGCTGCGGACCTGCTGGACCTTCCAGGTACAGCACTCATGGCGATGAGGGGATCCGAAGCTGAGAAGAACTCCTAAACGCCCAAACCGAACGGCCCGTCCATCTCACTGGTGGACGGGCCGTTCTGCGTTGCCGCGGGCCTACGCAGCATGCCGGCGGCGCTTCGCCGGCGGCACCGCCCTTCAGAAGGTGATTTCTGAATTTGCCCTTTTCCGAAGCTCTTCCCGCACTTTCGCCGCATGTCTCCCTTCTGACGCCGTCCAACCCCGGCGCATTGGGACACAAAAATGTCGAAAGAAATCCTCACCGCGGAGCATGCAGCGGAACTGGCTGCAAAAATCCAGGCCGCCGGCCCGCACGAAACAGCGTCGCAGCGTTCGGCTCGAAAGGAGCGCAACGATGCGCGCGCCAGCAGTGACCGCGAGCCGGAACCGGCCATTCCGCCCGTTGCTTGGGGACTCGCTTCGTACGCTGAAGGCGCCGTGAAGAAGGCAGTCGCTCGCTGGACTGCCGCCAACCCGCAGCTGGAAAGAGAAGACCTCCTGCAGGCAGCCCGGCTCGGAGCGGCGATGGCTGCTCTGACCTTCGACCCTCGAAAGGGTCCCTTCGTCGCGTATGCCAAGCACGACATCTGGGGCTCGATTCGAGATCAGGCAGGCGAGATGCACGGTCACGTCTCCATCCCCACCGATCTGGTGAGCGCCACGCCGCGTGGTTCGGAAGCTCAGAAAGCTGCCGCTGGTGCCTGGTCCAAAACGGTCTCATTCGATCATGACGACGGTGAGAACGCTCCTCTCCGAGATCGCCTCGCCGCCTCTCCCTCATCGCTCTCGATCGAGGAAAAGCTGTACATTCGGGCGGCCGTCAGGAGCCTGAGCGCAATGTACCAGCAGGTCCTCGCGTTGGTCATCGACGCGGACCTGACCAGTGCGGAGGCGGCGAAGGTCCTGTGCATCTCCGAGCAGGCGGTCCGGGCTAGGCGCAAGCGCGCTCTCGCAGCCCTGGAAATCATTCTCAAAGACTTTCTGTCCTGACGTTGCGTTTCCGGTGCCGCTCACCCCACTACCAACCAAGGGAGCAACGTCCTCCCGGAAGACTCGATTGGAAGTGAGCAGCACATGGTTTACGACATCCTCGCCGAGGGGCTCGAAGCAGTTGAAAACGACGTCTGCGCCAGGACGCTGGCTGGCAGGACCGTCACGTTCTGCGCCAGGATCTCCGTCTTGAACGACGCCGATCACCCGGTTGCTGTAGTTCGGCTCGGTGTGCTCGGTAGTCACGTCCAGCACGAAGTCCGAGTAACGCTCGATTGCTTCGGCCACGGTGGTTTCAGTCTCTCCGCGATCGATGATGGGCTCGGCTCGATTGCATATGGCATAGGAGAAGTTTTCGGTCTCGACGTCGGCAATGTGCCGCGGCGCTGCGTTAACACCCAGTCGTGGACTCTTAGGGCCGAGACCATCAAGAACCGTCGTGAACGACCCCTCGAAGTTCCGGTATCCAGAACGCCGCGAGCGGAGCCGTGGAATGTCAGCCGCGACAACACCGCTAGAGAAGAGCCGCAGGAGACCATGCCCCGCACCCTGGGAAGCTTGATGGATTCCGACCTCGGGAGTGACATAACAGTTCTCGCAGTCCGCCCTGCCAGAGGAATAGTCACCGAGCTTGTACAAGGTCTGGAGTCACCTGGCGCGTCGCGGCGGCTTCTCACACTCGTGCGTCTCTCGACGGATGCAGGCTTCACGCGGACCTATGACAGCACGATGACCTTCGCCCACTCGACATGACGACCTGTGCCCAACCGCAACCCAACCCAGAAAGAGAAAAGATGCAAAGTGACATCGAAGCGCACATCACCAAGCTTCAGGCCATGAACTCGCGCACCATCGAGCTCCGGGAAACCGTCGCTCGCTTGGACGCCAAGGTCTACGTCGGATTCAGCGAGGCGCAGCGCCACAACCGTGCCTTGGCAGATGACTACTGGGAACTGGCCAAGGAATTCGCACTCGCTCATCGGGAGGCAACCTCCTACTGGCCGTGGCCGCACCTGCGCCCTCCGAGCGTCCCGGGCCCCTCGGACGAAAAGTCCTACATCTCGTACGACTGCCGCCAGTGTTTCCACGCCGGGACGGACATGGTCTCCATTGCGCCACCGACGTGCCAGCGGTGCGGTACCCGAGTCGAGCACGTTCCGCTTTGAACGCGAGCCGTGGTCAGGATCATCGGCTCGCGTGATGGCGCCATGTAACCGGTCGCGATGCGGGGTAGGTGACTTCTATCGGAGTTCAGGTGTGTGCCGCGCATGCACGCCGTGGCAGCGAAACCCCCGCGGCTGGCTCTCCTCTGAGTAGTGAAACAACCGGGCGACTCTTCGGAGTCGCCCGGTTCCACTTGAGGAAGATGCCAATACCTATCCCAATGGATTATGCCGCCTCGTGAAGATCTTGGCGCGGATACTCGCCGCCCTACCGTCTGCTCTGCGTAACGTCCCGTTTACGCACCGGACGTCGTTTAGACATCGCACACCAATAGCTTCCGGGCACGGATGAAAGGTTACCCATGACAAACCAGCCATTGCACGATCTTGCCCGAGAGCGAGAGCGAGTGGCGATTGAACGGCGAATTTCGCGCGCGGCGACGTGGGCTTTTGCGGCCACAGTTCTGGTCGCGCTGACGGGATGCAGCTCGGGGGCGGCCTCCACCGATGGGATCTCGTCCTACACCGTGACCGGGCAGGAATCGACCGCCCAACCCGCGTCCGAACCAGCTGCAGCGCCGCAGCCCAAAGATCAACCCGCAATACAGCCGGTGGTACCCGCGGGACCGGTCCCTGCGGCACCGGTCCCTGCGGCACCGGTCCCTGCGGCACCGGTCCCGGCCGCACCGGTCCCGGCGGTACCCGTTGACCTACCACCTCAGCCCTTGGGTCCACCGACGATCACCCGCACGGGCGCCTTCCCTGGTTTGCAGTTTCAGTCGCCGCAGATAACCGTCAACATATATACCGATGTCACAGCAGCGGAGGGGGTGTCGTACGTGGCCCTCCGCGTCAGAACTCCCACAGGAAGCTCCGGACCACTCTCAGCCGGTTTGGTGTCGGGAACCAAGTTCCAAGGAAGATGGAGTATCAGCTACCTTGCCGAATGCCGCAACTTTCCGGCTGGTTCCGCGATGTTCCTGACCCCGACCGTCACGGACAACGTTGGAAACGTGGTGGAGGGTGCGGAACAGACAATTTCAGTGTCCTATGTCGGCAACGGTAAGCCGTTCACGTGCCCTTGATGCCGAGATTGAGCAGATCTGAAGTCGGCCAAAAGTAACTGGGCTCGTGTGAGGATCTAGTTCCCGCGTCGGGGTTGGCGTTCCCCTGGCCGACCGCTTGCGGCACTGCCCCAGGAGTTGTTCGGCGAGACTGTGTGAGGACAGCGCTGGCTGCGTTCTTACCGGTGCTGCTGCCGCAAGCCAAGATGCTGTCGGTGAGTTGCCGGTCGACCGTCGCACCTGCTGCGCTCGTCACATGTCGCGCTAGTCGAGCCATAAATGAGCAGCTGCAGGAGATCGAACGGAAGAACGCTTGGTCGTCCAGTCCTAGATCCTCTGTTGTGAGCCACGGTTCCGTCCCGGTGAGCTCAACACACTCGCACCATGCCCTATCTTTCGATGGCAGGTGGGGCGTTGTGCGTTTTTCGACGCGTTCAATGTGCCGCATGCTGCACCGGTCGCTCGACCACCGCGCATGATGCCCTCGGAGGTCAAATTGAATTTGACGGCCCCTGGGGAGGCCCCTAAACAAACGGGTCCCAGCGCATCCAATGTCGCTCGGGCGTTGAGCCGCCGAACAGGGCGTTCCCATGAGGGCGTATTGCCAAACCCCTCCAAGGCCATGTGCTGCCCGTGGCGGGTGGCGCCTAGCATGACGCGTCGTACTCAGCGCGCATCTCCATCACGGCCAATTCGTCGGCCCCGCTGGTGGGTGCTGTAGCCCAGGAGGGGCGTTCTGAGGTAGCCCAAGAGGGTCGCTTCACCACGCTCTCGGACCGCGAACGTTCGATCTCGCTGGCCTTGGCGTCGATCTGCTGCGACAGAACCTCGCAAGCCTGGGCGATCTCGGCCTGGCGCGCGTCCTCTTCCTGACGTAACTCTTGTTTTTGCAGGATCTCTTCTTCGCGTGCAATCGTTTGCGCCGCGGAGCCCATATAAATGAACGCGAGAGTGACGGTGATGAGGATTGGGAGCCAGATCCATTTCCTCCAAGATTCCCAGCTCCGGCACTTCGCCCACATTGCGATGCCGGCGATGACTGCGATCAGGCCACCGGTGGAGCGAAAGTCCCAACGGAAGTATTCGGTGATGCCGAAGGTAGATGCGGCGACGAACTGGGCGCCCCATGACACGAATCCAAGAAGGAAGAGCGCTGCAAACCCGAATCCGAACTTGAAGGACTTGAATCTGTCATGTTTCTTGGCAGGTGCACTAGCTGGGTTAGCTCCCACCGTCCTGCCGGGATCCACTGTCACAGTCGGACGCAGCGCAAGGTCAGCCCGAGCCGCAGCCCAAGCGGCCTGCTCAGCGACTGGCGGCGAAACTCGGGCACCGGCTTGTTGCACGGTCGGCTGGTCGGCGCGCCACCCGGAATAGTATGCCCAGGCGTTCGTTTCAGATGACAGGATCTGGTCCGCCAACGCTTGATTCATTTTGATTCCCAGCACGCCGCGGGCATGTTCATCGCCGAGAGATGCTTTGAAATGGTCAAACGTTGTCCAGCCTCCAACAGGGGGACGTGCCGGTGTCCCCGTTGCACGGAGTGTGGCCTCATGGTTCGGATTCTGCGGTCGTGTTCGGTCGCCGGTTCCCCCCGTCTCACGCTGCTGCTTCCACGCGAGGTACTCCGCGTAATCCTCGGGAGTTTGTTTATCCACTGTCGGCCCTTCACTGAGTTCGAGGCCGTCGCCCCCCACCGACCCACATTACGGGCGAGCTGAGGCACGGGGATTGAATGCGCCCATAACTGGGGTGCGCGTGTGGTTACCGCAGCCGCCACCATTGCTTCACTCGTTTCCTATGACGAATGCGAGGCGCCCCGCGGATTCGGGAGCGAGCGAGTCTCGGTGGCTTTTCAGACGGCCCAAACGGACAGCTTCATTGTTCACGGCAGAAGGGACGTTGCCGATTTCTGCCATTCTTCGACATCGTGCCGCGCATGTACTCGGTGAGGTAGCCGACCGGCTCCCTCAGCTTCCAACTCGGCTACACCGGGGCGGGCCTCTAACGGGGTTCGCCCCGCCCTGGCTTGAGGCGGATAACCGTAATCGAACAAGCGAGGCACCAAAAATGACAATTATTATTCTCGTGGGCGGCACTCAGGAACTGGCCAACCACCTCTCAATCGAAACCAACTTGCGTGCAACTGCACGCGTCGGACGTGGCGTGAAGTTTCGCTCCAACCCGAAGCTCGACGAGTTTGGCCCCGTCGTGTACTCATTCACGCCGGCCGACGCAGTTGCGGACGGCACCTTCGTTCGTCTTCCGAAGCCGCTGGCGGCCGAAGTCCTATATGACTTGCCGGTCGTGTTGACCCGAGCCGCCTATGAGGACGCGGTCCTCTGGGAGCGCGGGCTAAACGAAACCGAAGACACGCGTGGGTACGACGTCCTCTGGATGGCCAAGCGTCAGGCACTCAACGCTCTCAACGCTCCTGGGGAGCGCTTCCCTTACACCATGCACCGCATCGAAAACCGCACGTCGGATGGTCGCATCAGCACCTCACTGTCATGGGAGCGCATCTGCCTCCACGTGGTCGCACAGCCGTACAACCGGTCCGGCGACCCCTGCATCACCATCCTGCTGCCGAACGAGGACTGAGAGGGATGCAGCTCAGCTTGGCGTGCTCTTTGAGCTGAGCTGCATTGGTTTCTCTACGACGGCCGAAACTTCGCGTGACGGCATTCATCACTCGGTGTCTCTGTCCTGGTTCGACTTTTGCTGCTCTCGGCATTCCCGGCGTTCCGGGGCATACGTTAGACGTCTCGCGGCCTGGGCGTCTAGCCTTCAGGCTCGCCATCCAGCCCGAGTTGCGGCTCGGTGGAGAGCCACGGCTCATCACCGGTCAGCTCCACGGCATCGCCCCACGCCTCATCGGCCACTGGCAGGTGGCGCGGCTTGCTGCCGTCAGTGTGTTCCATGACCCGCAGGCTACACCGGCAGCCCGGGGCGGTCGATCCCAAAGCCGGCCGCAATCCGCACCTGCCGCTTGCTGAGGTGCAGCACGAGCCGCCTGAGCAGAGCACCCAACCATCCGAGTATCTGAGTGCCGGGGTCGGCCGCGATGCACACAACGGCGGTCCAGAGGTGCCCGAGGCCGTGAGTACCAATCTCGATGACCGCGAGAATGCCCGCGTAGAGGCCGGGGTCTGAAAGGGACGTCAGGGTTTCCCTGCCTGCTACACGCGCGGCAGCGGCCAGCCACTTACGCCAACTTCGCTGGGTGGCCTCCATTCGATCAGGTACACCGCGGCAGCCCCCGTCCCCCGCGCATGATGCCAGCGGAGGTAAAATAGAACATGACCACCGCCGGACATGATCGGGCCGCCCTAACCCCACCTCAAGTTGCGGCACGGCTCGTCGCGATTCAGAAGATCTAGCAGTTGGCTGGCCACTTCCCCTCGGCTGAAGCGATGGATCGTGCACGCCGGATCCTCACCGGCGAGACCACTCCGGATAAGGCGCTGGCGAAGATCCACGCGAGGGACTCCCGCCAGTCGCAGGTCACCGGCGCCGACTGTCAATAGGGGAGCGGTTGAGCATCGATCCAGAGGACCGGGGCGAGCGTCACGGCTGTGAGCTCCTCACCAACCCAAGGCCGACGCGGTTTGAACCGCAGCCAGCCCACCTCACCCACCACCATCTCAAATAGGAGGAGCGGGAGAATGTGTCCGATGTAGCTGGCGTGTGGGCCCATAGCGCCACGGAGACGCTGGATGCCGCCGGTTATGGTGCCGTCATTGTGGAGCCGGATTTTCATGACCTCCAGTTCGGTGACCCCGATGTACTGGAAGCGGGGAGAGGAAATATCCGCCCGGCTCGGGCCGAGCCCGTCATCCATCATGGTGTCGGAACGAAGAACGGGCCGGGCACCTGCTCGACGCTGAGCACCAGGCCCCCGGTGAAGCCTCGGCCTCCTACCCAGTTCAGGGCAGCGGGCTCCCCGAGCTCGAAAGAGACGCCGACGCACGCTCGGTACGGCTCGGTCTCGCCGATGGAGGCCTCAGAGCGGGCGGAAGCATCATGACGAAGGAAGATGATCGTTTCGGTGGTCGTCGTGATGCGGAAGGCGTTGAAGGCACGGGGGTCTGATTTGGTGGGCATGTGAAGTACATGCGCGGCGTCGGCCTAAACAGGCGTGATCGCGATCTCGCTCCGGGTCGGCAACCGCCCACTGATATTAGGAGAGGCGCCGCACTAGCGACGCTGTTTGGCTTGGTTGGCACAAGAAAATGACCAAGACCAGCCCGCCAAAGGGCACGAATGACAGCAGGAGGACTGGCCACGCAACACCTGTGTCACGGAGTCGTCTGACTGCCACCGCGAGGCTCGGGACTATCGTGCTGAGGAGCCAGAGTGCGGTCAGGGCTCCGAATGTCGCGAAACTGTCGATCAAGAGGGTGCCGACGCCCACCAAGTTGACGAACAGGTACCACCACCAGTATTCGGATCGCCGAGCTATCCCTCCGAACTGGGCGTACTTTGCGAAAACAGTTGTGACTGCGCGCCCGAAGGTCAAGTCGTCTGATTGAAACTGTGACGTGGTGGGTATTCGAGGTGCACCGCTCGGGTCTGTGAACCAAGCCGGCGTCAAACCGGCGGTGGCTATTGTGCGGCTGGGACCCGCAGCCCAAGCGGCCTTGTCCGCGACAGGCGGCGTAACACGGGAGTCAGCCTGCTTGACCGTCAGCGGGTCGGCCCGCCACTTGGTGTAGTACGCATGCGCGATCGTGTCAGACGAGAGGACCCAGTTCGCCTCTGCTTGATTCATTGTGAACCCCAGCACGCCGCGGGCGTAGGTGTTGCCGAGGGATGCCTTGAACTGGTCGAAGGTCGTCTCTCCGTCAATGGGATGATGTCCCGGCGCCCCCGTCACAGTGAGCATCGCCGTACGGTTCGGATCTTGATCAATAGCAAGTCCGCGTGGCGGGACATGGTTTGACAGGTTCAGAGGCGCCGGATGGACGGTCGGCAGCGCAGTGTTCTGCGGTCTGGTTGGGTCCGAAGAACCCGCCGCATCTCGGCGCCGCTTCCACTCGAGATACTCCGGGTAATCTTCGGGAGTTCGTCTGTTCACTGTCGGCCCTTCAGCATGTTTCGACGCCGTCGCCGAGCACCGGCCCCAGACTACGGGCGAGCGGATGCAACGAGAATGAATGAGCCCATAACTGGGGTACGAACGTGGTTACTGCACCCGTCGCATTAACGAATCCCCGTCGCCCCACCTCTCTGGGGCCTCAGTGTCCGAGACGACAGCTCTATCGGACACGGCAGGAGGGGCGTCGCCCATTTCAGCCACTGTTCGACTTCCTGCCGCGCCTGTACTCCGTGAGGTAGCCGACCGGCTTTCTCACCTTCCATCTCGGCGACACCGGGACGGGCCTCTGCAAGGGGTTCGCCCCAGTCTGGCTGGAGGAGGATGCCACTCTCACCAGAATCGAGAAAACTATGAAGCAGAAAACCCGCGATATCGCCGTTCGAGTTCTCCTGACCAGGGACGTCCTGGAAGACATCAAGAATTGGGACTGCCCGCCTGCCGGTCCAAACGGCACTGTTGACGTGCTCGGCATGGCTGGACCTGCCACTCTCCACGCACTTCGCAACCCCGGCAGTCATGTCCCGTTCCAGGTACGTGCATTCCGTGGCCGCGGCTCCGCGAAGACAGCCGAGGCCGTCGAACTCCTGCTCGTCGCAGCCCCGTTCGACTACACCGGGGCAATGTGCATCACGGTCATGTTCGGCATGGATTGGTGAATAGTAATTGTGGAGTCAGCATGCGTTGCCGTCTGGAAGACGCGCTGCCAAACTCCCCTCAGACGACGACTAGACAGTCTTGGTGGTGCACCTAAGGAGCAGTCCGACCATGCCGTCGCCAGGATGCGGCGGTCTCCCTGCCGGCCGTCGCGACCGAGGCGACGGCCGTCGCAACCGATCTCACGGCCCCCACGACTGAGTCGGGAACTCCTGAGCAGGTGCTCGCCGCCTCGCGCCACGCATCATGAACCGCAGGGTCTGGCAGGAAGCGAATCGCCTGCTTCCTTAGAGCTGTGAGCGTGGTGACCAGAGTTCGAGAAGAGTTGGAGCGAGTCATGGTGAACCATTCTTTTGAGGAGAAGCGGAGTTCGGTTGGAGGTCAGGTGCCGAGCCGAACGTAAAAATTGCCATCAGTGGCCCGGTTAGCTTGCGGCCCGGGCTTCAGCCCGGAGATCGGGGAGGTACTTCACCGTCGTCGCGGCCAAGCGAAGGGAGTTGCTGAGATGGTCGGCGTGGCTGATGACGTGAAGATTGGCGTGCGCAGAGAGCGGGATGAATGAGTGATCCCCGCTAACGACAACGATGTCCGTGCCACCGCAGCGAACAAAGTCGCGCGCTGCCTCGCAAAGTGCGTCGTCAGCAGCGTTGGGTTCTGTCCGGACGAGTGTCAGCCCCCAACGTTGGAGGTCAACTAGGTCCATGTAGGGGCGCAATATGTTGATTCCAGTTGCCACACGGACGGGCATTCCGGAAACGTGTGCACCGATGGCGCTCAGGAGGACCTTCATTTCGTCCTGCGAAACGCGACCATCTCGCAGGATCGCGATGTTTTCGAGGTCGATGATCGCGGCAAACCGCCCGGGCTCGCTCGGGAGGTACCCCGACCTAGCCCTCCTAGCATCTCTAGTCATCGTCATGGTCGCGATCAATGGTCCTTCTCCTTATTAGCACACGATATGTGCAAGATAACTTTTCAGGTGAAAGTATCACACTTTCCTTACTAGCGACACATATGCGCAGGATAGGATGCCACCATGACACCGGATGACGTAGTCGCTGACCCTCAACGACTTCTCCGCTTCCAAAATGAGGTTGCCTACCTCGATCGAATGTGGCCTCCGGATGATGAAGTGCGTGCGGACACGGAACTGCTGGGCTCGAAAAAAGGTACCTCGATCGTCGCCTGGCTCTGGCCAACCGAGGACCACCGGCCAGGCTCCGATCCGTTCGCCGCCGCCTTGCAAGAAGACCAGGAGCTGTTGAAGAGAGCACTCCCAAGCCACCATCTAGCCGACGCTAATGGTTATCTCGAAGCAGCGAGCCGCGCGGTCGATCGCTGCCGAGAAAGGCGACGCCACATTGTCGCTATACGCTTCCAAAATATTATTGAGTCGATAGCTCGGGAAGTTAGCCGCACCGTGGAAGAGGTCAAGACCCACCTCGTGTGGTCCGTCTCCTTGTCTCAACTGGAACTTGAGCGAATGCTGGACGGGCTCACCCCCTTCTCGTTCGGTGTCATTGTCAGGCTCTGCGACGCACTTCGGTTGGAGTTCGCGGGTGGTTGGGTCATCGACGATCCGCGACTCTTGGCACGTCGAATCGATCTGTCGGTCCGTGCCAGTGCGATCGGGAACCGCCTGCGCTTCCTCACGCTGGAGAATCTAACGAGTATCGAGAAAAGGCTTCCCCGATTAACCGTTGATGCGGGACAGTCGCCGGATCTTGACGACTATCGCGCTCCAGCACTTGGTGGTCGATATTCGTCGTTCTACGAGGTGCTCGCGGCCGACGCCAGGGATCGTCCTGAATATGCGTTAACCCAGATTGACCGCTTTCTTCTTGATGCTGGCGAGCTGGGCTTGCCCGATAGCGCGCGGAAGGGCAGATCGTGGTGGGCGGGAAGCGGCGCGAAGATTGAAGGTCGTCCCCAGATCAGCGCATGGTGGGGGGCTGGCTACAAGGTTGAACGTGTCTCAATCGACTCCTTCACTGACGAAGTCGTTTCCATCAGATTTGAGGCGCTTCCCCGGCGGGCCGAGTGGTTTGCCAACCCGGGTCGAACATTGCAGAGGGAGTATCGGCCCCCCGGCCCCGATAAAGTTCGCATCTATCCGGATCTGGTGACACTCAGCACGGGCCATCAGCCAGACCTTGACGAGAGGGTTCTGGCGCTCGCGTCTCAATTCGACTTTGAGGGCTTCCAAAAAGCTCTCTCCCCAGTTCTCGAGAGCCTCGACGCTTTGCGTCGGTCATACGTGCCTGACGACCCCGACATGCGGAACCTGACTCAGTTCCTCGACAGCGTCGGTGAGGCGGACCGCTTTCAGATCGAGCGTCATTTCAGCTTGGTGCGGAACGAACCCTTGGACGCGGCATGGTTAACGAACCTGTTGACGAAAGCCAGGCGCCAAGGTTGGACGATGAATAAGGGCACGCGGAAGCAGCCGCGGTGGGCCGCTCTCCGGCTCCGGGCCCTGCTACTTGACGACATCGCAGCGAATCTCAGGTTGGAGCCTCCCGCCATAGATCCGAAGGATGCCGTTCCGGTGGAGTTTCTTCACCGCGTCGCGGAGGCAGTCGATCTTCCGTCCGCGAATTCTTCGGCTGCACAGGTCGCTCGTCTGATCGTTGAGTCGAAAGGTGGCGCTTGGCAACCAGGGTTCGAGTCGGCGGATGAATCTGTGACGAGTTTGGGTCTGAAGGCGGTTCAGGATGCCGTTGGCATGCGAATGCCTCCTGAGGACGAGATCGGCGTACTCGCCTGACTGGCCGTTGAGTCAGCAGTGTCCCTCGCGAGGGTGGTGACTATCCAGCGATAACGGCTTCAATGGTGGGTGAGGGGCTGGGAATCGGGGTCAGACCGAACTGTAGCAGCGCGCTACCTGGCTGAGTATGGTGTCCGGCGTGGATGAAATTGAATCGTCCGAGTTGCTTGCACCGCCTAGAAGTCGCTGGCTTTGCGGAGTCGCCGTACTGGTACTGTCCGTCTTGCAACGTCGCTTACCTGGTTCCGTAGCTTCCGGGTACGTTCACCACATGGAGCACAAGGTCATTACTATTGCCGCACCCGTACACGGCTATGACGTGGACTACCTGCTATCCAGCACCCGCGTGCGAGGTTGGACACTCGTCTCGGTCAGCCAAAGTTACCCAACTGAGCCCATGTTCCTGTTCTGGCGTAAGGACTAGGCCAAGAGTGAAGACAGCTAATGCGATTGGATGACCTGGTAGTTGCCTACTCCAAGTTCTTCGTCGACACCCAAGTAGTGACGGATAGCTAGGGCGAATTCGTGCAGGGCGATTTCTAACTGCTCTGCCTTTGGCCCTGACCCCGGTTGGTGGATACCTCTCAAAAGAGAATGTTCATCATGGGAAACACACGCCGGGAGTTCACTCTTGAGTTTTAAGACGAGGCCGTGAAGCTGGTGATCACCGGTCGGGCAGCGTCAACCGTCGCCCGCGAGCTCGGCGTCATCGAAGCTACCCTCGGCCGGTGGGTGAACATGTTCAAGGCCAGCCAAGACGACGGCGAAGCCGGGATTACGGAGACCGAGAAGGCCGAACTACTGCGGCTACGCAAAGAGAACGCCGACCTGAAACTGGACCGGGCGTTCCCAAAAAAAACCTCCCTCGGCCATGTCAGCCCTGTCGACTTCGAGCTGCAATACTCAAAGCGGAACGCGGTCTTCGCTAAAGCCGCATAACACCGTGTCCACTACAGGCCACCGTTGACGTCACGACGACATACTCTGACCTCGGAGTATCCGGTTCTGTCCCACTACCCAATCATTCAACTGCAGGCCAAAGCCGGACTCGTCGCCTGGATGCCATACGCGTGTGCAGTCCGCTGGAGCACCACCGTCGGCATCGAACACCGCGCCGGTGCATGGGCCAACGCAATCTGAAGCGTCATTACGCCGGTATCGTTATGAACGATGGTCGCTCTGGGAGGCCGAATGTTTGACCTATTGACGTCAAGTGGTGTGCTGTTCACCTACACCGTGAACATTCCTGACCGTTCGCAAATGCAGCTGGTCGATTTCTTCGTGGATTCGCCCTTCACTACCGCGAGTAGCCCAGTACACGTGAATGTCGCGACGCTGGCGCTAGTCGGCAAGTCGGTCGAACAAATATTGGTCGATCACGTGGAGCACCACGAAGCCATTGCTCAACGCTCCTCAAATGTTGATTGAGCTGCGTTCCAACTTCCTCTTGGATGCTGCAGACGCTTCAGTCCGGCTACGGAAAAGGAGTTGTGAGAAGTAGTGACGAGTCAGTACGTGGGTGCGGCAAAGCTGTCTTCTTCGGCGAACTATTGGACCGATTTGTTTCCGTGGCTTGCCGGCCTACCGGTCGCCGGACGTCGAGCTCACGCGATCTTAGAGTCTGGATCAGATATTGACGAGTCACCCGAGGTCGAGGATTTTTTGAATTTCATTGCTCGGGAGCTGGTGGAGTTGCGGTCGGGTGTCACGGTGGGAAAGCTTGTTCCTGGTTTGGCAACTGACCTACTGCTAGCGGAGCTGAACGTCGGCACGCGCATGACAAACGCACTGAGCGACAGGCGGTGCGACACGCTTTCTGACATTTCTGCAGTCTCGGTTGCTGACCTTCTCAACTGGCGAAACGTCGGCGTGGGTTCAGTGCAGGACCTTGTGTCTCGGTTGCTGATTGCCGCGGTTCGCGAACATCAGACAAATGTGAATCTACAAAATGATGCATCTCTGGGCTGGCTTCGACAGATTGCGAGCGACCTCCGTGATTTAGCCAAATGGAACTTCCTCGTTGGCCGTCCCCACTCGTCGCTCCTCCAGCGCGACCCATCGATGGCAGAACCGAGCGCTGTCGAACATGCGCGCCACCGACTAGCGCAGGTCACAGCGAGTGATGTTTTCGAAAGCGCGCCCGAGTCGGCCGCAGATTTAATTGGCGCCGCACTAGCCAACCTGGATCCGCGTGAGATTCAGCTTCTACGTGATCGAAATTTTTCTGATTCACCGATGACACTAGACGCCTTGGGCGTCGCATTTGGGATAACGCGAGAACGAGTACGTCAAATTGAGGTACGGGCATTTTTGGGTCTTCGAGAGGACTCATCTGCAGGGCTCCTCGCCGGTCTCAGCGACGCGATCCGTGAGCACATCGGAACGATTTCCTCGCTCGGCGGATTGCTGAGTAGCCTTCCGGCGATGCGCGAAACGGTGGACCAGGCCAACCAGCCGGTTTGGCGAGTGCTAGATCGCCTCGACGACTCATACGAAATAAGAGACAGATGGTGCGGAATACCATCCGTTGGCGCACAAGTCGATCGAACTCACACTCAACTACGTGAATTAGCCACCGACACCGGGTACACCACAGTTTCTCGTCTGATCGAGTCGGACGAGGGTGTGCGGAGATTGAGCGAGCAAGAGCAAGCGGATTGGCTTTCATATTGCGGCTTTGTTGAACTCGAGGGGTACCTACTTCCTCGTTCGGCTGGCATCGCAGACCGCGCCGCAGTTGTGCTGGAGGCAGAGGGCCACCCTATGTCGGGAGCCGAAATAGTAGCGCGACTGGATATCGAACGCTCGATTCGGAGCGCCAAGAATGCTCTCAGCCTGGACCCTCGTTTCGTGCGGGTGAATCGGGACGCATGGGGTTTAGCGCAGTGGGGACTATCCCAATACAAGTCAATTCGAGACTTGATTGGAGTCGAAGTAGACGCGAAAGGGGGCCAGATTTCATTGTCCGACCTCGTGGACACCCTCACCACTCGATATAGCGTCAGCGCCAGCAGCGTGGTTATTTACGGGAATTCGCATCCATATCGAATGGAGAACGGACAAGTCCGACGTTTGACATCGGAGGATATGGACTTGAGCGGAAGGAGCGTATGGCAGACACCCCGATTGCATCGAGGCGATGGGTGCTGGATTCTGCGGACGAGGATAACGTCAGACCACTTGCGTGGTAGCGGTTGTCCACTACCATCGGCCCTCGCACGCGCACTTGGCATTGAGCGTGCCACGTCGAAAATGTTCGCCACGACGGATGGTGAACAGCTCGTGTCGTGGAAATCATCCCAGCCGACGCTCGGAAGCATCCGCAGACTCATTACTCAGTTCAGCCCCGATGAGGACATCTTCCTGATCTTCTCTGATGACGCTTCGTTCCACGTCGAACCGCGCAAACCAGCAGTGAATATTCTTGACGAAATCCTCGCCACAGCTGGCTTGAGCGCCGACAGCCAGGGCTCGCCGCTCGGCAAGCTCGCCGTGTCGATAGGCCTGCGCGCGGATGTGGGAGTTGCAGGACTCATCTCGGCTTTGCGAGGGCGACGTGATGACGACCTGGCTGAAATGCTTGAAGGAATCTAGTTTGGGGAATCGAGGACGTGAAGGAGATCGTTCTTGGCAACCTCGTCCAAGGACCCGTCGGCATTTATCTTTCTGGCTATCCATTGATGTGCGGCGGCACTTAGGTCGGTCGGAAGCTGCATTCGACAGGTACGCTGGCCGCCAACCTCCGACATCGTAACGAGCGCGCCTAGGTCACGAAGCTCACGAAGCCGCCGTTCAGTGTGTACCGCGTCACGCGTCAGGAGCCGGAGTTCTTCGATTGGAACATCCCGATCCTCGCGCTCCGCAAGGTAGCCAAACAATCTCCGATGAGCCGCTCCGAATCCCGCCACATTTCGGTATCGGGCCGGGACTCGCGGATAGACCGCCGTAGCGGCCACCTCAAGACGCGTCGCGAATGCGACAAATGGCTCGTCGTCTGCCCCTTCTTCGATCACAAAGGCCTGAAATGCAAGCGCCAATTGGCGTTTCGCATCGAGGTAGCCGGCAATGAGGCGGGAATGGTCCGCGTCGGAGGATTCCATCAGCTCAAGTAGGATCCTCGTTGCAGTGATAGCTGAGTGGCGCGACTTTCCCCAGTCCACGCTCACCGGGGGGCACCAACTGCAGGGAACTCTGGCGGGAACCTCAAGATGCTCGTGTCCTCACCCGCTTCCTCGACTTCCTCTAGGTCACCCAGCCATTCGCGTAAGAATACTTCAGCCGACAGGTCCGGTTCGCTAGCTCGAAAGAACTCCACAGTGTTGCGCAGTCGCACGCGTACCTCGTTGCCCGGCCGTGGCCCGTGCCCGTCGATCGACTTTTGCAGCTCAAGGCCGGCAGCAAAACGACGGATGTCTGACACGAAGTCGAGCACAACCACTGACGCCTTCCCAGGAGCTAATCGAAGTCCACGGCCGAGCTGCTGAACAAAGATGCGACGACTGTGCGTAACCCGCTGAAAGACAATTAGATTCACATCAGGTACGTCCACACCCTCGTTCAAGACGTCAACTGCACACAAAATCCCAATCTTGCCATCCGCGAAATCCCACAGCACTCGATTCCGCTCGATTGGACCCACCGCGCGCCCATCAGCTCCTCGCGAGTACAGTGTTCGGGCAGAAGTGAACCCGAGACTGTTGATGCGCTCCGCCATACGATCGGCGTGCGATACCGTGCCGCAAAATACAATGCCCCGCGGGCGTTCTATTTCCGCCCACGCTTCGCTCGTGCGCTTCACGACCGCGTCGTCCCACTCATCTATGAACAGTGTTCGGTTGATCGCACGCGGCGAGAAGTTGTCTCCGCGCAGCGCACGAAGTCCATCCCAATTGACGTTGTCCGTGTACATGCGGTAGTTCACGTTGGCAAGAAAACCCGACCTCAAGCCCTCAACCAGGTCGATGCTAACCACAGGACCATCGAACCACTTCGCGAGATGCGAACCTCCCGGCCGCCACGGAGTAGCAGTGAGTCCGATCAAGTGGGGGCCGTGCGGAAGCGTGGTTCCAAGAGACTCCAACAAGGTGTCATAGGTTGCGGACTCAAGGTGATGGCACTCGTCCACGATAATCAAGTCGAATTCAGGCAAGTCAACATTGTTGCTAGCTGCATTGGCCATCGTGTCGCGCGACGCCACAACAACGTCGAATCGTCCAAGGTCCATCCAGGCAGGTCTTTCGATGCCATTCACGATTGCGGTCGCTTGGTCTGCACGTAAGAACGGCCAGAGCGCGCGTTCGAGCTGATACACGAGCTCGTTGGTGTGTGCGAGGACGAGTACGCGCAGCGAGGGTTTCAGGATCGATAGTCGCCGAAGCACCTCTCCGGCTACAAATGTCTTGCCCAACCCTGTCGCAAGAACGACCAGTGAAGAGGTCGACTCAGTGCGCTGCCAATCTCCAACGATTCGGTCGCAGGCCTGAGCCTGATAATCACGCAAGCCAAATGACGAGGATTCGCGGTGCGCGAGGGGTTCGACATCGACCAGACCGAATCTGCGTCTCAATGTCACGTCATCCCATAACTGGACATTGACGCCCTGCGAAGCCAGCATCTGGCGCTGATCGATGAGAGATTGCGTGAAGCCTTTTCGGCTAACGATGACCGGAATGTCGGCGTCATATGTTCGAGCGGCGGCGATGGTGCGGTCGATTACCTCCGGGCCAACGGGCTGTGCATACCTCTTGACCTGAAACAACCATCGCTTGCCGGCTTTCGTAGCCAGGACGTCTGCTCCGCCGTCGCCTGATTGACCGATCAGCGAAACGTGTTCGTAGCCGAGTAGCGGCAGCAGCCGGGTCACGGCCCGTTCGTACGCCTGCCACGAAGTTGTCGATAGCGCCCAGTCACTCAGGAACTCCGTCACAAGATATGCGCCTCTAGGAACACACGCGACGCCTCTGCCCGTGCCACCACGAGACTGTCTGCGTAGGCGAACCGCGCATATGCAGCGCAATCTTCGAGGCATCGGAGATAGATCCCGACTATTTGCTCCCTAGCCGTCGCCGCGGCTGCGCCCACCGATGCTTCACTAGGAAGTGTCTCGTCCCAGATAAAACCAAACCAAGAGTCGCCGTGATACTTGAAGTGCCGAGCGATCGCGCTTGGACCCGCAAATCGAATGTAGCCGCCGGTACGGATTAGCTCACCAAGCTCTCCGAGCCGACCCACGCTGATGAGGCGATCTGCTAGCTCTCGCTGCTCATATTCATCGAGCTCACCATAAAAGTCCGCCACGTCATCGGCAAGCTGTAAACGCTCGCTGACACGGTCGAACAACGAGCGGATGCCGTCCACCGTCGATTCAGGACTGGCAGCCAACTCATCCGCCCACACGCTACTCAAAATGGTGGCAGTTATCGCCGCTACCGAATGCCCTGGTTGCCCCGCGAGGTCACTGCGCAATGTCCACAAGTAGTGCGCTGCCTCGGTTGCGATCAGTTCTTGCGGTTTGACACCGAGCCGACTGAACGCAGGGTGTGCTTCATGAACGAATACATGAATTTTGCCAGGACTACGAAACGCAACGGTGGGCACGGATAGACCGTCCCATGAAGGTTTCAACTCGCGCGCGCGATACCCCACAACGGTCAACGGCTCGGTTTGCCTACCGTCGGACATAGCGAACGTCTTCCCGATGAAGGAGTAGCTGTCGTCTTCGTCGCTAGTCGTGGTCAGCAACTGAAACGACATTGGATCCTGGCTACCCCTTATTGCATCGCATTTCAAACAAGAGTCGGACTCCATCACGTTTGTTGCGCCGCACACCTCGCACCGCCAAGGCTCGAGCACCTCCGGGACTTGCGAAGTCGCGCAGAAGGGGCAAAGTATCGCGCTGAGCGGGATCATCTTCGAGCAAGCTATGCATGCCTTTGCGCGGATGAGCGCGTCACAGCCTTCGCAGACCTCGGCGGCTGGAAGGTTCTGGTAACCGCAGTGGGCACATTCCGGCAAATCCATTGTGGGCATTGTTGATGCCGACTCGACAAGCTCCCACCAGTTGGCGTCGTCGTTGTAGCCAACCTCGTGGTTCAGAAAGCGAGCATAGAAATCTTCCTCGACTTGCCGAGATATTCGAACAGCTTTGCCGGCCGCCTCATCCCAGCGACCCATATACATATCCGCGCGGCCAGGTGTTCGAACCTTGCGATATCCCTGAAACAAGCGTGACACTGGGCTCAGATTGGACTCGGATTCCGCCCAGTTGCTGGGCAGTAACGACTCACCCCGAATGAAGCGAACAGCCCTCTCCCATTCGTCAGTCGTTCGCTGGAAATCTTGCTTCTGAAAATCCACTGGTATGTGGTCGAGATGGATTTCACCGACGATACGGCCGGTCTGCTGATCCGTCGGGTACTCCTTGACGTTTTCACCCACGCGATCGAGGTAGTTGAAGAACCCCTCCTTCTCGGCGACGCGAATAGTCCGACCGTTGCGAACTAGGTCGATTCCGAACTTGTTGTTGTCATCAAACCGTTGAATGCCCACCCATCCGCGAACTCGCTCATCAACGCTTCGAAACTCTTGCGCGTCACATTCGAGGCACGCCGGAGCGTCCGATGGAATTATCGATCCGTCTCGCAAGCACCTGCGTTGTGAATGGATCACCTCATTGAATTCAATGCGCGCCGGAATGTTTCCCCAGCCTTTGCGCTCGACAAATCGTTCCGCAGACCACACGCAGTGTTCGAACGGAGTCAGAGGCTCTTGGTTTACGATTATGCGGACTGTGTTCGCAGTCGACTGCCGCAAGATGCTTGCGTATCGGCGGCCGAGTTGCTGCCGAAGGTTTACGCGATTCGCCCCGGCAAGCTGCGCGGCAAAGCCAGCATTGGCGTCGCCATCTGGCCACCAATGATCGATCTCAACCATGGTGCCGTGCTCGAATCCGACCGGTTTCGGAATTGTTTCGACGGGGACGTTGAACGATCGCTGGCTAACAATGGTGGGCAAGTCCAGCGTGACGCGGAGTGCGACGTCGTCCCTTGTCCGTGCCGTTGTAACCACTGTTCGGCGCCCTAGCTTGCCGGTCGCGATGTTAAATCCCATTCCGAACAAACCCAGGGTGTCAAACCGATTCTTGCCACTGAAGCCAGCCCGAAGTGTATTTTCGAGTCCCTCTCGATCTAGTCCCGCACCACGATCGTAAACACGAATTGCGCCCTCGCCTCGCCTGATCGCAGCAGCCGGAGGAATGCTCACCTCGATCAGCCGGTGAGGCAATTCATGTCCTTCATTGCGGGCTGCGGCGAAGGCGTCGATCCCATTGTCAATCAGCTCGCACAAAGCATCGACTGGGCGCAATGGCGTTTGCGTCAAGGCGAGGAGTACCTTGGGATCAGGGGTGATGTCTAGCGTAGGTGCCTCGTTCATTTTGTCCTCCGGGAGCAGGTTACGACAACGCGCGACATGTCTTCACCGTGAAGGTGCGCATGTTCGTGTCGATCGCGTCACGTAGTCGTTGGTCACAGCTACCATGGGGCGTGGCCATTAGTAAGGAATCTACCTTCTCGTTAGTCGAAATCTGTGCGGGCGCGGGCGGTCAATCCCTCGGGCTTCACCGAGCAGGTTTTCGACATGATCTAGCTGTGGAGCTGGATCCAGTAGCTGCTTCTAGCCTTGGACAGCGTGGATGGAAGGTCGCGATCGGTGACGTTGCCGATCGGAACGTTTGGAAGCCAGAGGATTATTCGGGTGTGGACCTATTCGCCGGTGGCGTTCCGTGTCCGCCATTCTCCATTGCGGGGCAACAACTTGGAGCCAGCGACGAACGCGACCTGTTCGCGTGGGCAATTGAACAAGTTTCAATCATTCGTCCTCGCGCGGTGCTGCTGGAGAACGTCAGAGGGCTCTCATCGGCCCGGTTCTCGGCGTACCGGCAACGGATTCTCGACCGTCTCGGCGAGTCTGGATATGTCGCGACCTGGCGACTCCTTCAGGCAGCTGATTTCGGAGTGCCGCAATTGCGGCCTAGGTTCGTACTTGTCGCGATGCGACCCGACGATGCCGCATATTTCAGGTGGCCGGAACCAGCTTCAGAACCGGTGACAGTTGGCTCCGCTCTCCACGATCTAATGGCCGCAGATGGCTGGAAGCACGCGGATGAGTGGCGAGAATTGGCAAACGCCGTGGGGCCGACTTTGGTTGGCGGAAGCAAGCGGCACGGCGGCGCCGACCTCGGGCCGACAAGAGCGAAAGCGGCTTGGGCGCGACTGCACGTCGACGGCAAGGGGATCGCGGACAATCCACCGTCGGCCAGCTCGTTGTCTTCGAAAGTAGTGATGCCGCGCCTGACGCTGGAGATGGCGGCTCGTGTGCAAGGCTGGCGGGCCACCGATGGCTGGCAATTCTTTGGCGGAAAGACGTCAAAATATCGTCAAATCGGCAACGCGTTTCCACCGCCCGTCGCAGAGGCGGTAGGGCGGAGTATCGTGTCAGCGCTGCGTCACGAGGGGGTCCAGCAAGTCGACCTCCAGCTTTCGACGGACGTCCATGACCCTATCTATCGAGCGCTCGCCCGTGGCTCGGCCGTCCCGATGAGCGAGTTGCTACGGGCGCTGAGCGAGGACAATCAGGCCCACCTTGAGAGCAAGTTGACCGCGATCCGGCGGGACTTTGAGCTTGAGGAGTCAGAAGCCGCCGGTGAGGCTACGTTCAAACTCGGTGCGTTTAAGGGATTCACTGGCCAATCCGACCATTCTCGCCACGCCTACTATTCGACTCATCAGAATCTGGTTAGCTGAGCCTCGACCGTTGGGCACCTCGTGAAGGCCAGCATGTTGCGCCAGGGCTGGAACAGCCGCCTAGGTTTATGCGTTGATTCGCCAGACCTGGAAGTGCTTTATTGCTCTAATGCCCTGCGTCTGCTGCCGATCGAATCCCACGTTTACCAGTCCTAAATGTGGGGACAATGAGGGGCGCCAATGGTGTCCTTCCAGGACATCGCATTACCCGGGTACCCGATGCATCCCTTATGCCGTGGGGTCTACGGGATAAGCAGGGGCCGCAATTCCATGTCCCGTCCTAAGGAAACGGTTGGGGGTTCGAATCCCTCCAGGGGCACCACGAGTCATCCGTCGATGCCGACCGGCCAGCACATAGCCCGTGTGACGACGTTTCCACGGAGCGGTCGACTTCTTCCTTTAGAGACGGGGAAATTCGCGTTTCGTCACGGAAATAGTGTGATTGACCTGATGTGCAGAATTGGCTTGAAGTCCTTCCCGGAGTCAATGAAACTAATCGCACTCACTCAGCGGCGGCGCAACGGATGCGCGCACGAATCGATCGCTGGCGAAGCCGAGGAGAGCACCCACGGTTGGAAATAGCGCGCGCGAAAAAATGCGAGCGAGCACCGGCGCCTGACGATTCCCGCAAACCCGACTCGCTGAGCGAGATCGCCAAGCCGTCCTGGCGGTATGTGCTGCGCAAGACCCTGCGGGAGTTCACGGCAGACCAGTGCCCCGACCTCGCCGCCGCCCTCACCTACTACGCCGTACTGTCGATCTTCCCCGCACTGATTGCGCTGGTCTCGCTCCTGGTAGTGTTCGGTCAGGGTTCAAACTCGACGAACTCTATCCTGTCGCTCGTTGACGAGGTCGCGCCCGGCGACACGGTCGACACTCTGCGCGGCCCGCTCGAGCAGTTCAGCGCGTCGCCGGCGGCCGGCGTCGCCCTCGTCATCGGGATCCTGTTGGCGCTGTGGTCGGCATCCGGGTACGTCGGCGCGTTCAGCCGGTCCATGAACCGCATCTACGAGATCGACGAGGGCCGACCGTTCTGGAAGCTGCGCCCGATGCAGCTGGGCGTGACCGTGGTGTGCATCCTGCTGATAGTGGTGGCGCTTGTCGTTCTGATCGTGTCGGGTCCGGTCACCGATGCGCTCGGCAGCGCTCTCGGGTTGGGGCCGGTCGTCCAGTTCGTCTGGTCCGTCATCAAGTGGCCCATCCTGGCGGTAGCCGCCGTATCGATCATCGCAATCCTGTACTACGCAACTCCCAACGCCCAGCAACCCAAGTTCCGGTGGATCAGCCTGGGTGCGTTACTCGCATTCCTCACCTTGGTGATCTCCTCATTCCTGTTCGGCCTCTACGTCACCAACTTCTCCAACTACGACCGCACGTATGGTTCCCTGGCCGGTATCGTGGTGTTCCTGCTCTGGCTATGGATAGCCAACCTCGCCCTGCTCTTCGGTGCCGAATTAGACGCCGAGCTGGAACGGGGCCGTGAGCTGCAGGCGGGCATCGCCGCAGAAGAAGAACTTCAGTTGCCGCCGCGGGACACCCGCAAGAGCGACAAGGCCGCCGACAAGGTACGCGAGGACATCACGATCGGCCGACGTCTGCGGCTGAAAAGCAAGACGAGTGACGACCCCGAAGCGACGAAGCAGCAGTGAAAGCACTCACCAGGCGAGCCCCGAAAAAGGTCTAGATCACGGCGGTGACCAACCCCGAAATCCACAAGCCCACGAAACCATATGTGTCGTGGGAATGGAGGGCGTCTGGCCGGTGTGCACCTGGCGTTGGAGAAGAACCGACCGACCCGCTCGCCGTGGAGGACGTCGTCACCCACCGCCCTGCGTCCTGCGTTGTGCATTGCCGCCGGCGGTGCCAGTCTTGACGGATGCTGTTTCGGGGCCTTCCGGGATGAGCCACCAGATGAGGAGAACCGATGACCCTTTCATCCGATGAAGAGCTCGCCCTGGCCCAGTGGAGTCGACGGCTGACGCAGGCCCTGCAGCTCCTGGACCTCGAAGTCGACACCCAGGCGATCCTGCAGCTGGCCGAGGAATCACGGTCGGTGAGTCCCTCCGCCGGGCCCGTCAGTACCTTCATTGTGGGCTTCGCTGCCGGACAGGCAACCAATAGCGGCAAGAAGAACGTTCAGTCCGCCGTTGAGACCGCTCTGAAGAAGGTCCACGGGCTCGTGGCCGATGGCACTCAGGGCGGCCCGGACAACACGGGCTGGGTGGACTCAGCCCAGTAAGGGCGCTAGGCCGGAGCGACTGTCCCGGCACTGGTCGTCGCCGCCGGACCAGCCGGTTCAGGCACGGTCCCGGACGGCTTGAGGCGAACGATGACCGCCTTCGAGACCGGCGTGTTGCTGCCATCCGCGACGTGATCGAGCGGCACCAGGACGTTTGCCTCCGGATAGTAAGCAGCGGCGCACCCGCGTGGCGTCGGGTAGGAGACCACGCGGAACTTTCGCAGTACGCGCTCCTTGCCGTCCTTGTACTCGCCCACGATGTCCACCAGCTGCCCGTCGGCTAAACCGAGTTCGGTGATGTCTTCGGCGTTGACCATGATGACGTCGCGGCCCTTCCGGATACCGCGGTATCGATCGTTGAACCCGTAGATGGTCGTATTCCACTGATCATGGGAACGCAGGGTCTGCAGAATCAGGGTCCCCATGGGCCGTTCCACCGGCTCCAGGTCGTTCGCGGTCAACACGGCTTTGCCCGTGGGTGTGTTGAAGGTGCGGGAATCGCGCGGGCCGTTCGGCATGATGAAGCCGCCGTCTTCCCGGACCCGCTCATTGTAGTTCTCACACCCCTCCACGACCCGGGAAATGTGATCGCGGATCAAGTCATAATTCTTCTCGAAGCCGTCCCAGTCGGCGTTGATCCTGTCACCGAGGGTCGCTTTGGCAAGCCGAGAGATGATCGTGACTTCGGACAGGAGTGTGTGGGCCACAGGTTCCACACTGCCCCAGGACGCGTGCACCGCGCACACGGTGTCCTCGACGGAGATGAACTGCGTGCCGGTCTCCTGCACGTCGATCTCAGTCCGGCCCATCGTGGGCAGGATGAGGGCTGCTTTGCCGGTGACGGTGTGAGACCGGTTGAGCTTGATGGAGATCTGGGCGGTGAAGTCACAATTCTCCATCGCCGCTTCCGCTGCGTGTGTGTCCGAAATCGCCGCCACCAAGTTTCCACCGAGGGCCAGAAAGAACTTGATTTTTTCTTCCTGCATGCGACGGATCGTTTCCACGGCGTCGGCACCGTGCTGCCGCGGAGGTTCGAAGTCGAACTCCTTGCCCAGGGCGTCCATGAACGCCGGGGGCATCTGCTCCCAGATGCCCATGGTCCGGTCGCCCTGGACGTTGCTGTGGCCGCGGATCGGGGACGCGCCGGCCCCAGGCTTGCCGATGTTGCCGCGCAGCAGCAGCAGGTTGATGATCTCCTTGATGGTGGCGACCCCCTTCTTCTGCTGCGTGATACCCATGGCCCAGGTGATGATGACCTTGTCCGCCTTCAGGTAACGCTCGGCGAGCTCGTCGATTTCCTCGATCCGCAAACCGGTCGCCTCGAGCACCTCCTGCTCGTCGAGCTGAGCAAGGTGCTCTTTCAGGTCTTCAAGGCCTTCGCAGTGCTCCGCCAAAAACGTGTGGTCTAAGACCGTGCCGGGGTTCCTGGCCTCAGCCTCGAGTACCCGTTTGGAAACGGCCTGAAGCAGGGCCATGTCGCCGCCAAGCCTGATCTGCAGGAACTGGTCGGCCAATTCGGTGCCCTTGCCGACGACGCCGCGAACTGTCTGCGGATTCTTGTACCGCTTCAGCCCTGCCTCGGGAAGGGGGTTCACAGCGACCAGGGAGCCTCCATTGCGCTTGCAGGCCTCCAGCTCGTTGAGCATTCGGGGATGGTTCGTGCCCGGGTTCTGACCCATCAAAATTATCAGGTCCGCCGCCGCAAAATCGTCAAAGGTGACCGTTGCCTTGCCGATGCCAATCGTCTGGCCCATGCCCCAGCCGGAGGACTCGTGGCACATGTTCGAACAGTCCGGCAGATTATTGGTGCCGTAACCGCGCACGAACAGCTGGTACAGGAACGCCGCCTCGTTGGACGTGCGGCCGCTGGTGTAGAAGGCCGCGTCCTCCGGGGAGGCCAGGGCGTTGAGCTTCGTGGCGACCAGGTCGATTGCCTCGTCCCAGGGGATGGGGCGGTAGTGGTCCTCGCCGGCGGGCTTGTAAACAGGCTCGGTCAGTCGGCCCTGCATGCCAAGCCAGTACTCGCTTCGTCCCCGCAGGTCGCTCACGGAATGCTCGGCCCAGAAGTCAGGACCGATGACGACGGGAGTCGCCTCCCAGGTGACCGCTTTGGCGCCCTCCTCGCAAAATTCGAACGCCTTGCGGTGGTGCGGATCAGGCCAGGCGCAACTGGGGCAGTCGAAGCCCTTCTTCTGGTTCATGGCAAGCAATGTCTTCCGGGTGCGGTCGACACCCATGTGCTCGAGCGCCGGCACGAGGGAATGCACTACGCCGGGGATTCCTGCGGCCCATTCCTTGGGCTTACTGACCTCGAGTTGGCTCTCGTCGGCTTCCTCTATTTTCGGAGTCTTGCTCACCATGGCCATCTCCTTCAGATCCAGTGTCTCCGAAGGAGGGCCCCCGAAGGCGGGGTGCACCCCCGGATCAACAGTAATCACCTGACGAGGGTCATCGGAAAGGAATGCCACTTTTCGTCAGGCGAGTGTGCGTGGTCGTCGGCAGAGCGGGTGCCGTCGTGAAGCATGGAACTCAATCTCAGATAGCGTCGTTATGCACGATCACACCGCTCCGGTCGTCTCCGATGATGCAACGTCCCGGAGACGACCTCGTCTGGAGCACCTCATGATTTCCCCCCGCATCGCATTCGTCGACGTCGACGGCACGCTCATGGAGACGGGCTCGGTGATCGCGGAGTCGGCGATCGCCGCGGTGCGCGCCGCCCGGCACAACGGGCACCTGGTGTACCTCAGCACCGGACGGGCGTCCGTGGAGATCTACCCCGCGATCCGCGACATCGGATTCGACGGTTTCATCAGCTCCGGCGGCGGGTTCGCGGAGATCGGCGATGAGCTCGTGATCGAACGCACGATGCCCGAAGCGGCCGTGGCCCGGATGATCAGCTTCTATGAGGAGTCAGGGTACGACTTCTACTTACAGTCCTTTGACGAGCTGTACCCGAGCCCCGGCGTGCATGACCGCTTCGCGGAGTACTACGCGTCCGACGAAAAGCGGAAGACGGGAGCCGGCTATGCGACGGCATCCGTCACCGGTGCCGTCGCACACCCGGCGCTGAAGGCCTTCGTCGATGTGCGCCCCTTCAGTCTCACGGGCATCGCGAAGTCGGTGTTCCTCGCCGGCGACCTCCGGGCGTACGACCGGGTGTCGGACGCGCTCAGCGGAGACTTCCATGTCATCACCGGAACCATCCCGCACATGGGGCGCGGCAGTGGCGAGGTGACGTTGAATGGTGTGAACAAGGGCTCCACGATCCTGCGGCTCCTCGACCGGCTCGGCCTCGACGCGGCATCCGCCCTCGGCATCGGTGACAGCAGCAACGACATCGAGATGCTGCAGGTCTGCGGGGTCGGCATCGCCATGGGCAACGCCTCGGATGCCGTCAAGGCCTACGCCGACGAGGTCACCACCTCCGTGCAGGGCGACGGCGTCTGGAACGCCTTCCGCCGCCACGGTCTGATCTGACGCGTCGCGGCACCCATCGCCGGTGTCACCGTGCACGGACACCTCCCTGTTACCTGCGGGTTCTAAACTGGTGGCGCGCGGTGGCTGGCACCGCGACCTGGACGAGGAGCCTGCGTGACCCTGACCCCGATTGAGCCCGGCCAGGACGTGCTCGAGGCCGGACACCGCGCGGCACCGGCCCGAACCCTGGTCGACATCATGCTCGCGACCGCCGGCCGTCATCCGGGCGCGCTCGCCCTCGAAGACGTCGACGGGGCGATTAACTACCGGGACCTGGTGAGCCTGGTCACCGAGCAGGCGGAGCAGCTCAGTCGCCGTGGGGTGCGCCGCGGCGACACCGTCGGCATCCGGATCCCGTCGGGAACCCGGGAACTGTATCTCTCCATTCTGGCGACCCTCCTGGTCGGCGCCTCCTACGTGCCCGTCGATGCCGACGACCCCGAGGAACGCGCCCGGCTCGTCTTCGGCGAGGCCCGGGTCGTGGGCGTGATCGGGGCGCGCGGCGTGTTCGAAGTGCGCACCGGCATCGACGCGGAGATGTTCGCCGAACGGATGCTGGCGCCCGGGGACGACCTGGCCCTCGCCGGCACGATCGGCGCCATGCCGGCCCCCGACGACGATGCCTGGGTGATCTTCACCTCCGGCTCCACCGGGGTGCCCAAGGGGGTGGCGGTGACCCACCGCTCCGCCGCCGCGTTCGTCGACGCGGAGGCCGACCTGTTCCTCCGGTCCGACCCGATCGGTCCCGCGGACCGGGTGCTGGCCGGCCTCTCCGTGGCCTTCGACGCCTCCTGCGAGGAGATGTGGCTGGCCTGGCGGAACGGTGCCTGCCTCGTCTCGGCGCCCCGCTCCCTGGTGCGTTCGGGGGTCGACCTGGGCCCGTGGTTGATCAAGCACGGCATCACCGTGGTGTCGACCGTGCCGACCCTCGCGGCCCTGTGGCCGGAGGAATCGCTGGAGCGGGTGCGGCTGCTGATCTTCGGCGGCGAAGCCTGCCCACCCGAGCTCGCCTCGCGCCTCGCCGTGCGCGGCCGGGAGGTGTGGAACACGTATGGCCCGACCGAGGCCACCGTCGTCGCCTGCGCCGCCCTGCTCGACGGCCGCGGGCCGGTGCGGATCGGGCTTCCTCTGGCCGGCTGGAACCTTGCCGTGGTGGATGCCGCCGGTGCCCGGGTGGCCCACGGCGAGACCGGGGAACTCATTATCGGCGGGGTCGGGCTGGCCCGCTACCTCGACGCCGGCAAGGACACCGAGAAGTACGCCCCGCATACCGAGCTGGGCTGGCACCGCGCCTACCGCAGCGGCGACCTGGTGCGCTACGAGCGCGAGGGTCTCGTGTTCGTCGGCCGTGCCGATGACCAGGTCAAGCTCGGCGGCCGGCGTATCGAACTCGGCGAGATCGAGGCGGCCCTGCGCGCGCTCCCGGGGGTGGCCGGAGCGGCCGCGGTCGTGCAGAGAACCCCGGCCGGCAACCAGATCCTGGTCGGCTACCTGGCCCAGGTGGAGGGGGCCCTCTTCGACCGGGCGGCCGCCAACATCCGTTTGCGCGAAGAATTGCCGGCCGCGCTCGTGCCGCTGCTGCACGTCGTCGATGAGCTGCCCACGCGCACCTCCGGCAAGGTAGACCGCGGTGCCCTGCCCTGGCCCCTTCCCGCCACCGGGGGTGAGCAGGCGGAGACCTTCTCGCCGACGGCGGCGTGGCTTGCCGCCGGCTGGGCCGCCATCCTCGGGGTGTCGGCCGACGGCCCCGACGCGGACTTCTTCGCCCACGGCGGCGGGTCGCTCTCCGCGGCCCAGTTCGTGTCGACCATCCGCGAGCGGTTCCCCGACACCCGAGTCTCCGACATCTACGACTACCCCCGGATCGGTTCCCTCGCCGACGAGCTCGACGGACGCGCACCCGCGGCGGCGCGTATCGTGCGGGAAGTTCAGCCGGTGCCCCGGCGCAGCCGCCTCGCCATCACCCTGCTGGGAGTGCCGCTGCACGTGCTGGTCGGCGCGCGTTGGCTGGTCTACCTCGCGGCGGCGAACAACCTGCTTGCGGGCTGGGCAGGCGCCTCCTTCGCGCCCACCATCTCCTGGTGGTGGGTGGCGCTCGGGTTCGTACTCTTCGTCACCCCGCCCGGCAAGATGGCCATCTCCGTCGTCGCCGCCCGGCTGCTGCTGCGCGGCGTGGAGCCGGGCAATTATCCGCGCGGCGGATCGGTGCACCTGCGCCTCTGGCTCGCCGAACAGGTGGCACTTCTCTCGGATGCCGTGAGCCTGGCCGGTGCCCCCTGGATCAGCTACTACGCCAGGGCCCTCGGCGCCCGCATCGGCACCGACGTCGACCTGCATTCCCTGCCGCCGGTAACCGGGATGCTGGACATCGGTGCCGGGGCAGCCATCGAACCCGAGACCGACCTGTCCGGCTACTGGATCGACGGCGACGTGCTGCGCATCGGGCCGGTGCGGATCGGCGCCGGCGCCACGGTCGGCTCCCGCAGCGCACTGCTCGGCGGCGCCGACATCGGGCGGGGCGCCGTAATCGAACCGGGCTCGGCCGTCTCCGGACTGGTGCCGCCGGGTGAACGCTGGGCCGGGTCCCCGGCCGCCCGCATGGGCGCCGCCCGCGGCTCCTGGCCGGCCGAGCGCCCGCCGCGCGGGACCCGCTGGCTGACCGCCTTCGCGACCGGGGCCATCGCCATGACGGCCCTGCCCGCGATCGCGGTGCTTGTCGGTGCGCTCATCGTCGGGGCGTCCATCGGCGACGCCGCTACCCTGGCCGACGCGGCCGCGCGGGCCGCCCTGGCCATCCCGCTCGCGGTCGTGGCAGCCGGGCTGGTCTACGCGCTGCTGGTGCTCGGCTCCGTTCGGCTGCTCGGTGTGGGCCTGCGGGAGGGGTACTACCCCGTGCGCAGCCGGATCGGCTGGCAGGTCTGGATGACCGAGCGCATCCTCGATGGCGCCCGAACGCTCCTGTTCCCGATCTACGCGAGCCTGCTCACCCCGATCTGGCTGCGCCTGCTCGGCGCGAAGGTGGGCGCCGGCGTGGAAGCCTCCACCGTGCTTCTCATCCCCGCCCTGACGACCATCGCCCCGGCCGCGTTCCTCGCCGACGACACCATGGTCGCCTGTTACGAACTCGGCGGCGGCTGGCTGCACATCGGGCCGGCCAAGATCGGCCGCCGGGCGTTCCTCGGCAACAGCGGCATGGCGGGCGCGGGCCGCACGGTGCCGCGCAACGGGCTCGTCGCGGTGCTCTCCAGCACGCCGCGGAAGGCGAAACGCGGGTCGTCCTGGCTGGGCAACCCGCCCGAACGGCTGCGCCGCACCGTGACGGATGTCGACGAGGCCCGCACCTTCCACCCACCGGTCCGGCTCGTCACCATGCGGGCGCTGTGGGAGATGCTCCGGATCGTGCCGGTCATCGTCACGGTCCTGATCGCCCTCGGCGTGCTCGTCGCCCTTGATGCGCTCTGGCTCACGGTCGGCCTGGGGTGGACGATCGCGCTTTCGGGTCTGGTGCTGCTGGCCGCGGGGGCCGTCGCCGCCCTGGTGACCACGGCCGCGAAGTGGTTGCTGGTGGGCCGGATCGACGCCACGGAACATCCGCTCTGGTCGTCGTTCATCTGGCGCAACGAGGTGTCGGACAGCTTCGTCGAGATGGTCGCCCGACCCTGGTTCGCGGCGAAGGCGGCCGGCACGCCGGCACTCGCCGTGTGGCTTCGCACTCTCGGCGCGCATATCGGGTACGGCGTGTGGTGCGAGTCCTACTGGCTGCCGGAGGCGGACCTGGTGAGCATCAAAAACGGTGCGACCGTGAACCGGGGCTGCGTGGTGCAGACGCACCTGTTCCACGACCGCATCATGCAACTGGACAGGGTCACCCTGGCGGCGGGCGCCACGCTGGGGCCGCACAGCGTGATCCTGCCGGCTGCCGACATCGAGGAGGGCGCCACTGTGGGGCCTGCCTCGCTGGTGATGCGCGGGGAACGCGTGCCGGCCGGGTCGGTGTGGTCGGGCAACCCCATTTCGCCGTGGCGCCGTCTGCCGTGGCAGACTTGATGCCCACCATGCCTCGCACCCCACCACCCTCAGGCCCCGCTCATTGCCTCACTCAGAGCCCCACTCAGAGCCTCACCCCGCTGCCACCCACACCCGCGCTCGGCCCGGCCGGCGTTCGAGGGGCTCCGACCCACGGCGCCGCCACCGCGGGCGACCCGTACCTGCCGGGCAACGGGAATGGCGGTTACCTCGCCCTGCACTACGACCTGAACCTCGACTACCGGGTGGCCACCAATCAGCTGCGGGCCACGGCCACCGTGCAGGCCCGGGCATCGATGAGGCTGGACCGGTTCAGCCTCGACTTCGACGGTCTCACTGTGGACCGGGTCACCGTCGACGGGGTGCGGGCGCTGAAGGTGAGCCAGAGCGCGCGCAAGCTCACCATCACGGTGGTGGCGACGATCGAGGCCGGGGCGCTGTTCGAGGTGACCGTGCGGTATCGCGGCGCGCCGCATCCGTTGAAGAGCATCTGGGGCGAGGTCGGCTGGGAGGAACTCGACGACGGCGTGCTCGTGGCCGGCCAGCCCACGGGGTCGGCGTCGTGGTTCCCCTGCAACGACCACCCCAGCAACAAGGCCTCGTTCCGCATCCGGGTCAGCTGCGAGGACCCCTACACGGTCGTGGCGAACGGTACGTTGATCGCGCGCACGAGCCGGTCTGGCCGCACCAGCTGGACCTACGAGGTGAAGGAGCCGATGGCCACTTACCTGGCCACGGTGCTGATCGGCCGTTACCGGCGCGCCGACGCCGCCGCCGCCCCGGTGGCCCAACGCATCTTCTTCCCGGCAAACCTCGCTCGCGAGGTGGCGGTGGACTTCGCCCGACTTCCGGAGATGATCTCCCTCTTCGCCGACCTCTTCGGTCCCTACCCGTTCGACGCCTACTCGGTCGTGGTCACCGACGACGAGCTGGAGATCCCGCTCGAGGCCCACGGTCTTGCCATTTTCGGTCGCAACCACGTCGACGGTGCGCACGGCAGCGACCGGCTGATCGCCCACGAACTGGCCCACCAGTGGTTCGGCAACAGCCTGACCGTCGTGCGGTGGCAGGACATTTGGCTGCACGAGGGGTTCGCCTGCTACGCCGAGTGGCTGTGGGCGGAGGCCGGCGGTGGACCAACGGCCGATGCGAGTGCCGCCGTGCACCGGACCGAGATCGAGGCCTTGCCGCGGGACATCGTCATCGGCGAACCGGGGCCGCACGCCATGTTCGACGACCGGGTCTACAAGCGCGGCGCCCTGGCCCTGCACGCGGTGCGCCGGTCGCTCGGCGACGACGCCTTCTTCGGCGCCGTGCGCGCCTACACGCGGGCGCGCCGCCACGGGTGGATCTCCACCGATGACCTCGTCGAGTTCTTCTCCGTGCACACCGACAGCAGCGACATCCGACGCATCGTCGACCGCTGGATCTACCGGAGCGCCCTGCCCAAGCTCTAAGCCGGCGCGTTCGCGTCGTGACGGATGTCCGCGGCCGGCACCAGGCGAACGGTCGGCTCGCCCGAGGTGAGCACGCCCTCGGTGAGCACAGCCACTGTTCCGACCAGTCCCGGGCCGGGCTCGACGCCACGGAGCATGATCGCATCGATGGGGACGCGGGCCCCGTGCCAGCCAGCGAGGCGCGGTGCGTCCGGGCTTCGGCGGCCCGGCAGGGTGATGGTGAGGTCGCGGGGGTCCACCCGGAGCCCGTCGCCGGTGCACTTCAGTGCGGCCTCCTTCGCGGTCCACAGCCGGGCCCGCGCTTCGGCGGCGTCGACGCCCGACAGCTCGCCCAGGACGGCGAGCTCCGCCGGTCCGAACGCGACGGCGTCGAACCTGGCCCGGGAGACATCCGCGACGCTCTCGATGTCGATCCCGACCGGCCCGAGAAACGTCAGGGCGTACGCGACACACCTGCCGGCCCGGCTGAGGCTGACGTGCAGCGGGCGGGAGGCAGGGTGGGAGGCGGCGCGGGAGCCTGACGTGGTGCCCGGCGGAACCGCCACCTGGGGCCGGCCGTGGTCCCGGCCGTCGCAGTGCGAGCAGCGCCGGTCGATGCGCACGAAGAGTGGATCGACGCCGAGCACCACGGCGGCCGCGGCGGCCAGGAACCGGCGGTCTGCGGCATCCGTGGCCCCGCGGGGAGCGATGACGATGACGACGTCGTCACCGTCTGGTTCAGGGTTCACGCCCCCAACGTACCGCCCGCCGCCGCCGGTGCCGGTCAGCGTCGGGCGTTACCGGTGCGACACTGGTATCTGGTAGTTAGGGAGCGCGCGTGGCACTGATCGACAACGCTGTATATGTGAAGGGCCGCAGGGCCGCGAACCCGACGACGCTCGACGAGACCTATGAGGTGATGAAGGCCCACCAGGGCTTCGCCTGGATCGGGATGTACCGGCCCTCACCCGACGAGGTGCGCTCGGTCGCGGCCGAATTCAGCCTGCACCACCTCTCGGTCGAAGACGCGCTGAAGGGCCACCAGCGGGCGAAGCTGGAACGCTTCGACGACATCCTCTTCGTCGTGCTGCGTCCGGCCCGCTACCTCGACCAGGAAGAACGCGTCGAGTTCGGTGAGCTGCACGTTTTCGTGGGCCCCGACTTCGTGGCCACCATCCGCCATGCCGAGTCGCCAGACCTCGCACAGGTGCGCGAGCGCATGGAGAAGACGCCGGAGCTGCTGGCCCTCGGGCCGGAGGCCGTGCTCTACGCCATCCTCGACCAGATCGTCGACGAGTACGGGCCGGTCGTCGCCGGGCTGGAGAACGACATCGACGAGATCGAGGACCAGCTCTTCGACGGCGATCAGGCCGTCGCCCGGCGCATCTATGACCTCTCCCGGGAGGTGATCGAGTTCCAGCGTGCGACGCAGCCGCTCGTGGGCATGCTGGAGTCGTTGCAGAAGGGCTTCACCACCTACAACGTCCCCGCGGAGCTCAGCCACCACCTGCGCGACGTGCTCGACCACACCCTGCGGGTTGTCGAGCGCGGCGACGCGTTCCGCCAGCTCCTCGACAATGCCCTCACCGTGCACAGCACCCTTGTCACCCAGCGCCAGAACGAGGAGACCCGGCGGTTGTCCGAGACCAGCCTCGTCCAGAGCGAAGAGGTCAAGAAGATCTCGAGCTGGGCGGCCATCCTCTTCGCTCCCACGCTCGTGGGCACCATCTACGGCATGAACTTCACCCACATGCCCGAGCTCACCTGGGTGTTCGGCTACCCGTTCGCACTCGCCCTGATGCTCGCGATGGGCGTCGGCCTCTTCGGCGTCTTCAAGAAGAACGGATGGCTGTAGCCGGCGCCGGCTGGGCAGCACGCCAGGCATCGACCTCGGCAGCCAGGGCCGCCTTCTCCCCGTTCGTCAGGAACGACGCCTCGATCCCGTTCCGTGCGAGCAGGGCCAGCCGGTCCGGTCCCAGGCCGAACTCCGCATCGACCGCGGCCAGGTTGTCGTCGATGTAGCCGCCGAAGTAGGCCGGGTCGTCGGAGGCGATGCAGGCGAGCAGCCCGCGGTCGAGCATCCGCACGATGGGGTGATCGGCGAGGGTGTCGATCACGCGCAGCCGCACATTCGAGAACGGGCAGACCGTGAGCGGGATGCGGTCCCGCACAAGCCGGTCAAGCAGCACCTCGTCTTCCAGGCTGCGGATGCCGTGGTCGACGCGTTCCACCCCGAGCAGGTCGAGAGCCTGCCAGACGTAGTCGGGCGGTCCTTCCTCGCCCGCATGCGCCACGAGGCGCAAACCGTTCTCGCGGGCCAGAGCGAAGACCTCGGTGAAGAGCTCCGGGGGATAGCCGACCTCGGCCGAGTCCAGCCCGATGCCGTCGATCGGCACCCCACCGGCGAGAATCTCTCGAAGGATCTGCAGGGCCTCGGCGGGCGGACGGTCCCGGAGGAACGTCACGATTAGCTTCGTGCTGATGCCCCACTCGTCGACCGACCGGTCCAAGGCGTCGCGCACCCCCGCTAGGGCGGTGACCAGCGGGACGCCCCGGCTCGTGTGCGCCTGCGGGTCGAAGAAGAGCTCCGCGTGCCGCACCCCGGCCGTGCGGGCGCGGGCCAGGTAGGCGCGGGTCAGGTCGGTGAAGTCGATCCGTTCGCGCAGCACGTCCAGGGCCCGGTAGTAGAGGTTCAGGAACGACTGCAGGTCGGCGAAGTCGTACTGGGCGCGCAGCTCCGCCAACGACGCCCACGGCAGAGTCACCGCGTTCCGCGCGGCCAGCTCGAAGAGCAGCTCCGGTTCGAGGGTTCCCTCGATGTGCAGGTGGAGTTCGACGAGGGGGAGTTTCATTGCACCATTCTCGCCGAGGCGAGCCGAATCGCTGACGGCCGCACGCGGATCCGGAAGCCCCGCTTTAAGACAATTCGGGGCTGAATCCGTGCAATTCCGGGCCGCCTGCCGGGGAATCGGAGGGATTTGGCTTATGGTGTCGAGTGTGTGGCGCCTCGATAAGAAACTAGATGACGACGGCATCCTGACGGAGATTCAGGATGCTCCGCCCGCCGACCCGCACGATTCCGCGGCTCCGCACGCGGTCAGCTTGGGCGATCCGTCCCTCACCGTGGGCAATGTGGCCGACCCGGTCTGGCAGCGCTGGCGCGACGAACTCGCCGAAGTGGGCGGGCGTTCCCCGCTGCTGCACTTCAGCGACGGACCCCGCACGCGGATCGAACTGAGCGCCACCCATCCGGGCGGTCTGCCCCAGTTCATCACCGGCAAGACGGCTCTGCTCTCCAACCTGATCCGCGACGAGCTGGCCCTGCGCAACGCGCGTCTGGCGGCCGGCGAGATCACCCAGAAGGGCATCGAACTGCGCTCCATGCGCGGCATCGAATCGGTGCACCTGGCCATCGGCCTAGCCGAGTGGTGCCACAACGATGTCAATTACAGCGCACCCGTACTACTGCGCCCCCTCGCCATCCGCCGCTACGGCCGCGATTTCGAACTCAAGCTCAAGGGCCAGCCGTTCCTCAACCCGGAACTGGGCCGCGCGCTGAAGGACCAGTTCGAGATCGTTCTGGATGCCGATGCGTTCGTGGCGCTGGCCGTCACCAACGGCGCCTTCAAACCGCAGCCCGTGATCGACCGGTTGCGCGGCCTCACCTCGCACCTGCCCTGGTTCAACGTGGTACCGCGCCTCGTGGCCTCCGTGTTCGCCGACGTCGGCCGCGCTCTCGCCGCCGATGCGGCCAGTCTGGACCATCCGCTGCTCGACGCGATCGGTGGCAACACCAACGCCCGGCGTGCCATCGAGACCGCGTACAACCCGGTCGTCCCGATCGGTCAGGACTCCCGGCCACCGGCCACCGACATCCTTCTGCTTGACGCCGACTCCGAGCAGGAGAACGTCGTCGCGCAGATCGCGGCCGGCAACTCGCTCGTCGTGAAGACCCTTCCCGGCACCGGAGGCACGCAGACGATTGTGAACGCGATCGGCTCGCTCATCGCTCAGCACAAGCGCGTGCTCGTTGTCAGCGCCCGCCGCTCCAGCCTCGACGGTATCGCGCACCGCCTAGTGCAGGTCGGGCTGCCCGGGGTCGCCGTGACCCCCCGCACCCTGCGCCGGGACCTGATCCAGTCGATCACCCGCAACGAGAAGGCCACCCAGCCCATGGTCGGCGACGTCGACGACGCGCTCGTGCGCCTGCGCAAGGTGCTGCTCGACTACCGGTCGGCGCTCACCCGCCGCGACCCGGCGCTCGGGGTGTCCGTTCTCGACGCCCTCGGTGAACTGGCACGCCTCGCGCAGCTGCCCTCACCTCCCTCGACCACGGCCAGGCTCGACCGACGCGCGCTCGAACGCCTGGCGCAGGGTCGGCCGACCGCCGCCGCCACCCTGATCAAGGCGGCTGCACTCGGTGAATTCCGCTACGGACCCGGCGACTCGCCCTGGTACGGAGCCTCCTTCACCTCCACCGCGGACGCCTCGGCGGCGCACCAGCTGGCCAAACGGGTCAACCAGATCGAACTCCCGCGCCTACTCGAGCGTGCCGCCGGACTCGTCGGCCAGACCCGACTGCGACCGTTCGAGACCATCGCCGAGCTCGGCGTCTACCTGCGGCTGCTGCTCGACATCCGGGAGACGCTCGACAAGTTCCAGCCGGCTGTCTTCGACCGGTCCCTGACCGAACTGATCTCCGCGACCGCGTCTCGCCGGGAGTCGCCCGAGATGACCGGCGCGAACCGTCGCCGTCTGCGCAAGCTCGCTGTGGAATACCTGCGCCCCGGCGTGCACGTGAGCGACATGAACGAGAGCCTGCGCCGCATCCAGCAGCAGCGCACCCTGTGGCAGCGCTTCGTAGTCGCCGGCGTCACCCCCGAGGTGCCCGTGGGTATCTCGGATGTGCACGTGGCCTACCAGCGCGTCTCGGAAGACCTCGCGAGCCTCGACATTCCGCTCGGAGCGGCCGGAACCACCCGTCAGCTGTCGAACCGCCCGGTGAAGGAGCTCATTTACGTGATCTCCGGCCTGGCCGCCGAGAGCGAGGTACTGGCGAACCTGCATGAGCGCACCGCGCTGCTCGCGACTTTGCGCGCGCACAATCTCGACCCGCTGATGACCGACCTGTCCCAGCGACACGTGTCCGAGAGAGACGTCGCCGACGAGCTCGAACTCGCCTGGTGGCAGTCCGTGCTCGAGAGCATGCTCAGCGGCGACAAGGCCCTCCTGAACGCCAACACGCAGGTTCTCGACCGGCTCGAGGCCGACTTCCGCCTGGTCGACGAGGCGCACGCCTCGACCACCGGGCAGCTCCTCGCCTGGCTGCTCGCCGAGACCTGGAAGATCGGCGTCGTCGACTGGCCCGAGGAGGCCGACAACCTCAGGCGCCTGCTGCGCGCCGACCGGGCCACCCCCACCCGCCTGCACAAGGCCGCCCCACACCTGGGCCGCGTGCTCGCCCCGGTCTGGCTGGCCTCGCCCTACGAGGTGGCGGCACTCGACGACCAGATGAGCTTCGACACCGTACTGCTCGTCGACGCCGGCGCCACCACCCTGGCCGAGAACGTCGGCGCCATCCGTCGCGGCCGGCAGATCGTCGCGTTCGGCGACCCGGTCACGCAGACACCGTCGTCGTTCGAGACCGGCATCACGGCCGCCGCCGACGACCGCGTCGAGCAGGAGACCAACGTCGACGCCCTGCACGCCGACTCGGCCCTGGCCCGCCTCGGCGAGCTGCTGCCGACCCTGACCCTGACCCGCAGCTACCGCGCCGGCGGCGAAGACCTCGCGGAACTCGTCAACCACCGCTTCTACGGCGGACGCATCGACTCACTGCCCTGGGCGGGCAGCTACCTCGGGCACGGCAGCCTCACCATCAACTACGTGGCCGGCGGGCACGGCATGCCCGACGCCGACTCCGGGGCCGTGGAAAGCGTCGACGCCGAGGTGGCCAAGGTCGTCGAACTCGTCATGGACCACGCCGTCAAGCGCCCGAAGGAATCACTCATGGTCATCACGGCCAGCGCGCGGCACTCCGTGCGTGTGCACCAGGCCGTGCTGTCCGCCTTCTCCAAGCGCACCGACCTCTCCGACTTCATCCTGAAAGACCGGGCCGAGCCATTCACTGTGCTCACCCTCGAGCAGGCCGTGGCGCAGAGCCGCGACCGGGTGATCTTCTCCATCGGCTACGGCCGCACCCCGCACGGCCGTCTCCTGACGAACTTCGGTTCGCTCGGTGAACCGGGCGGCGAGCGGCTGCTGGCCATCGGCATGACCCGCGCCCGCCGGGCCATGGACATCGTCTCCTGCTTCCGCCCCTCCGACATCGACGAGGATCGCCAGCGCCACGGCATCCTCGCGCTCTCGCAGGTACTCAGTGAGACCGAGGCGCGCCGCAATGAGGCACAGGTTCCCGACGTGAGCGAGGCAATGCTGGTCGACCTGGCCCGCCGCCTGGAACGGCTTGGCCTCACCGTGTCGCTCGGCCACCGCGGCAAGCTGGCCCTCGCCGGCTCGCACGCGGGCCGTGCCGTCGTCGTCGAAACGGATGCCGTCGTCGGCCGGTCGAGCCTGCGCGAGTCCCTGAGGCTCCGCCCCGAAGTGCTGCGCCGCCTCGGCTGGCACTACCTGCGGGTGCACAGCTTCGAACTCTTCAGCAACCCGGACGCGGTGGCCGCCCGCGTGGCGGCACTCGTCGGCCTGTCGGTGCCGTCGGCGGCTGCCGGATCCTCCGCGCATGGCTCGGCCGCGCAGGGTTCGACGGGGCATGGTTCGACGGGGCATGGTTCGACGGGGCCAGGTTCGACGGGGCGTGGTTCGTCCGGTCCGGTGCGCCGACCTGGTGCCTGAGCGCGGCGTACCCGAGCGGGATGGTCTCGACGAGTTCGACCACCGGGACAAGGTCGGCCACCTGGACGCATCCGTCGTTCCCCGGCAATTCGTCGTCAAATCGGCCGGCACGTCCCGGCGTGCTCGGCTGACGCCCGCGCCCGACACCGACCCTGATCCGCACCCACCGGTTCTGCGCGAGGAGGGCGGCATCGTGCCCGCCGATCCCACCGGACCGGGAACCCGCGGCGTCAACGACGAACGGCTCCGTCAGGACCGCCCGCCGCACTGGTAGCCGAAGGGACGGAGTTGGTGACTGCCGTGGATGAGTGAGGCCTCATCGTCGTGGGCGATGGACCCGCCGAGCCCGAGCCCGAGTCCGTGTGTGTGTGTGTGTGTGTGTGTGTGGCTAACTCAGGACATCCGCCGGCCGCATTCACGAGCCGCCGCGGAGCAGTGCGGAACCGGCGCGGATGCCCGACCCGGCCGGACGGATCTCCTGAGTTGGCCACGACCCCTGCCCGCTGTGCAGCAGCGCTTGTACCGTTCGGTATCCGCCACACGCTCCGGACGCGGCCTTCCACCTGTACTGAGCAGCGTCAACCGGGGCCGGTCAGATTTGGTTTGCCGAGAGCGGTAACCAGGCGATGAGGCCTCAGCCAGCTAGAGCGTGTGCTTCGAGCCCTGGTCGAGCGTCGCGCCGGCGGCCAGCAGGTCGCGGATCTCGGTCAGGAGGTCGAGTTCCGTTGTGGGGGCGGCGGCATCGGCGGTGGAGGGAATCCCGGCTGCACGGCGACGCTCCTGCGCGTGCTTGAGGTGGTTGAGCGGCATCACGAAGACGAAATAGACGACGGCCGCGACCAGCAGGAAGTTGATGGCCGCGGCGAGCACGAGTCCGAACGACAGACCGCCCCCGCCGGGAAGGCCGATGACCATCGCCTCCGCCAGGCTCTCCGAGTCGAAGATCGCCGCGATCAGCGGGTTGAAGATGCCCGTGACGATCGCGCTGACCACCCCGGTGAACGCCGCGCCGATGACCACGGCAACAGCAAGCTCGATGACGTTGCCGCGCATAATGAATTCTTTGAAGCCCTGAATCATGGTGATACTCCGGTGAGGTCTCGGCGCCGGGACAGGCGAGTGGTGTGCTGGTGTGCTGGTGTGCTGACGCTCTGACGTGCTGGGGCTAGGAGGCCTTCGCGGCGGGCGCGGGCGCGGGTGTGTTACTGGTGCTGGTGCTTGCGACTTTTCTCGGGCCGGAACTGTCTCTCGCGGGGGCCGCGGACTTCTCGCTGGAGGAGCCGGAACCGGTGCCGGAATCGCCCGACTTCGCGTCTGAGCTCTTGTCTGACTTTTTGTCTGGGGTCTTCGACGAGCGCTCGAGCGAGCGCTTCGCATCCGACCGGGCGTCGTTGCTGTAGAAGCCGGAACCGCTGAAGGTCACGCCGATGGACGAGAAGACCTTGCGCAGCTTGCCGGCACAGGTCGGGCAGGTGGTGAGCGAGTTGTCGGTGAATGCTTGCTGGATGTCGAACGCGGTGTCGCACTCGGTGCAGCGGTAGGAATAGGTAGGCACTGGAACTCCGATGGGGGACCGGCCCACGGGCCGGAATCTCCGATTATGAAATGGCTTTCGCTGAACAGGAAGTAGGGGGCGGGCCGATCAGAACGCGATGATGCGCGTCGGGGTGACCAAGCCGTCGACCGGCTGGTCGTGAACCTCGCGGGGCACCTCGTCGACGTATTCGTTCTCGAAGACGACGGCATACACCGGCGGGCACTTCTCCATCGAGCCTAGGGTCTTGTCGTAGTAGCCGCGACCCCAGCCCATGCGCAGGCCGGTTGCATCGACGGCGGCGGCCGGCACGATGATGAGGTCAACGTCATTGATCGCGATCGGGCCCAACAGGCTGCCGCCTGCCTCGGGGGCGCCCGAGAGACCCTCGAATTCGGTCTGGTCCTCGCCGACGGTCCAGTCGAGGAGTCCGTCATCGCGGGATACCGGAAACAGCACCCGGATGCCCTGGGCCTCCGCCCAGTTCACGAACGGGCGGGTGTCCGGTTCGTTGCGGGAGGACAGATAGCAGGAGATGGACCGGGCCGACAGATCCAGGGTGATGCTCTGCAGATTCTGGGTGAATCCGGCCGTGGCGGCATCCCGCTCGACCGAGGTCAGGTTCTGGCGGCGCTCCCGCAGCTCGGCGCGAAGCGCGCGCTTTCGGTGACCGATATCGGAATCCATATATCTCATCCTAGATGCCGATATCGTAGGGACCATGGGGACATCAATTACCAAAGCCGTCATTCCTGCTGCAGGACTGGGCACTCGTTTTCTTCCGGCCACCAAGGCCATGCCGAAGGAGATGCTGCCGGTCGTCGACAAACCAGCGATCCAGTACGTGGTGGAGGAGGCCGTGGCCGCGGGCCTGACCGACGTGCTGATGGTCACCGGGCGCAACAAGAACGCGCTGGAAAACCACTTCGACCGCATGACCGAACTCGAGGCGATCCTGAAGAAAAAGGGTGACCACAGCCGACTGGAGAAGGTCAACCACGCCACCGACCTGGCCGACATCCACTACGTACGCCAGGGTGACCCGCTGGGCCTCGGCCACGCGGTGCTGCGGGCCAAGATGCATGTTGGCAACGAACCGTTCGCGGTGCTGCTCGGTGACGACATCATCGACGAGCGCGACCCGCTGTTGGCGAAAATGCTCGCCGAGCAGGGCACGCGCAATACCAGCATCATCGCCCTGATGGAGGTGGAGCCCTCCCAGATCCACCTCTACGGAGCGGCCGCGGTCGAGGCCACCGACGATCCCGACGTGGTGCGGGTCACCGGGCTGGTCGAGAAGCCCAGCACCGAGGATGCCCCGTCGAACCTGGCCATCATCGGCCGCTATGTGCTACGCCCCGAGGTCTTCGAGGTGCTCGAGCGCACCCAGCCGGGCAAGGGTAACGAGATCCAGCTCACCGACGCGCTGCAGGAGATGGCGCTGAACCCGGCCACCAGCGGCGGCGTGTACGGGGTCATTTTCCGCGGCCGCCGCTACGACACCGGCGACCGCCTCGACTACATCAAGGCCATTGTGCAACTTGCCGTCGACCGCGAGGACCTCGGACCGGACCTGCGGCCCTGGCTGCACGAGTTCGTCGCCACTCTCGACTAGAACACGCGCGGTAGATTAAGGAAACACCATTTCGGCACTGAGTAGACGGGCACACTGTGGCGATCGCAATACCGACGCTTCATGAGGGTCCCGTCACACTGCGACCGATTCGATTGCGCGACGACCGCAACCTCGACCGTTCCCTGATGGAAAACCGGGGCTGGCTGCGCACCTGGGAGGCCACCAGTCCCTATGCGCCGATGTCCTTCGACACCCGCGCCAGCATCCGCAGCCTGCTTGCGCACTCACGTGTCGGCAGCGGGCTGCCGTTCCTGATCGAACACCAGGGCGAGCTGGCCGGCCAGCTCAACGTGTCGTCGATCACCTGGGGCTCCCTGTCGTCGGCCACCATCGGCTATTGGGTGGGCGAGGAATTCGCGGGGAAGGCGATCACGCCCACAGCCGTAGCCCTGGCCACCGACTACTGCTTCGGCCAGCTCGGGCTGCACCGCATGGAGATCTGCATCCGACCCGAGAATGTGCCCTCGCTGCGGGTCGTCGAGAAACTCGGCTTCCGCTACGAGGGTCTGCGCCGCCGGTACATTCACATCAACGGCGACTGGCGCGACCATTTTTGCTTCGGGCTGGTGGCCGAAGAGGTGCGCCAGGGCGTGCTGCATCGCTGGCAGTTCGGCCAGGTGCCGGCCGACGCCGCCCGGGTGACGGACGTCGATCGGGCCGCGGCCGCGCATCCGTTGACGGTGAGTGACCGATGAGTGCGGGAATTGCCCGTGACACACCCTCGATAATCATCACCGCGTGGCTACGGCCCTCCTACCTTAGAGACTATGAGTAGCGAGGTCCTGGGCGGGGGAGTGATGATTGCGGTCGCGGCTGCCCTGTGGGTGACCTACCTCATGCCGACCTGGGCGCGCCGACGCCAGTACCTCACCACCGAGCGCAACGCCGTTCGCTTGCAGCAGACCTTGCGCATTCTGGCGGAAACGTCGGAGGTGCCCCAGCAGGTGCGGCTCGAAGCGAACGCCCGAACCGTCCTGAACCAACGCAAGCTGCTGGCCCAGGCCGAAGACGATGCCCGAGCCGAGGCGAAGGCGGTGACGGATGCCGCCGCGTCCGCCCGGCGCTCCGCCGCGGCCCTGGCCGCCATAAATCGTGCCGCTGCCGCCCGAGAGGTCGCTGCCCAGGCTTCCGCCGTGCGTGCCGGCGCCGCCGGTGCCGCGGTTGTGGCCGGCTCGCCGGGTCGCGCTCGCGCTCTGCGTCTGCGCCGGGTGCGAGCGTTGACCTCCCTGATCCTGCTCGGGGGCATCCTTTTCTTCGTCTCCGGGGTTGTCGCGGTCGCAGCGGGCGGAGCCTGGACCGCAGTCCTCGGCGGCCTGGCCACGGTCGCGCTCGCTGTCGGGGCGCTGTCGCGCCTCGCCCGCACATCTCGCCGCGCCCACCAGCACGCCGCCGCCGCGAATGGCTCAGAGGTCAGCTCCCCCTCCGCCCGCGTCGGGCAGGCCTTCGAGTCCGTGCACCTCGAGGAGACGCCGGTCGTCGCCCCGAGCTGGACGCCGCTGCCGCTGCCTCGGCCGATGCACCTGTCGCGCGGATCCGTCGCCCAGGCGGCGATGGCATCCGTGGATGCCGCCGCCGAGCTGCGGAAGGTAGCCGCAGAGGCTGAACTCGCCCGCCGGGCCGCGGCCCTCGAGGTGGCCGTCACCCCGCTCACGCGTGCGGTGCCCGGTCGCGAGAACGCTCCGGTCGTGCCCGCAGCGAGCCGGTTCGCGTCGATGGGCGTCGTCGGAGACACCGCCCCCGGCATGAGCGACCTCGACGACGTGCTGCGCCGTCGCCGCGCCGTCGGCTGACCGAACCCGGGCGGATTCGGGCTCTAGCGGGCGGTTCGGCGAAACTCGGTCGCCGCGCGTGATATTCTGCATAAGCGGTTGGGGGCTATGGCGCAGTTGGTAGCGCGTCTCGTTCGCAATGAGAAGGTCAGGAGTTCGAATCTCCTTAGCTCCACCGAGATAGTGATAATCGTCAGTCGCAGGCCCCTGGGAAACCGGGGGCCTTCTTCTTTGTCACGGTCTTTCTGTCTTCGTCTTTCTGTTCTCGTCTTCAGGCCGACGAGCCATTCCGTCGCCAAACGCGGACGTTTCGGTTCATGCGGCGTGTTGCGCCGGGGTGAACGGCGTGTCGCAAAAATCTCCGAAATGAAAGTTTCTGATCCAGGCCGAGTTCACGTGCCGACCTGCACCGGCCTCAGCCGCCGAGCGCCGATCGGCCGACGAACGTCTCCATGGTGAGCACGGTCGTGCCCTCCACGTCGGTTGTCGACAGCGCCACGCGCACAGCACCGAGCTCGGTCAGGGAGGAAACGTGGGTGCCGCCGCAGGGGATGCGCACGTCGTGTACCGGCAGCTCACAGACCCAGTACCGGCGGTCGGTCAGCAGTGGGCCGTCCCGGTCGATGCGCACGCTTGCGTCCGTAGCCACCCACCCGGCGAGAGCGGTGTTCAGCATCGATTCGATCTCGGCCAGTTGGTCGGCCAGTTCCTCGGTGACGAAGCCCTTGCGGCGCAGGGATTTGCCGAGCCGGTAGGCGTCCACGGATCCGTTCTCGCCGATGAGGGACACGTCGATCGCGGTGCCGTCGAAGTCGGGGCTGCCGAGGGCGTCGGTGCGCACGTCCTTCTTCCACCGGTTTGCGAGAGCCAGGTTGAGGGCGAGGGAGGCGAGGTGGCACGCGGTGTGGCCCGCGGACATTCGCCGCCGGTAGCCGGTGTCGACGACGGCGTCGACCGGCTGCCCCTCGACCAGCGCGGCATGGGGCTGCACGATGTGAGCCACGACGAACGCCCAGCCGGGTGTTCCCTTCGGCACCGGGATGTCCCGGCCGAGGTGCAGCGCCGACCCGTCCGTTGCTCCGACGACGCAGTCCAGCACCGGCAGCTCGATTCCCTGGGCGCGCAGCACGGCCCGGTCGGGACCCTGGTCGGGCCAGCCTGCGTCGACCGGGTGCACGGGGGTGGTGTCGAGGAGCACGGCAAGCAGTCCGGTCGGAAGCGGCTCGACGTGCAGCACCGTCGCGGTGCCCTCGGTCTGCCCGGCCGGGTAGCCCACTTGGGTGTCCATAACGGGAAGGGTCATCGGCAGGTCCTTTCGGACTATAAAAGGGTGTTGCCGCGGCTAGCGCGGCAACACCCTGAGTTTATTCGTGGAGCAGGCGCTAGGCCTTGCGGGCCTTCTCGGTCGTCTCGTTCGCCTTCGCGTGCTTGTCGGCACGCTTTTCTTTCAAGGACTTGCCGGCAACCTTTTTGGATGCGTCCTTCTTGGGTGATTTGTCAGCCATGTGTACTCCTTCGAACCGAGCCCCAGCGGCACCGTGACTTCGACCCTACGCGGGTTGCCGCGAAACGGCACCTTCCCGCTCGCACCGGCACCCGGCCCTGTGCAACTTGCGCGCCCGGCCGTAGGCTGAGACCGACGCGCCCCGCCAGGGAGGCAGACGTCTCCACCCGGAGAAAGGGATCCAAATATGAGCGACATGACCACCTACGAGGCCATTTTCTACGGACCCAACGTGATCGCCGCCGGCACGCCCCGGAAACTCGAGTACGTGAACGGCGAGTATCAGCAGGAGGTCGTGCTTGAGGAGACGGAAGACGGCTCAACCGTGCGCCGCCGTTTCCGGATCGGCCACGAAACAGAGGAACCGATCCCTTACCGCTTCGTTGAGGAGGAGATCGAAGACCTGCAGGGCGAAGCGGATATTCCCAACTAGCCGGAACCGCTTGATTCGTCCACCGGGTCAGATCCGGGTGCCGGGGCCGCGGCCAAGCCGAATGGGCAAAGCCATCAGCGGCCCCACGAAGCGGCGCTGTAGCCTGCGCGCCGGACCCCAGACGAACTGCACCACGTACTGGGCGAGGATGGCGCCCGCCGCCAGCGCGGCGGCCACGGCACCGGCGGTCAGCATGCTGAGTAGGCCGTCGATGTTGCCGTCGGACAGCTGCAGCAGGCCGCGGAACAGGATCAGCCCCGGAACGAGGGGGACGAGCGCGGAAACGACGATCACCAGCGGGGGAGTGCGCACGATCCGGGCCGCGATCGCGGCCAGCAGACCGACACCCATGGCGCTGAGAGCAGACGACCAGACCAGGCCGAAGCCGGCGCTCGCCCCACCCAGATAGAGCAGCTCTGCGACGGCGCCGAGCAGGCAGACCACCCAGAACGCCCGCCACGGCACCTGCACGGCGAGGCCGAAACCGGCGACGATGACCATGGCGGCGGCGAGCATCACGGGCACGTCGGCCAGGGTCGGCGTGAGGTTGGCATCGACGCGCAACTGGAACCCGAAGCGGGCCACCAGTAGTGACGCCCCGGCCACGCCGGTGACCAGGCCGCCCGTGATCAACAGGGCCTCCATCATCCGTGCCGTGCCGGTCAGGTAGAAGCCCGACAGTGTGTCGTGGACCGCGCCGAAGGTGGTGACGCCGGCCAGGAGCATGATGATGGTCGCGATGACGACCAGGGACGGATTCGCGGAGGTGTCGATGAGTGCGACGATCGCGGCGACAAGCGGCCCGATCGCCCCGCCCACCACGTTTTGGTAGAACACGGGAACCTGCCGGCGGTCGAGCGAGGTCGTGATCAGGTCGATGAAGAAGGTGGCGACGAAGGCGGCGACGCAGACGACCAGCCCGCCGCCGATGAGCACGGCGGCCCCGGCTCCGACGAGGCTCCAGCCCAGCCGGCGGTACAGGGCCGGTACCTGCGGCTTGGCGCTGACGATGGTGGCCAGGCGTTTGCGGGCATCGGCGACGTCCGGCGGCGAGTCGAGGATCTCGGCGATCAGCTCGGAGGTGGCTGCGAGCTTGCTGTAGTTGAGCGAGCGGTACTTGACGTTGCGGCTCCGGGTGATGGACTCGTGCGTGGCCGGGTCCTCGTGGGTGAGCGCGATGATCGTGTGCGTGACGTTGGCCTCGGTTCCCCTCAGCCCGTAGGCGCGGGTGATGGCCTCCATGGCGGCCGTGGCGTCTTCGGCTCCGGCACCGGCCGCGAAGATGACCTCCGCGAGCCGCATGGTGAGGTCGAGGACCGAGCGGGTGTAGGCGGCGCTGTCGAAGACGTTGATCGCGCGGGTGACATCAGACATCGAGCGGACCCAGCCAGGCGGCAGCCACGGTGGCGTGCGCCGATTCGGCGTCGGACGGGTGGAAGAGCCCGGCCAGAACGTCGCGGTACAGTCGCCCGAGCTCGTTCCCGGCGAAGTACGACGAGCCGCCGCTGACCCGCAGCGCCTGGTCGACGACCAGGCGCGCGGTCTCGGTGGCGCGATACTTCAGGCCCGACAGGAGCGGGAACCACTGCGGGCCGTGGTCGGCCTGAGTGGCGAGATCGTGGGCGAGGGCGTCGAGCTGGGGGTACAGGCCATCCATCATCATCGCGGCCTCCGCGACGCGCCAACGGATGTCCGGGTCCTGCGCCAGGGTTCGGCCGTCGTGCTTGAGCGACGTGCGCCGCTTCGCCGCCAGCACGGCCAGCTCGACCGCGCGCCGGCCGATGCCGGTGTACACGGCCGCCAGCAGGATCTCGAAATTGGCGAAGATCGCGAAGATCAGCGGGTCAGGGTTCGGCCCGGGATCCAGCCGCCGGAAGACCTGCTCCGGGCGGGCGGATGCGCCGGTGAGCACGGTGCTGCGGCTCTGGCTGGCCCGCATGCCCAGGGTGTCCCAGTCATCCTGCTGACTGACGCCCGGGTCGCCCCGGTCGATGAACGCCCAGACGATTTTCGGGCCGTCAACGGAGTCCCGGTCGATGCCCATGGTGCCGAGCCGGGTCCACGCCGGGGAGAGCGTGGTGAAAATCTTGGTGCCGGTGAACCGGTAGCCGCCGTCTGGCTGCGGGGCGGCCGTCGTGATCGAATCGGAGAGCACGAGGTCGTTGCCCGGCTCGCTCACGCCGAAGCCGAAGATCTCGCCTGCGGCGGCGCCGTGCAGCACGCAAGCGAGGCTGTCGTCGCCGCGCTGATGCAGGGTGAGAGCCACGCCCGTCCAGACGAGGTGCATGTTGACGGCGAGGGCCGTGGCCGGGGCGTGGGCGGCGAGCCGGATCTGGTCGTCGGCGACCTGCTGCACGCTGCGCCCGAGGCCACCATGGGAGACGGGCACGAGCGAGCGGAGGTAACCGGAGGCGATCAGGTCGGCGAGATCGTCGGCGGGGAACGTATTGTCCCGGTCATGCGTCGCGGCACGAGAACGGATACGTTCGAGAAGCTCGTCACCGAGCGGGGAGAGTTCGGCGGTCGTGTACACCAAATAAGTTTACGCAGGCGTGCGCCGCTTGCGTGCCAACCGGATCACCAGGTAGACGATTGCTGCGACCAGTCCGAGAGCGAGCAGCCAGGGCAGCGCGAAGCCGATGGCCACGATCGCGGTACCGAGAGCTGTCAGGAGGGCGTTCCAGCCGGCCGCGATGGCATCCCAGAAGTCGTCCGGGGTGCCGGGATCCACTGTGCCGGTCGAGTACAGGTCGAGCGTGATGGTCGAGAAATCGACCTGGTCGGACAGGTAGTCCCGCTGCGCCTGCAACCCCTCGAGCTCGCTCTGCCGCTCGGCCAGCGCGTTCTCGACGGCGATCAGGTCGGTCGTGTTCGTGGCGCTCGTCATCAGGGCAAGTAACCGGTCGACCGAGGTTTGCAGCGAGGTGATCCGGGCATCGAGGTCCTGGGTCTGCTGAGTGATGTCCGACGCGTTGAGCGACACGAAGTTGACGGTGCCGAGCTGCTTCAGCTCCGCCAGCGTGCGGTCGAGCTCATCCGAGGGGATGCGCAGGGTGAGGTTCGCGCTCGCCGGCTGGTTGCCGGTGGCGGGGTTCTCGGTGCGGCTGTCGATCCGACCACCGGCCTGCTCGGTGATGGTGACGGCATCCTGCACGGATGCGATCGGGTCCTTCACGGTGATCGACACCATCCCTGTGGTGATCACGTCGCGCTGGCTGGAGGCGATTTCGCCCGTGCTGCCGTCCGGGAAGGTGCGCGAGTCGAGAGACTCGCCTGGGGCGCCGGGTTCGGCGCCGGGTGTGACGGTCCCCGGATTGACGACGCCCGGTTCGGCGAGGCCCGGGGACGTGGCGGAGCCGCCGGAGTCGGTGGAAACGCCGGGCACGGAGCATCCGGCCAGCAGCAGTGTACTGAGGAGTACCGCGGCGATCGCGGGTAAACGCTTCATGGCCCCACTGTACGACCGCTGTCGCCGGCTCTGGATCACAATCGAGTCTCGGCATGCGGCGCGCGCGTCGCGTGCATGCGCCGCCTACACCGGTCGCCGAATGGATCGGGAACGCCGTTCACGGCGATACTGGAACCATGACCTGGTGGGCGACCCTCTGCGAACGGTTCGGCTGGTCACGCCCGCCGCTGCTGCATATCGCGATCGATGAGGGAACCGGTCCGGTCGTGATCCTCGTGCACGGCATCGCCTCCTCCTCGGAAACGTTCCGGGAACTGGTGCCACTGCTTGTGCCCAGGCACCGGGTCATCGCCGTCGACATCCTGGGTTTCGGCGAATCGCCGATCCCCGAGGGGTGCGAGTACCGGCTCGAGGACCACGTCGAGGCCTTGGCCACCACGATCCGGTCGCTGAAGCTCCGCGAGCCGTTCATCCTGGTGGGCCACTCCCTCGGCAGCCTGATCGCGGCGCGGATGACGGCGATGCCCCGCACCCGCGCGTCCCGTCGAACCCAGGTGTCCCGGGTGGTGCTCGTGGGGCCGCCGGTCTACCTGTCGCCGACCGACATCGGTGACCGTTGGGTGCGGGCCCGGGTGAACGCCTACCTGCGCGCCTACGACTTCCTGCGGCTGAACAAGGAGTTCACTCTCGCGAACGCGGCCATCATCGCACGACTGCTGCCGAAGGGCATCTTCGAGCTGACGGAGCGCAACTGGACCCCGTTCGTGAAATCGCTGGAGCACTGCATCGAATCGCAGACCGTGGTCAGCGACATCGCGGCCGTGCAGGTGCCGGTCGACGTGGTCTACGGTGTGCTGGACGCCTTCATCGCGACCGGCTCCATGACGGTGATCGAACGGATGCGCCACGTCACCATGCACCGCGTCGAAGCGAACGACCATCTCATCCGTCCGCGGCTCGCCCGGGCACTGGCCCGGGTCATCGACGCGGACGACAATGTCGGGGCTGGGGCCTTGTCCGGGGATGCTGCCCCGTCGGTCGCTGCTTCCGCTATAGCTTCCGTGGCTAGGCTGGAGAAATGGACACACGAACCCTCGGAAAAACCGGCCGAACCGTCTCCGTGATCGGGCTGGGCACTTGGCAGCTGGGAGCGGACTGGGGTGACGTGTCGGAGGCCGACGCGACCGCGGTGCTCGCGGCATCCGTCGACGCCGGCGTCACCTTCTTCGACACCGCCGACGTCTACGGCGACGGCCGCAGCGAGCAGATCATCGGTCGATTCCTGGCCGGCAGCGCCGCCGCCGGCATCACCGTGGCCACCAAGATGGGCCGACGGGTCGACCAGCTGGCCGAGAACTATACGCTCGCCAACTTCCGGGCCTGGACCGACCGGTCCCGCACGAACCTCGGCATGGACACCCTGCACCTCGTGCAGCTGCACTGCCCGCCGAGCGACGTGATCGAATCCGACGAGGTCTACGACGCGCTCGACACACTCGTCGCCGAGGGCGCCATCGCCGGCTACGGGGTGAGCGTCGAGACCTGCGACCAGGCTCTCGCAGCCATCCAACGGCCCGGCCTGGCCAGCGTGCAGATCATCTTGAATGCGTTCAGGCTGAAGCCGCTCGAGGCCGTCGTGCCGGCCGCGCGCGCCGCCGGTGTGGGCATCATCGCCCGCGTTCCGTTGGCGAGCGGCCTGCTGACCGGAAAATACACCCGGGAGACAACCTTCGCTGCGAACGACCACCGCAACTACAACCGCGACGGCAGCGCCTTCGACGTCGGCGAGACCTTCTCCGGTGTGGACTATGAGACCGGTCTGGCAGCCGCCGCGGAGTTCGCGGCGCTCGTGGGTTCCCTGACCGAGGAGCTCACGCCCGCGCAGGCCGCGCTGGCCTGGGTCGCCCAGATTGACGGCATCAGCTCGGTCATCCCCGGGGCCCGATCGGTGCAGCAGGCTCGCGGCAACGCCGCTGCCGGTTCGGTCGCCCCGCTCAGCGTCGGGTTCAACGAGGGCGTGCAGGATATCTACGACCGGATGCTGCGCGACCAGATCCACCGCCGCTGGTAGCACCTGTCCGGTCGGGAGTGCCCGTTCCGCGGGTCGCTCTCGACCGGAACGGGGACTCTCGCGCGGACCTGTGGAGGCGGCATTGTCGCAAGGCACTGCGGCTCCGGCGAACCAATTCGACGGAGATTTTTGGGTTGAAGCCGGTTTTCGTGTCGTTTGGGCGGGATTCAGCCAAAATCTCCGTCGAATTCGTCAGAGGCGCGGGAGAGGGGCGCGGGAGAGGGGCGCGGGAGAGGGACGCAGGGCCCTGAGCGCGACCCGCGGGCACCGCTCCGGGTCGAGCTGAGATTCAGTCCAGGTCGTCGGGATCTTTGCCGGTGCGCTGGCCGTCGTCGATGGCGGCGATCGCGGCATGGTCGCCGGCGGTGAGTGTGAAGTCGAAGACGTCGAAGTTTTCCCGGATGCGCACCGGTGTCACCGACTTCGGAATCACCACATTGCCCAGCTCGAGGTGCCAGCGGATGACCACCTGTGCGGCCGTCTTGCCGTGCCGGGCGCCGATGGCGTCGAGGGTCTCGTTGCCGATCGCGCGGCCGCGGGCCAACGGCGACCAGGCCTCGGTGAGGATGCCGTGGGCCGCGTCGTACTCGCGCACGGTGGACTGCTGCAGCCACGGGTGCAGCTCCACCTGGTTGATGACCGGAACGACATCCGTTTCGGCCAGCAGGCGGTCCAGGTGGTGCGGCTGGAAATTGGACACCCCGATCGACCGGGCGCGGCCAGAGGCGCGCAGCGTCTCGAGGGCGCGCCAGGTGTCGACGAAGCGGTTCTGGCGGGGTGCGGGCCAGTGGATCAGATAGAGGTCGACGTAGTCGAAGCCGAGTTTGCCGAGGCTCACGTCGAAGGCGCGCAGGGTCGTGTCGTAGCCGTGCTGGTCGTTCCAGACCTTCGTGGTGACGAACACGTCCTCACGGGGCAGGCCGGAGCGGGCGGCGCCCTGGCCGACGCCGGTCTCGTTGTCGTAGAGCGCCGCGGTGTCGATGTGGCGGTAACCGGCCTCCAGGGCGACCTGCACAGCGTCGGCCGCCGCGGCATCCGCGATCTTGTACACGCCGAGCCCGAGCTGGGGGATACCGTGTCCGTCATGCAGGGGAAGTACCGGTGAAAGCGTCATCCTCCCATCTAACCTCGTCCTCCTGCGCCGAGGCGTGAAACGACACGATTGAGGGGTGCGCGCGACGCTCAACCCCGCGATGGTGACGGTTCACCGCGCGATGAGCGATGGCGGCTAGGAGACCTGCACCTGGATCGGTGCGGTGTCGGGGAGCGGGCTCGCATCGCGGCCGCGGAGGTCGGGGTGCCAACGCCGGCCGAGCGCGGGGATGATCGTGCCGAGGCCCGCGAAGCCGGCCGCGACCGCGATGGCCGCCGTGGCGCCGCTCTGGTCGATCATGAAACCGGCGATGGCGGAACCCAGGGCGGCGCCCATCAGCTGGCCGGTGCCCACCCAGCCGTAGGCCTCCGCGGTGTCACTGAACTTGACGCTCGCGGACACGATGCCGAAGAGGACGGCGAAGGCCGGCGCGATTCCGATTCCCGCCAGCAGCAGGGTGGCTGCCAGCCACCAGAAGCTGAGCCCAAGGGTGGCGAGACCGAGGCCGACGGTGACGATGAGCATCCGTGCGGCCAACGCCCAAGGGCCGATCGGGGCGTGGCCGAGGGCGAGCCCGCCGATCAGCGAGCCGAGAGCGAAGATGCCGAGCACCCAGCCCGAGTCCGCGCTGCCGTGCCCGAACGCGGCCACCACACCCGCCTCGACGGAGGCGCAGGCGGCTACCAGCATGAAGCCGACGATGGTGCTGAGCATGACCGCCGGGCGTTTGAGAACGACGCCGAGTTTGCGGCGGCTACGGGGGATGCGCACCCGGCCGACCTCGGGCAGCACCAGAAACCAGACGCCGCCGCCGATGAGGAAGATGGCGGCGAGCAGGATGCCGGCGACCGGGCTGACCTGGATGGCCACGAACGTGGCAATTACCGGGCCCAGCACCCAGATGATCTCCTGGGCCGACGCGTCGAGCGAGAACAGCGGCGTGAGCTGGCGGGAGTTGACGATCTTCGGGTAAATGGTGCGCACGGCCGGCTGAATCGGCGGTGTGGACAACCCGGCGATGAGCCCCACGGCCATCAGAACGTAAATGGGCATGCTGACCAGAGCCATTGTCACGATGGAGGTCGCGCAGACGACGAGGGTGGCCGTGATCACCGGACGCATGCCCCAGCGGCCCATCAGGCGGCTGGTGAGTGGCCCGGCGACGGCCTGGCCGATGCTCATGGCGCCCAGCACGAGGCCGGCGGCGCCGTAGGAGTCGAAGACCTGCTCGATGTGGATCAGGAACGCGAGCGACAGCATCCCGAAGGGGAACCGAGCGGTCAGCTGTGCCGCGATGACGCGAGCAACGCCCGGAGTCTTCAGAAGGGTCCAATAGCTGCTCACTTACTCAAGTCTACGTCCGCCGAGGTAGCGTGAGCGCGTGCGAATACTGATCACGGCCGACGAATTGGCAGCCATGCTCGAGTGCCGAAGCGACGTTCGGGTGCTGGACGTGCGCTGGAAGCTGGGTGGCCCGCCCGGGCCGGACGAATACCGGGCCGGCCACATCCCCGGCGCCGTGTACGTCGACCTGGAGACCGAGTTGGCCCGGCCCGGCGAACCGGCCGACGGGCGGCATCCGTTGCCCACCCGTGCGACCCTGCAGGCAGCCGCGCGCCGCTGGGGGCTTCGTGACGGCGACACGGTCGTGGTCTACGACGACCTGGGCGGGATGACGGCAGCCCGTGCCTGGTGGCTGCTGCGTCACGCCGGGGTGCGCGACGTGCTGCTTCTCGACGGGTCGCTCGCCGCCTGGCGCACTGCCGGCCTGCCGCTCGCGGCCGGCGGACTGGCCGCAACAGAGCTGAGCGCGGAAACGGTCCGTCCGGGCACGATCACCCTCTCCGACGGGGTGCTGCCTGTGCTCGACACGGATGCCGCCGCCGCGCTCGCGCAGACCGGCGCGCTCCTCGACGCCCGCGCTGCGGAGCGCTACCGCGGTGACACGGAGCCGGTCGATCCTCGTGCCGGCCACATCCCCGGCGCGATCAGCGCGCCCACGGCCGACAACCTCACCCTCGACGGGCGTTTCCTCCCGGCCGCCGAACTGCGCGCCCGGTTCGAGGCGCTCGGAGTCACGGCGGGCGGCACGGTGGGCGTCTACTGCGGCTCCGGCGTCACCGCCGCGCACGAGGCGGCCGCTCTGGCCATCGCCGGGTTCTCACCGGCGCTCTACCCCGGCTCGTGGTCGCAATGGTCCAACCTGCCGGGCCGCCCGGTCGCGACGGGCGACCCGCGGGCGCGAAATCCGCGCGAAACACGCTTCCGGTCATACTGAGACACGGGGAAGCCTGTCCACGCTCAGTAGGGCTGGCCCAAAACGTTATCTGCGCACGGAATCCGCGTGAGCGTGCTGTTATATGCTCGCTTTTGTCGAATTCCGTTAACGGACCTCAAAGACGAACCAGACACATCCGACAACCACGAAAAAGGTTACGCAATGCGCGCTCAATACCTGCTCCCGGCTCTCGCCGCCGTCACGGCACTCCTGCTCACCGGCTGCGTGGACAACTCCACGGACACCACGGGCGGAGCGACGGCCGACTCCTCCGCCAGCGAGATCGCCGTGGACGACGCCGCCGCCGCGATGCTTCCCTCCGAGGTCGCCGACTCCGGCACGCTCGTCATCGGGACCGACCCGACCTACGCTCCCAACGAGTTCAAGAACGAAGCCGGTGAGCCGATCGGCTGGGGCATCGAGATCGCTGAGGCCGTCGCAGCCAAGCTCGGCTTGGAGCCGGAATTCCAGGTCGCGAAATTCGACAACATCATTCCGAGCGTGACCGGCGGCAAGGCCGATATCGGCGTGTCCTCCTTCACCGACAACGTCGAGCGGGAGAAGCAGGTCGACTTCGTCAACTATTTCGTCGCCGGTATCCAGTGGGCTTCGGCCGTCGGCAACGACGTCGACCCGGACAACGCCTGCGGGCTGAAGGTCGCCGTGCAGGCCACCACATATGAGGACACCGACGAAGTGCCGGCCAAGAGTGACGCCTGCGTCGCGGCCGGCAAGCCGGCGATCGACAAGCTGAAGTACGACACCCAGGACCAGGCCACCAACGCGGTCGTGCTGGGCCAGGCCGACGCGCTCAGCGCCGACTCGCCCGTCACTCTCTACGCGATCGCCCAGACCGAGGGCAAGCTGCAGCCGGCCGGAGAGACCTTCGACGTGGCGCCCTATGGCATCGTGGTCGCCAAGGACTCCGAGCTGACCAAGGCCGTGCAGGCTGCGCTGCAGTCCATGGTCGACGACGGCACCTACGGTGACATCCTCGACGAGTGGGGCGTCGCGGATGGTGCGATCGAGACGATCACGATCAACGCCGCGTCGAACGGATAACGTATGAGCACCACGACTCCACCGAAAGCGGGCGGGGCAACCCGCCCGCCCGCGGAACCGGCCCCATCGGTGCCGATCAAGGCCATCAAGCTGCGGCATCCGTGGAGGATGGTGTTCGCCATTCTGCTCGTGGTGGTCTTCGTCTCCATCGTCGTCGACGCCGCGCTCCGGCCGGCCTACGACTGGCCCGCCGTCGGCAAGTACCTCTTCGACCGCCGCATCTCGCAGGCGGCCGTCGTGACCCTGCAGCTGACCGTGTACTCCATGGTCATCGCGATCGTCCTCGGGGTGATCCTGGCCGTCATGCGGCTCTCGCCCAACCCCGTGGTGAAGAGCCTGGCCTGGTTCTACCTGTGGATCTTCCGTGGCACCCCGGTCTACGTGCAGCTGACGATCTGGGGTCTGATCTCGCTGATCTACTCGAGCATCGACATCGGCATCCCGTTCATGGACCCGTGGGTGTCCTTCTCGACCAACGCGGCACTGAGCACGTTCACCATCGCCATCATCGGGCTGGCCCTGAACGAAGCGGCCTACATGGCTGAAATCGTGCGCGCCGGCCTCCTGGCCGTGGACAGCGGCCAGGAGGAGGCTGCGACGGCGCTCGGAATGAGCTGGTCGCAGACCATGACGCGGGTGATCCTGCCGCAATCGATGCGCGTGATCATCCCGCCGACGGGCAACGAGGTCATTTCGATGCTGAAGACCACGTCGCTCGTCACCGCCGTGCCGTTCAGCTTCGAGCTGTTCACCCGGTCGCGGGATATTTCCGCGGAGACGTTCAACCCGATCCCGCTTTTGATCGTGGCCTCGATCTGGTATCTGTTCTTCACGTCCATCCTGATGGTCGGCCAGTACTTCCTCGAAAAGCGGTTCGCCCGCGGCGTGGGCGACCGGCAGCCGGATCGCAAGGATGCCGTCGGCACCGGAACGGGAACCCTCACCGGGGTCGTCCCCGTCATCGGTTCCGGGCAGCCGTCGGTGATCGCACCGCCGCGCGAGAACGATCCACCAGCCAACCCCGGAGGCGTGAAATGACCGACGTGAACACGCAGGCCGGGGCATCCGTCACGATTCCCCCCATGGTTCTGGCCGAGCAGGTATCGAAGAGCTTCGGCTCGAACGAGGTGCTCAAGAGCATCTCCCTCGAGGTGAAGCGTGGCGAGGTGATGTGCCTGGTCGGGCCCAGTGGGTCGGGCAAGTCCACGTTCCTGCGCTGCATCAACCACCTCGAGGTGCTCTCCGCCGGTCGGCTCAGCGTCGACGGCGAGCTGATCGGCTACCGGGAGACCAACGGCAAGCTCTACGAGATGGCGCCCAAGGAAGCGTCCCGTCAGCGACGGGACATTGGCATGGTGTTCCAGCGGTTCAACCTGTTTCCGCACATGACGGCGCTACAGAATGTGATGGAGGCGCCGATCCGGGTGAAGGGGCTGCCGAAGGCCCAGGTGGAGCGGAGCGCTCTCGATCTGCTGGCCAGGGTGGGTCTGGCCGAACGCGCCGACTACTACCCGGCGCACCTGTCGGGTGGGCAGCAGCAGCGGGTGGCGATCGCCCGCGCACTCGCGATGGAACCCAAGCTCATGCTCTTCGACGAGCCGACCAGCGCGCTCGACCCTGAGCTCGTGGGCGAGGTGCTCGACGTGATGAAGGGTCTGGCCAAATCGGGCATGACCATGATCGTGGTCACCCACGAGATGGGCTTCGCCAAGGAGGTCGCCGACTCGCTCGTCTTCATGGACGGCGGTGTGGTCGTCGAAGCGGGCGACCCGGACGAGATCCTGACGAACCCGCAGCACCGCCGCACGCAGGCGTTTCTGTCGAAGGTGCTCTAGAAACGGTGCTCTAGGAATGTTGCTCTAGGAACACCGCAGCGACCGTCGCCGTTTGTACCGAGAGTCCCCGCAGTGGCGGCGACTCTCGGTACGAACGGCGATTCTCGTTCGGGCCGAGCAGTGTGACGCCGAGCCTGCCCTACGCCGGGCGGCTCTGCGGTGCGGTAGCCGCGGTCATCGCGGAATCGTGCTCCACGACGTCGCCGAGTACCTCGTCGATCTGCCTCATGCTCTCGGCCGGGATCTTCACTCCCGCGGCCTCGACGTTCTCGCGCACCTGCTCGGGGCGGGAAGCTCCGACGAGGGCTGCCGAGACGTTGTCGTTCTGCAACACCCAGGCCACAGCCAGTTGCGCCATCGACAGGTTGAGGTCGGCGGCGATCGGCTCAAGCTTCTGCACCCGGGTGAGCACGTCGTCGTTCATGAAGCGGCTGATCATGTCGGCGCCGCCCTTGAGGTCGGTGGCGCGCGAGCCGGCCGGCGGGGCCTGGCCTGCCTTGTACTTGCCGGTGAGCACACCCTGGGCCACGGGGGACCAGACGATCTGGCCGACGCCGAGCTCGCGCGAAGTCGGCACGACCTCGTCTTCGATGACGCGCCACAGCATCGAGTACTGCGGCTGGCTCGAGATCAGGCTGAAGCCCAACTCCTGGGAGAGGGCGTGGCCGGCTCGCAGCTGCGCGGCGGTCCACTCGCTGACGCCGATATAGAGCGCCTTGCCCTGCCGAACGATGTCGGCGAAGGCCTGCATCGTCTCCTCCAGTGGGGTCTCGGTGTCGAAGCGGTGGGCCTGATAAAGGTCGACATAATCGGTCTGCAGCCGGGTCAGAGAACCGTTGATCGACTCCATGATGTGCTTGCGGGACAGCCCGACGTCGTTGTGGCCGCGCGGGCCGGTCGGCCAATAGACCTTGGTGAAGATCTCGAGGCTTTCGCGGCGGTGGCCCTTGAGAGCGTCGCCGAGAACGGACTCCGCCTTCGTGTTGGCGTAGACGTCGGCGGTGTCGAAGCTGGTGATCCCCACGTCGAGCGCGGCATGCACGCACTGCGTGGCGATGTCGTTCTCGACCTGCGAACCGTGGGTGAGCCAGTTGCCGTAGGTGATTTCGGAGATTTTCAGGCCTGATGAACCGAGATAGCGGAATTCCATGCCTACAGCCTAAGCGGATGTCTGTCGAGCCCCTGGCGACCCGCCCTGGCGTCCGGCGTTGCGCGGCGGTGAAGCACCGTTCGGGTGAGCCGAGGGCGATGATGCGGCCCTCGTCGGTGATGACGACTTTCTGTTGTCCGCCGGTGCTGATCAGGTCTGTGACGGCGCTGATCGAGATCGGGGTGTCGACGCCGTCGATCCAGCCGACGCCGCGGCCCTGACTGAAGTCCGCGTTCAGGTCCTGTTCCCGCACATTGACCAGGACCGTGGCCGGGGCGCCGCCGATGGTCGGGGCCTCCCCGGCCCGGGAGGCGACGTCGAGGATCACGGCGAGCACGTCGTGGCGCCGCTGGTCGGGCGTACGGTCGTCCCGCTCGTGCGGCGCCTGCTCCCGTTCTGCCTCTCGGTCGGCTGCGTCTGCCTGGTGGAAGGCGACCGTCCCGCTCGTGCGGCGACAGGTACGCGTCGAAGAGGCGGCGGAGCTTGCCGGCGATCTTGGGCATCAACGCCCCGAGACCGGCACGATGCCGTCGCGTTCGCGGCCGAGCCGGATCCCGCGCATCATCAGGGCGTGGTCGTTGGGCGGGGACTCGTCGGGTGCGAGCACGGCCCTCCAGACCGCACCCTGCAACCGGATCTCATCCGCCGACGCCGGCACCGGGGTTTCGGAGCTGGTGCCGGTGGCCGAGGCGACCAGCTCGCTCTCCGCGGCCTGTACCGAGTCCAGGTCGGTGCACCGCAGTGTCGGCGTCAACGCGGTGAGGATCGCGTCGGCCGTGTCGACGCCGATGGCACCGGTGGCCAGGCCGATGGCCGTGGCGGGGAAGGTGGGCGGCAGCGGTTCGCCGCCGAGGGAGCGATCGGTGCGCAGCTGCCTGCCCAACCGCATCCGTCGCCCCGCGGTCGGCCCGGAGACGAGCGTCAGGCGCTCGAGTAGTTCTCCGGCGGTGCGGCAGCCCCGCTTCGCCGAGAGCTGCCCGGTGCCGAGCTCGGGCCGGCACCGGTCGGCGACCTCCGCCGCGGCCGCCACCCGCAGCGCGTAGACTCGCCGGCCGAGGACCTCGACCGCCGCGGTCACCTGCAGCAGGCCGTCGTCGTCGAGACCGCGCACCGCCGAACACCGCAGGGATTCCCCGAGCCCCGCCGCGAGAGCATGCAGCTCCGCGACCGCCCGAGCCGCCGCGGACAGGCCGTGCGCGGCGTCCGCTTCGGGGTGTTCCAGGAGGTTGATCACAAACCCGAGTTTACCTCATTGTGAACAAATAAACCATGCTAGCCTAGAAAAAACTAGAGATATATCGTAGTTATATACGCCTCCTAATGGAGCCCCGCTAGGAGCCCCGCCCGGAACCGTATCGATGAGGGATCGTTGGGAGGACCATCTCAACGCTGACTTCGGGCAGGTGGGCTACCGATGATCCAGCGCAGCGGTGCCGGATACCGAGAACGACGGAGACCTCAGCCGGTCAGGGCCTTGTGGATCCGCTGCAGGGACACGGGCTCGGCGGCCTTGAGCTCCTGGGCGAAGAGGCTGATCCGCAGCTCCTCGATCAGCCAGCGCCCGCGCACCAGATTGGCGGCCGCGTTCGCCTGCAAGGGGATCCTGCCGCCGGCATCCTCGAACCGTCCGGTGGCTGCCTGGCTCTCGTTCATCCAGACCCGGTCGCGGCTGGGATTGTCGCCGAGCTTCACGATGCGGGCGGTGATGCCGGCCAAGTAGCGTGGCAGGTGCCGCAGCTGCACGAGGCCGGTGGCGCTCACGAAACCGGGGTAGACGAGCCCGGCCAGCTGCGCGCGGGCATCCGTCAGGGCCGGCAGCAGGGCCATGCTGGTGGAGGCTTTGAGCGCCTTGTCGGCGACGCGCGCGGCGGCGAGGATGCGGGCGACGAGGCCCACCGTGTCGAACATGGAGTCCATCACCACGCCGGACACCCGGTCGCGGATGGTGTCGAACTCGGCGCGCATGAACACCTGACCGCCCGGCTTCACCCGGAACAGCACGTCGTCGACGCTCGCCGCGAGGCAGTCGTCAAACAGCGCCTGGGTGCTGCGGTACGGGCTGGTGGCCAGGCTGAGCTTCTCGGCCCCCGTGAGGTGCTGCTGCACGTAGGCCACCGGGGAGGGCGTGGCGAGTAGCAGCAGTCGGCGCACCCCGCCGGGCAGGGTGCGGGCCTGTTCGGCCTCCGTGCTCATCATGCGGATCGCCACCGAGGTGCCCTCGTCGACGAGGGTCGGGTAACCGCGGATGGTGTTGTCGCCCTGTTTGGTGTCGAGGAACCTGGGCAGCTCGGGGAAGTCCCAGGTGGTGAGGCCGGAGCGCTCGATCGCGTTGGTGGGGGTGGCAGCGGATGCCGCGGCCACGCTCTCGCGGGCCTGGGTGCCGAGCCGGCGCTGCAGCTCCAGCAGGTCCTTGCCGGAGGCGCTCGGGCGACCGCGTTCGTCCACGACACGGAACGTCATGCGAAGGTGGGCCGGAACCCGGACCAGCTCGAAGTCGTTCGCCTTCACGGACACGTAGGTGAGCTTCTGGATCAGGGCGGCGAGCGTCTCGGTGAAGGGGACATCGTCGCGGTCGAACATGGAGCCGCGGGTGGCTTCGCCCAGGCCCGACACCCCGACCGAGACCTCACCCGGCGCCGGCGGCAACTCGTTCAACAGTCGCTTGGCCCAGTCCCCCGCCGGCACCACGTTGCGACGGATGCTCTTCGGCAGCGACTTGATCAGTGCGGTCACCAGGTCGGCGCGCAGGCCCGGTACCTGCCAGTCGAAGCCGGTGGGAGAGAGCCTCGCGAGCAGAGCCAGCGGGATCTGCACGGTCACGCCGTCGTCGTCCGCACCGGGCTCGAACCGGTAGCCGAGCGCGAACTTCTGGTCGCCCTGGCGCCAGATCGGCGGGAACACGGCCTCGTCGATCTCCGGCGCGTCCTCGGGCACCAGTGCCTCGGCGGTCATCGTGAGCAGATCGGGCGTCTGGGTGCGCGCCTGGCGCCACCAGGTTTCGAACGTGCGCGACGAGCATACGTCGGCCGGAATGCGTTTCTGGTAGAACTCGAACACGGCCTCGTCGTCGAACAGGATGTCGCGGCGCCGCGTGCGCTCCTCGAGTTCGGCGAGTTCCTTGCGCAGGCTCGTGTTCGCCCGGTCGAAGGCCGTGACGCGCTGGTCGATTCGGTCAAGGTCCCATTCGCCCTCGACGAGCGCGTGCCGGATGAAGAGGTCGCGAGCGTACGCCGGGTCGACCCGGGAAAACTGGATCCGGCGGCGCGGCACGATCGGCACCCCGTACAGGGTGACCCGCTCGTAGGCGACGACCGCGCCCTGCTTCTTCTCCCAGTGCGGCTCGGAGTAGCTGCGCTTGCAGAGGTCGCCGGCGAGCGGCTCGGCCCACGCGGGGTCGACGACCGCGTTCATCCGGGCGAACAGGCGGCTGGTCTCGACCAGTTCCGCGCTCATCACGGCGTTCGGTTGCTTCTTCGCCAGCGCCGAGCCCGGGAAGATCACGAAACGCTGCTGGCGCGCGCCGATGTAGTCCTTCTTGGCGGTGTCCTTGAGACCGATGTGGGAAAGCAGACCGGCGAGGAGCGAACGGTGGATCCCATCGGGATTCACGCTGGGATCCCCGATGTGGAGACCGAGCGGCTTGGCCATCTGGCGCAACTGCTTGTACACGTCCTGCCATTCGCGCACGCGCAGATAGTTGAGGAACTCGTTCTTGCAGAGGCGTCGGAAGGCGCTGGAACCGAGCTCCTTCTGCTGCGTCTCGAGGTAGTTCCAGAGGTTCAGCAGGCTCAGGAAGTCGCTCGTCGGGTCGGTGAACCGGGCGTGCTGCTGGTCGGCCTGCGCGCGGCGCTCGAGGGGCCGTTCGCGCGGGTCCTGGATGGTGAGCCCGGAGACGATCACCATCACCTCGCGGCTCACCGCCTGCGTCTTGGACTCGATCACCATTCGTCCGAACCGAGGATCGATGGGCAGCTTTGCGAGCTGTTGGCCGATGCGGGTCAGTGTGGAGATACCGGGCTTGGAGATGCCGGATTTGTGGCCGGCCGTGACAGCAGCCACCGCGCCGAGCTCGGCGAGCAGGTCGAGGCCGTCCTTGATGCCGCGCGAGTCGGGCGGGGTGAGGAACGGGAACGCGGCGATGTCGCCGAGGCCCAGCGAGATCATCTGCAGGATGACCGCGGCCAGGTTCGTGCGCAGTACCTCCGGCTCGGTGTACTCGGGCCGGCGGGTGAAGTCCTCCTCCGAATAGAGGCGAATGGCGATACCGTCGCTGGTGCGGCCGCTTCGGCCCGAGCGCTGGTTCGCGGAGGCCTGCGAGATGGCCTCGATCGGCAGCCGCTGCACCTTCGAGCGCACGCTGTACCGGCTGATCCGGGCGGTCCCGGCGTCGATGACGTAACGGATGCCCGGCACGGTCAGGCTGGTCTCGGCCACGTTTGTCGCCAGCACGATGCGGCGTCGCACGCCGGCGACCTTCGACGGCTGGAACACCTTGTGCTGGTCGGCGGAGGAGAGCCGCCCGTACAGCGGCAGGATCTCGGTGGGGCTGGTGCGCCCCGAGGAGGCGTACTTGCCCTGCAGGGCGTCCGCGGCGTCCCGAATCTCGGTCTCACCGCTGAGGAAGACCAGAACGTCGCCGCTGGACTCCCGTTCGAGTTCATCGAGCGCGGCGGAGATTCCCTCGATGTAGTCCCTGTCCACCGTGGGCGCGGCATCCGTCGTGTCGTCGTCGTCCCCGTCCATCGCCTCGGCGACCAACGGCCGGTAGCGGATCTCCACCGGGTAGGTTCGCCCGGAGACCTCGATGATCGGGGCCGGCGTGCCGTCGGGCGTGGCGAAATGCTCGGCGAAGCTCTGCGGGTCGATCGTCGCGGACGTGATGATGAGCTTGAGGTCGGGGCGCTGCGGCAGCAGCTGCCGCAGGTAGCCGAGCAGGAAGTCAATGTTGAGGCTGCGCTCGTGCGCCTCGTCGATGATGATCGTGTCGTACTTTCGCAGCAGACGGTCGCGATGCATCTCGTTGAGCAGGATGCCGTCGGTCATCAGCTTGATGCGGGTGTCCGGGCCGACCTGGTCGGTGAACCGCACCTGGTAGCCGACCGTCTGGCCGACCTCCTGTCCGAGCTCCTCGGCGATGCGTTCAGCGATCGTGCGCGCGGCGAGACGGCGGGGCTGCGTGTGGCCGATGTTCTCCCGGCCCAGCTCGAGGCAGATCTTCGGCAGCTGGGTGGTCTTTCCGGAACCCGTCGCGCCGGCGACGATGACCACCTGGTTGTCACGGATGGCGCGCGCGATGTCCTCCCGGCGCTGGCTGACCGGAAGCTCGGGCGGGAAGGTGACTTCGACGGGGATCATGAGCCTTCCATCGTATGACCTCGCGGTGAACGACGGATGCTGCCCGGGTTCGCCTGGTGATCGGCCCGACGGCTGTGGATGTACCGGCGCGTTTTTAACCGCACGATGTTAGCATCAAAGAATGATCAACGACGAAGGGACGGGGGACCGGCACGCCGCCCTTGCCTCCGACGCGCGCCGCCAAGTGCTCGACCTCCTGATGGGATCGGCCACCCCGCTCGACGCCGCCGCGGTCGCGGCGCGCATCGGGCTGCACGTGACGACCGCCCGGTTCCATCTCGATCAGCTCGAGAACGCCGACCTGATCCGGCGCGCCGTCGGGCGCGCGGGAACGCGTGGCCGCCCGCGAATCCTCTTCACCGCTGGACCCGCCGCCCGGGAAGGCGGTGCCCAGCACGATTTGAGCCGGGTGCTGGCCACCGCGCTCGCCGAGGACGCCGACAGCGGGCGGGCCCGGGCGATCCGCGCCGGTGAGACCTGGGCCGAGAGCTACGCCGACGAGCTGCGGGGGAGCGCCGCAGAGGGCATCGCGCCGCTGCTGAGTATCCTCGACCGGCTCGGCTTCGATCCGGAGCTGGTTTCGGCGGTGGAGCCGGCTCCGGCTGCGGAAGCCGAGTCCGCGGCGGACGCCGGTGCCTCCGACGGTGTCGCCGACGTTTCCGCCCCGCTGATCACCCTGCTGGCCTGCCCGTTTCGCGCCGATGCGCGGGACGCCCCCGACGTCATCTGCTCGGTGCACCTGGGCCTCGTGCGCGGGGTCGCCCGCGAGCTCGGCCACGACCCGGACCAGGTCGGGCTGCGCCCGTTCGTGGGTCCCGAGCTGTGCCACTTGCACCTCGGAAGTGAGTGGGCCGAGCCGAGTCCGCCGGCCGAGTGAGCGCGCAGCCCGACGACGTGAACTGACGCGCTCCGCCTCGCGCCGTCTCGCTTTGCCCCGCCGCCACTGGGAATAACGGCCCGGGAGGAGGGTTAGGTTGGGGAGGGCGGGAACCGCCCGGCGAGGAAGATGACGGATGAACCCGATCGAGTGGCTTTTCGACGCACAGCTGCAGATCGGAACCCAGACCATTCTCTGGCGCGAGATCATCGGCAACGCCTTCGGCATCCTGAGCGCCGTCGGCGGGATGCGCCGTAAGGTGTGGGCCTGGCCGATCGGAATCGCGGGCAACGTGCTGCTGTTCACGGTGTTCCTCGGCGCCGTGTTCGGCACGCCCAACCCGATCAATCTGCTCGGCCAGGCCGGGCGGCAGATCATGTTCATCGTCGTGTCGATCTTCGGCTGGGTCCAGTGGTCCACCCATCGTCGGGGGAGCGCGCAGGCTGCCGTGGCCCCGCACTGGGCCGGTGCTCGCGCGCGCATCCTGCTCGGACTCGGGCTCGTCGCGGGCACCCTGGTGCTCACGCCGGTCTTCCGTGCGCTCGGCTCGTTCGAGCCCGTCTGGGCCGATGCCTGGATCTTCACCGGCTCGTTGCTGGCCACGTACGGCATGGCGAAGGGCTGGACCGAGTTCTGGCTGATCTGGGTGGTGGTCGACATCGTCGGGGTGCCGTTGCTGCTCAGCGCCGGCTACTACGCCTCGGCCATCCTCTACATCTTCTACGGCGCGTTCACCCTCGCCGGCTTCTTCGTCTGGATGCGCGTGCAGCGCCGCGCCCGCAGAACCCTCGCCGTCGACCTGGCGGCCGCCCGGCTCTGACCTGCCCTGACCTGCTCCGCTCAGGTTCGTTGAAGAAAGACGCAGGGAGCGTCGGGCCGGGGACAGCGGCACAATGGAGGCATGTCCAACCACCTCGTCGACGCAATCAGCCCCTATCTGCGCTCGCACGCCGACAATCCCGTTGCCTGGTACGGCTGGGGTTCGGAGGCCTTCGTGGAGGCTCGGCTGCGCGATCTGCCCGTGCTCGTCTCGATCGGCTACTCGACCTGCCACTGGTGCCACGTCATGGCCCGGGAGAGCTTTAGCGACCCGGAACTCGCCGATTACCTGAACGGGCACTTCGTGAGCATCAAGGTCGACCGGGAGGAGCATCCCGAGGTCGACGCCAGCTACCTCGCCGCGGCCAGCGCCTTCGTGGGCGGGCTCGGCTGGCCGCTCAACGTGTTCGTCACCCCCGACGGGCAGGCCTTCTACGCCGGCACCTACTTTCCGCCGCTGCCGTTGCCGGGGCATCCGTCGTTCCGGCAGGTGCTCGAAGCGGTGACGGATGCCTGGACGAACCGCCGCGCCGAGGTCACCGCAAGCGCGTCCCTCGTCGCCGAGGCGCTCGCGGCCGCCGCCGTGCAGCGGGGTGACGGCGGAGCGCTACCGAGCCCCGCCGCGCTCGACCGGGTCCAGGTCGAACTCGTGGGCCTGGAAGACCCCCGCTTCGGCGGATTCGGTGGCGCGCCCAAGTTTCCCGTAGCGCCGGTGCTGGGGTTTCTGCTCGGCCGGCCGGGCGCCGTGGGCCAGGCTCCGGAAGCGCAGGCCCTCGCCCTGCGCACCCTGAAGCGCATGGGTGCCTCGCCCCTGCGCGACCCGGTGGAGGGCGGTTTCTTCCGCTACGCCGTGAACCGGGACTGGAGCGACCCGCACTACGAGCGGATGCTCTACGACAACGCGCAGCTGCTCGACCTCTACACCCAGGCCTGGCAGCTCACCGGCGAGAAATGGGCGCAGACGGTCGCCGAGGGTGTCGCCGGGTTCCTCACGACCGTGCTGCGCCTGCCCGGCGGCGGGTTCGCCAGCGCGCAGGACTCCGAGAGCACCGTTGCCGGTCGCCGCGTCGAAGGCGTCTACTACACCCTGGACGAGGACGCCCGGCTGCAGGAGGAGCCTCCCGCGCTCGATGAAAAGGTGCTCACCGGCTGGAACGGCCTTGCCATCAGAGCCCTGGCCCGCGCCGGGTTCGCCCTCGCTGATCCTGACCTCACGACGGCGGCCGCGAGGGCCGCCGACTACCTGCTCACGCGTCACCTGCGCCGGGACGGAAGCCTCGTGCGGGCCTCCATCGCGGGGCGCACGTCTGCCGCTCAGGCCACCCTGGAGGACTTCGGGATGTGTGCACAGGGTCTCCTCGAGCTTGCTCTGGCCACGGGCGAGGTGCGCTATGCCGCGGCCGCGCGCCGGCTCATCGACGGCACGCTGGGGGGAACGGATGCCAAAACGGTACCGCCCGCCGCCGACATCCCTAGCACCGGCACTCCCGGCACCAGTGCTCCCACCGACGCCGCCACCGCCGGCACTGTCACTCTCGGCACTAACGCCGGCGGGATGCCGTTTCGCGCTCCCGACGGGCCCGACCCGGTGCTTGCCGCGCAGGGACTCGCCCTGGACGTCGACCCGTCGGAGGGGGCCTATCCGTCCGGGATCACGGCGACCGCAGAGGCGGCGAACCTGCTCTACCTGCTGACCGGCGACGACCGGTACCGCGCGGCCGCGGTTGCCGCGATGGCGGCCCTGGCCGAGCGCGCGCTCGAACGCCCGCTCGCCTTCGGGGCGGCCCTGCGACTGTCCGGCATTCTGACCGGCCCCGTGGAACAACTCGTGGTGGTCGGGGCGGACGTGGTCGGGCCGGGGGCAGGGCCGGACGGGGCCGCCCCCGGGCAACCCGCCGCACTGCTCGACGCGGTGCGCCGACGCGGGAGCGGGCTCGTCGCATCCGTCACCGAGGTCCAGGCGCAGGCCTTCGCCGACGCCGGCTTCGAACTGTTCCGCGACCGGGTCGCACACCAGGGTCTGCCGACGGCCTACCTCTGCCGTGACTTCGTCTGCCGCCTGCCCATCACCGATCCGGCCGACCTGCCGATGGCCTGACCGGACGGAGACTGGTCGGCCGGTGGCCGCGCCGGGAACAGAATGGACAGATGGGTATACAGATCAAGCGGGTCTACGACGAACTTTCCGCGACCGACGGGACCCGGGTTCTGGTCGACCGGCTGTGGCCGCGCGGCGTCTCGAAGGAGGGAGCCCGGCTCGACGCCTGGCTCAAGCAGATCGCGCCCAGCCCGGACCTGCGCCGGTGGTGGAACCACGACCGGGCCCGGCTGGACGAGTTCGCGGTGCGCTACCGGGCCGAACTCGACACCGCGCCCGAGACGACGGCGGCCGTGCAGGAACTCCGCACGCTCATCGCCCGCGACGAGGAGACGCGAACGACAACCACGCTGCTCTACGGTGCTCGGGACCCGATGGTGAACCACGCCCGGATCCTGGCCGACTATCTGATCGACAAGGCCTGACCCGTCCGCCTGACCCGGCACCTGAGCGGAAATCGCGCCGGCCGTCCGGCCTCCGCAGTGACCTCAAGCCGGTGACTTCAAGCCGGTATCCTCAAGCCGGTGACCTCATACCAGCCGACCTCACCGGTCGGCGCCGACGACCGGACGGACTCCGGCGATGGTCCCCGAAATCACCATCGGGGCCGGACTCCTGGCGACCGCGTCCAGCATGGTCGTCGGCGCGATCGGGTACTCCCGCCTGGCGTTCGGTACCTCCTGGCTGACAGCCGTCGGCCACGACGAGGAGAGCCTGCGCACAAGCTCGACCGCGATCACCGGGCGGTCCCGTCACCGCGGCGAGCGGGGGACGCAGAAGACGTAGAATAGGAGCGGCGCCACCGCGTTCCGCCGGCTGCTTCGCTCCGGTCTCTGAACCGGTCGTTGCTGTCCGGCATCAACGGACGCACTCTCCCCGGCACTGCGTGTGGTTGCCTCGTGAATGAGCGTTCCCAATTCTTCTCGAGGAGGACCATGGCCACGTTCGATCGCCCGGAAACCGAGCGTCGCTCCTCGAACGAACCGGCAGACAACCTGCCCGTGCTGACGCTGAGTCAGGAACCCGAGCTCGTGCTGCTCTCACCCGACCCGCGCACCCGCCGTTTCGACCGTGATGACGTGGTCGTGCGCAAGGGCGAGATCAACCTGATCAACGGTCACTTCACCCCCCACGAGTCGATGGTCAAGGACCTCCTCGCGGTCCGCGACGCGCTCGAACGGGCCGGCATCGACTTCCTGCTCGTGCGCGGCGACGGGGACCGCCCGGTGATCGCGGTCGACCGCAAACGCCGCAAGAACCTCACCCGCATCCTTGCGGAGGCTTTCGCGAACGAACCCTTCTACGCCAAGCCCCTCGACGGGAATCTGACCCCGGCCCTGCTCCTGGCGGACGGCGCCCTGACGACGCTGCGTGAGTCATCCGTCTTCCGGGTCTACCGACCGCGCATCGAGCCGATCGGCCGCCTGCGCTACGGCGCCGAGACGGCCTTCCAGTTCGAGCTCTGGCACTTCGGCGACGATGAGATCGTCGCGCCCGTCGAGAACTCGCTGATGCGGGCACGTCTGCCGCGTGCGGAGGCCCGCGAGACCACGATCGACCTCTTCGGGCGCACCTGGCGCACCCTGCAACACATGTTCGACGACCTCGCCAGCGACGTCAGTTTCGACATCGACATGGTCTTCTCCTGGGTCGACGGCTCGTCCAGTGATTTCCAGCGTGAACGGGCCAAGCGCATGCAGGCCTATGTCGTCGGTGACGGCGACGATTCGGATGCCCGTTTCCGCCAGATCGACGAGCTCAAGTACGCCCTCCGCAGCGTCTACATGTTCGCGCCCTGGGTGCGCCGCATCTTCATCGCCACGGATTCGCCGGCCCCGGTGTGGCTGGCTGAGCACCCGCGCGTCACCATCATGCGCAGCGAGGATTTCTTCCCCGACCTGAGTGTTCTGCCCACGCACAACTCGCACGCCGTGGAGAGTCAGCTGCACCGCATCCCCGGACTGGCCGAGCATTTCCTCTATTCCAACGACGACATGTTTTTCGGCCGCCCGGTCGGACCGGAGCTGTTCTTCTCGCCGGGCGGCGTGACCAAGTTCATCGAGGCATCCACCCGGATCGGCCTCGGCGAGAACAACATTAGCCGCAGTGGGTTCGAGAACGGCGCCCGGGTCAACCGCGCCCTGCTGCGTGATCGCTTCGGCAAGGTCACCACGCGGCACCTCGAGCACACGGCGGCGCCGCTCCGCAGGACTGTGATGCAGGAACTCGAAGCGGAGTTCCCCGACGATTTCGCCCGCACCGCGGCCAGCCAGTTCCGCTCCGCGACCGATATCTCGGTCACGAACTCGCTGTACCACTACTACGCGCTGATGACGGGGCGGGCGGTCGAGCAGACCCAGGCGCGCTCGCTGTACATCGAAACCACGCTCAAGCTGGCGCTGCGTCAGATGAACGCCCTGCGCAAGCGCCGCGACCAGGACATGTTCTGCCTCAACGACGGCAGCAACCCGGAGATCTCCGACGAGGTTCGCCGCGCTGCCGTGACCGACTTCCTCGAACGTTATTTCCCGATCGTCGCCCCCTGGGAACGCGAGAACCAGCTCGTTCCCGGCCAGGCCGGGCACACGCCGCCGTCTAGTGCAGAACCGGGATCGGTGTGGTCATCGGGGGTTCGCGGAACGCTGGCAGAGTACCCGCGGGCATGATCCGGATGCCGTCGCCGGCGAGCCGGCGCGCGCTCTCCGTCGCGTCGATGTAGTCCAGCGCCGGGTAGTCGCCCAGCGGAACGACCGAGTGCAGCACCGTGTCCGCGAACACGTGCACGAGGTTGAAGGTGCGTGCCCCGTCGCGGCCGCGCGTGCCGCCGACCGGCACATTCAGATCCTGGGTGTAGCAGGTGGCTGACGCCACCGACACCGGAATGCCCGCGAACGTCGCGGTCGAGGAGTAGTGCAGGTGCCCGGCGAGGATGCTGCGCACATCCGAGCCGCGCAACACCTGTGCCAGACGGGCCTGGCCGCGCAACTCGACCGACACGGCCAGGTCGAGCACGCTCGGCACGGGCGGGTGGTGCATGGCCAGAATGGTGCCGTCCGGCGCTGGAACGCTCAGCTGACCGGCCAGCCAGCGCAGTTGGTCGTCGGTCACGGCGCCGTGGTGGTGGCCGGGAACGGAGGTGTCGAGCGTGATCAGGCGCAGGCCGCCGATGTAGTCGACATGGTCTATCGGCTCTGTGGTCGCCGGCTCGTTCAGCAGCGTGGTGCGGAATGCCGCCCGATCGTCGTGGTTGCCCATCACCCAGAAGACGCGGGCACCGAGCCGCGCCGCGGCTGGCTCGACGATCCGTTGAGCGGCCCGGTAGGCATCCGGTTCGCCCTTGTCGGCCAGGTCGCCCGTGATGATGATGGCGTCGGGTCGACCGGAGGAGGCTTCGACCTCCGCGAACAGCTGCGCGAGATGGGCGGTGCTGTCGACCTGATCGTACAGGCGACCGCCGTTCGCAAGCAGGTGGGTGTCGCTGAGGTGGAGCAGAAAATGATCCGGCCTGGGGTATTCGGCCGTTCGAATGTTCACGGAGCATCCATTCGTTGGGGCTAAGGACTCTTCGTTGAGTTCGCCGACTCTACTCTGATTATTTAAGCAGCATGGGCTGAACCTTAGGTGAATGGAGCGCGAACACACTGACGGGCCCGGAGGTTTCACTTCCGGGCCCGTCGTCACCGCGAGATCAGGACGTGGTCTTCTTCGTGCCCTCGTGCACCGGCAACGGCTGCTCGGACGAGGTGGCTCACCTAGGGATGGGTCAGACCCGAGGTCGAATCGGGGAAGACCGACTTGTCGAAGCTGTCGTCCTCGTAGGGCCCGGTGTGCTCGTGGGCGGCCTCCGTGGCGCGACGCCGTTCCGCCCCGAAGTCTCCCTCCAGACCCGTGAAACCGCCGATCTGTGCTTCGCTCTTTCTGCGCGAATTTCGGGCGACCCGTGCCTGCCCCAGCTTTTTCCCGACCATCTTTCAGAAGCTACGCCGATACCGAACGGAGTCAACCGCGCCGCCGCGTGCGAAGCTAGAGCGTGCGCACCTCTTCGTCGATCAGCCCCGTTCGCTACCTGGTGGGGGCGTTCGTTGCAATCATCCTGTTCGCCGGGCTCTACCTCTACTTCGTGCGCACCCTCTCCGGCCAAGCCATGGACCAGCTTGCCTTCGACGGCGCGGAGTTCGGACGCCGCAGCGTCACCCCGCTCGCGCAGGAGCTGCTGGATGCCGTTCCGCTGGTCTCCGTCATCGCGGGACTTCTGCTCACCGGGGTGGTGACCGTCGTTCGGCGCAACGTCAGGACCCTGATCGTGGCCAGCGGGGTAGCGTTGGCCGCCGTGCTGAGCACTCAGCTGCTGAAGATCATGCTCCTGACCCGGCCGGACCTCGGGGTGGAGGGCTACGACGGCAATTCGTTCCCCTCGGGACACACAACGGTGGCGGCGGCATCCGCGCTCGCCGTTTTCCTGGTCGCGAGTCCCCGCACGCGCGGCCTCGCCGCCCTCGGCGGTTCCGGCTTCGCCATCCTGGCCGGGGTCGCCACGCTGGCGAACGGTTGGCACCGGCCCAGCGATGTCATCGCGGCCCTGCTCGTCGTGGCGGTCTGGGGTTGCGTGGCCGGCCTGGTGCTGACCCGCGGCCCGTGGTCGATGGGCGCTGCGCCGCGCGGCGGGAAGAACGCCCGCCCGCCCAGAGTCGACCGCCTGCAGCGACGCATCCTGATCCCCTTCGCCGCGGTCGCGGTCGCCGCGTTCCTGGTCACGTACTTCCGCGCGTTCGGCGATACCCCGGGAACCCTCGTCGCGTACATCGGCGGCGTCACCGCGATCGTTGCCGCGGGGCTCGGGATCGGGCTCACGGGCATCCGTCTGTTCGCCCCGCTGCCCTGATCTGACGGCATTTACGGGGGTGTGCCGGGCCGTGCCCACGTGTAACACTGGGGCTATGTCCGTCACTCTTAGAGCGCTCCAGACCGTGGTCCCCCCGACAGTACTGATCCAGGATCAGGTGCGCGACGTCTTCGCCGCCCAGCCGGGACTCAGTCGCCTGGCCCAGCGCCTGGTGACCGCGTCGTTCAACCTGTCCGGGATCGACACCCGGCACACCGTCATCGACGAGCTCACCCTCGACGGCGCGTCGTCCGATCCCCAGTTCTTCGACGCCGCCACGCAGCAGCTGCTCAAGCCGAGCACCCGGGTGCGCAACGAGCTCTACATCGTGGAGGCGACGAAGCTGTTCGTCGAGGCCGGGCGGCGGGCCCTCGAGGCGTGCCCCGGCATCGAGGCCTCGGACATCACGCATGTGGTGACCGTGTCGTGCACCGGGTTCTACGCTCCGGGACCCGACTATATGCTCGTGCGCGAGCTGGGCCTGAACCCCGCGACCCAGCGCTACCACCTCGGCTTCATGGGCTGCTACGCGTCGATGCCCGCCCTACGCACGGCGAAGCAGTTCGTCGACGCCGACCCGAACGCCGTCGTGCTCGTCGTCAGCGCCGAGCTGTGTTCGCTGCACCTGCGCACCTCGGACGACCCGGACACGATCGTCGCCTCCTCGCTGTTCTCGGATGGAGCTGCGGCCGGGATCGTCAGCTCCCGCGCCCCCGCTGCGGGTGAGAAGGCCCTCAACCTCGACCTGTTCGAGACCGTGATCACGCCTATCGGAGAGGGGGACATGGCCTGGAAGATCGGCGACGAAGGGTTCGAGATGATCCTCAGCACCTACGTGCCGCACATCATCGACCAGCACATCGAGGGGGCGCTGGCGCCCCTCTTCGCGCGGGACGTCGCGCTCAGCGCAGTGTTGGCGCCGGCGCTGGTGCCTTCCAGGGTGCCGCCGCTCCTGCCTGCCGGAGTGTCGGAGGGTGTCTCGGCCGGGTCGGTCGCAACCCTGGTCGCCCCGGTTGACGTCGTCCTGGTCACCACACCGGCCACCGCGATAGCGCACTGGGCGATCCACCCGGGCGGGCGCAGCATCCTGGACAAGACCGAGGCGAAACTCGGGCTCAGCGAGGCGCAGCTCGTGCCCTCGCGGGAGACTCTCCGCAGCTTCGGCAACATGAGCAGCGCGACGATCCTGTTCGTGCTCAAGGCCATCCTCGACTCCCCGGCCACGGATGACGGCGAGCGGGTCTGCGCGATGGCGTTCGGCCCGGGGCTCACGGTCGAATCCGGGCTGATGACCGTCACCGCCGGGTAGCGGAAGTGGGCATCCCGTCGATGCATTTCGCTTCGGCGCGCCGATCGTCGCGGAGTCGACCCTTCCTGGGCGTCTCGTCGTTGCGCGTTCCGTCGCTGCGCCGGCGCGCGAGTGACGCCGTCGAGCTCATGGACGACCCCGACTGCGACCCCGACAAACTTGCCAGCACCTACGCGAACTTCCGGTTTGTGAACGCCGTGGTGTCGGGGTGGCGCGGGATGTACCGGCGCGACATCCGGCCATTGCTGTCGAAAACCCGGGAGAACACCCTGCTCGACGTCGGCTGCGGCGGCGGCGACGTGGCGCGGGCGCTGGCCCGCTGGGCCGCCCGGGACGGCCTGCGCCTGCGCATCACGGCCGTTGACCCGGATGCCCGCGCGCACGCCTACGCGACGAGCCTGCCCCCTCTGCCCGGACTGACGTTTCGGCGGGCGCTCAGTTCCGATCTCGTCGCAGAAAGACGCCGGTTCGACGTCGTCGTCTCCAACCATGTGCTGCACCACCTCACCGGCGAACAGCTCGGCGGACTGCTCGCCGATTCGGAACGGCTCGCCGCGCACCGGGTGCTGCACGCCGACATCGAACGAAGCCGGTTCGCGTACCTCGGCTTCGGGCTCGGCACCTGGCCGCTCTTTCGCCGGTCGTTCATCCGCGACGACGGGCTCACCTCCATTCGCCGCAGTTTTACGGCGGCCGAGCTGCGCGAGGTGGTGCCGCCCGGGTGGCAGGTGACGCGGGAGCATCCGTCGCGCCTCGTGCTGCGCCGGGAGGTGCCGGCCGGACCGGCGTCTGCCGGGCTCGCGTCGGCCGTGTCGGCGTCTGGGTCGGTTCTTGCTGACACGGCGTCGGCGAGCGTGTCCTTTCCGGTCAGGAGGGACCGGCGCAACGGGCGCTCTCGATCGGGGGAACCGGAAGGCGCGCACGTGCACGAGCGGGGGCAGGCGAACGACAGCGAGGCACGGGTTCGGGATGTGATCGTGGTCGGCGGGGGACCGGTGGGCATCCTGCTCGCCGGACTGCTGGCGGTGCGCGGTGTCGACGTGGAGGTGATCGAGCAGCGCGGCAAGCCGTCGCTGCGATCCCGGGCCATCGGCATCCACCCGCCGTCGTTGCGGGCACTGGATCAACTGGGTGTGGCGGAGGAGGTGCTGGCCCGGGCGGTGCGCATCCGCGGCGGCGTGGTGCGCTCGGACGGGCGCACGCTGGGCCGGCTGGCGTTCACCGAAACCGTCGACCGGATGCAAAGCGTGATCTCTCTGCCTCAGTTCGAGACCGAGGCCGTGCTGCGCGCGCGCTTCGCCGAACTCGCGCCCGGCCGGCTGCGCGGCGGCGTAACGGTGACCGGGGTGTCGGAGCGCGGTGATCGGGTCGCGGTCGAGACGGCTACGACAGTCGAGACGGTGAAGCCAGGCGGGACGAGTGGGACGGTCGAGGGGGTCGGGACGGTCGGGACGGGCGGCGAGATTCTCGAGGCTCGCTACGTGGTCGCCGCCGATGGCGCCCGCAGTCTCGTGCGCGACCTACTCGGCATCCGCTGCACCGCGCGCACCGGCGGCGAGACGTACCTGATGAGCGACTACCCCGACACGGGGGAGCATCCCGGGGAGGCCGTGCTCTTCTTCGAGCGGGGTGGTGTGGTCGAGTCGTTCCCGTTGCCGGGAGGCCGGCGCCGCTGGGTGGCCATGACCCCGACCCTGCAGACGGATGCGACGTCCGACGACCTGGCTGCGCTCATCCGTGCCCGCACCGGCACGCAGCTGCCTCCGACGACCGCGGCGGCCAGCGCCTTCTCGGTGCAGCAGCGCCTCGCCACGAGTCTTGTAGCGGGACGGGTCGTGCTCATCGGCGACGCGGCGCACCAGATCAGCCCGATCGGCGGGCAGGGCATGAACCTCGGCTGGCTCGACGCGTTGCAGCTGGCCCCGGCGCTGGAACGGGCGCTGCGGGATCCGGAGGCCGCTTCAGGCGTGCTCGGGGATTACGACCGCCGCCGCCGGCGCAGCGCTCGGATGGCCGCCCGGCAGGCCGACTTCAACATGGCGATGGGCGGACCCGTGCAGGGGCTTCGCTTGCGCGCGCGGAACGGCCTCGTGCGCGCCCTCGCGGCGCCGCCCGCCAGCGCCGTGCTCGCCCGCGCCTTCACCATGCGCTGGCTGTAGCTCGCCGCCGCCGGGCGGCCCGGTCTCTGGTCAGCCGCACCGAGAGATACCGGCTAGGGGGATGTTGGTGTGGAGTCCCGCCACAGTCTTGTTTGGGCGTCCCATGAACCGGAGATGATCTCGCCGTTCAGGAGCGGGTTCAGGCATGCTGCAGTGAATTCGAGTGCGGCGTCGAAGTCGTGACAGGCCTGGGGGATTGCTGAGAATTGTCGCATTTCTGCTTTGTAACCGGTGGTCCAGGACGGGGATGGCAGGTGCATGGCGCGGGGCAAATCGATTCCTCGGGCTGCGGGGACACCGGCAACCACATACAGGCCATGCTGCAGCCGCACCAGGGCGCCGTGCTCCGAGAACCTGGCCAGCTGAGCGGCAGTAGCACCAAGACGACGGGCCTGCGGTGTGGTCACCAAACGTCACTGTGAGGAGGCAAGATCCTGCGCGGTACGAAGCACGTCACGAGATTTCATGCTTCATCAATCGCATGTAAACGTTAATATTGAAGTACTCAGGGCGAGATGGTGGTGATCAGGGGGGCGCCCGATGAACACGCCTCGTTGGAGTGCACCCCAGCTGGACGTCAGGTCGGAGTCTAGAACTGACGTCAGATATCGTCGGTTTCTTCATTCCTTGACACTCGCTGGCATGGCTCTTGGAGGTGCCCTGACACTGACAGGGGTGGACGAGGGCGGGACAGGCCCGGGTGACGGGATCGAGCTCTGATGAGCACACCGTGTCGCCGACTAGAGGATCGGGTGGTTCTCCGCGGGCGAGATGTCTCCGACTATGACGGTGGTGTCCTGGTTCTTCCCCGCGCGCTTGGACCGGTACATCGCCTCATCGGCTTGTTCGAGTATCAGGTCGGGAGGGATGTGATCCGGGACTCCGCCGAGATACAGGATGGTGCCGATACTCCCGGTGACCCGTTTCTGGCTCGCGCGCCCGGTGAGCGGCTCGCGGAGGGCGGCATGGAGTCGTTCGACGACACGGTCCACCTCTTCGGGTTTCACGTCCTCGCAAAGGACCACGAACTCGTCCCCGCCGAGTCGGCCTACGAGGTCGCCGTGACGGACGACCGACGACAGTCTGGCGCCGATCTCGCTGAGCACGCTGTCACCGGTGGCATGTCCCAGTTCATCGTTGATGAGTTTGAAACCGTCGAGATCGATGAGGAGAAGTGCTATCGAACGGCGGTTGAGTCGTGAGAGGGTCACCGCGTCGCTGAGGCGTTGTTGAATGAGGCGACGGGAGGCAAGGCCCGTGAGCTGGTCGATGAGTGTTAGTCGTTCGAGTCGTTGGTGGAGATGGATGCGCGTCAGCACCTGGGCGGACTGACGTGCGAGTGCTTCGTACAGCCCGATGTCGTCCGCTTCGAAACTTCTTGAACGTGCGAAGGAACTGATCAGGACACCGAGCGGAGATGCTTCTTCCGACAACGGCACGGACACGAGTGTCTCCACCTGGGCGCTTCGCATCACTTCGGCGAGCCCTGATGACTTGGCCATGGGATCAGCGCGCGAAAGAATCATCGTGTCCTCGGTGCGGGCCAGTACCGTGGCTGGTCCGTCGCCGGACAGATCGAGCAGTCCCAGCGCCGGATTTCCCGATGTCAGGTCCAGCTTCCCCTCGGCGCTCAGGAGGTACATCGAGACGTTAGACGCAGCGAATGCCTCACGGATGATCTTCGTCAGCTGATACGCCAGCGCGGTGTCGGTAGTGGCTCCGGTCAACACTTTCGATGCGTTCTGCAGCACCCTGATCCGAGTTTCCGACGCCTCCGCCTTGCGTTGGGAGGCGAGGAGCTCTCGCTCGTATTCCTGGCGTTCGCTGGCATCGAAGACGGCCGTCCGGATGGTGACGGGTTCCCCATTTTCATCGGTGGTCACAGTGCTGTTGACCATCATTGGCAGCGCGGTGCCGTTCGCGTGCCGGAACGACACCGCCACCTCTTTCACTTCACCTCGCAGGTGGAGCACCGGGAGATATCGAGTCTCGAACATCAACTGGCTGCCGGGTCGGAGGAACGAGACGAACGGCTGGCCGACGAGCTCTTCGCGCTGATACCCCGTCCACTTCAGCAGAGTCTTGTTGACTCGGATGATGATGCCGTCGATCGTTGTGGAGAGGTGCCCGCACGGCGCGTGCTCGTAGAGGTCCTCGAATATGCCCTCGACCCCACGTTCGCCACCGTCAGTCATTTCAGGTAGGCAAGAATGGCATCCGTTAGAGCGTCGGGTGCCGACAGGTTAGGGATGTGGCCGGTGGCTGTGAGAGTGACCAGGGTGCTCCCTGCTATCTGTTGGTGAACGTAGCGCCCCACGGCGGCGGGAGCGACGATGTCGGCGGTGCATTCCAGGATCAGAGTCGGCCTGGTGACCAGGGGGAGGTCCTCCCGGTTGTCGGAAAGGAACGTGACACGAGCGAAATGGCGGGCGATCGTCGGGTCGGTGCTGCAGAAGTTCTCCGTCAGCTCATCTCCTAGCTCCGGTCGGTCCGGGTTGCCCATCATCAGTGGTGCCATGACCGACGACCAGCCGAAATAGTTCGAATCCAGATCATCCAACATTGAGTTGATGTCCTCGACCTCGAATCCGCCCTCGTAGCCCGGCGCATTGATGTATCGAGGGGATGGGGTGATCAGGACGAGAGCGCCGAAGCGGGACGGGTCACGGTTCGCGGCGAGCACACCAATCATCGCGCTGACAGAGTGACCGACGTACACCACGTCGGTCACGTCCAGCTCATCAAGGATCTCGAGCAGGTCGTCCGCGTACCCGAGCAACGAGTCGTATTTCCAGAGACTGTAGGCAGATGCGTCGGAACTGCCTGCTCCAACGTGGTCGAACACGATGACCTTGTAGTCCGCGAGAAAGGCCGGGGTGACCAGTCGCCATGCGCTTTGGTTACACCCGAAGCCGTGTGCGAACACGATCGCACGTCCGTTCGGGTTACCACTCACCGTTACATTGTTGCGCCGCGAGACAGCCGAGAGCTCTTCAACGGCAACAGTCGCCTCCTCGGGCGAGGGCGGCCCAGCTTCCATGAGCATGCGCGTGGCCTTTGCTGTTCGGTAGCCCGGCTGACAGCGTGTGTCCCCGTGGCTCTGCGTCCCCGGCTCGCGCCGGGTTTGCCTGCATGATGAGCAAACGCCCATACGTCGGCTGACTCTATCAGGGGACCCAACCACACGGACCGCGTTCGCTGCTCCCAGTTCTCGTTGTTTTTGCCCTGCCCATTCCGCCGCAGACGCCCGGATTACGACCTCGGCCGGAATCGAGGGCAGCCCCTGCCCGACGACGGGGAGAGGTCCCTCAAACATGGCCGGCGGAGACGATCTCCCCGACGCTCAGTCAAAAACGCGCAGGTGATCGGCCCGCCATACTTTCGCGCGGCGACTCTTCGATCCGGCGATGAATGGCGTGTGTGTTACACGAAAGTGTTCGAGTCCTGCTGATCAGCTCGGTAAAGACATCGTCCCCCCTGGTGCAGCACGGCGGTACCGTCCCCATCGAGCGGACCTGGTCTGGCCGTCTCCTCGCGCGGGCTACCCGCTGGGTCAGCAGTCGATTGGGCCCGCATGCGGCGCTGATCATAATCTTGGTGATCGGTGCCCTTATCGCGATCGTTTCTGGTGACCATCGCAGGAAAACAACTCATTGCCCGCGCCCGTCCTCCGCTGACTGACGCCGTGGGATCGTTCTGTTGCGACCCCAGGTTGCGTATCCGGCCGGCGCCGACTCCTGTTGCCAGGCGTTGAAGCCGTCATCGTCAACCGTCTGGCGCCCCGCTTCCAAAGCTGCGAAAGCGGCCTCGAAAAGCAGATCTCCGCGCCGCTTCCCAATGAGCGTGTGAGCATCGGACGGCTCATCGACGAGATATGCCGCCGGAGGAGTGATCAGCACCAACCTGGCAACACTGAGTGTGAACTGCGCCGCGCAGGCAAGGGCCAATCTTGTTCCCGCTGAGTGAGCCATCAGAACGACGCGATCAAGGCCGAGATGGACACGCAGGTGCTCGATGTCGTCGGTAAGAGATGGCCTGACTTGACCGGGAAGTTTCGAGGGACTTTGCTTTGACGAGTACACGCTGGGAGGCGATGTTCCTTACCCGGGGTTGCCCTTGGATTAACCTTCGGTACTGTGAATGGGATTGCAGAATCTATTTCATCCGTCGAATTCGCATTAGGAGGTCATCATGCCCAACGCCATCGAGACTGTCGACGTCAACGTTCCCGTTACCGTCGCGTACAACCAGTGGACAAAATTCGAGGAGTTTCCAAAGTTTCTTAGTTTTGTTGAATCCGTGACGCAGGTGACCGACACTCTCACCGAGTGGAAGGTTAAAGTCGGCGGCGTGGAGCGCGTGTTTGAGGCTCGGATAACTGAGCAGCACCCTGATGAGCGTGTTGCCTGGAACAGCACCGGCGGCCAGGTTGACCACGCGGGAGTTGTCACGTTCCATAAGTTGGCCGCGAACGAGACACGGGTGACGGTACAACTTGACTGGGAGGCGACAGGGCTGCTTGAGAAAGCTGGGGCCGCTCTCGGTATCGACAATCACGCCATTAAGAAAGACCTCACGAACTTTAAGGAGTTCATCGAGGCGAAGGGAACCGATGATGGTGGATGGCGCGGAGATGTGCAGGCCTGACGCTGCCTGAAGACCAACCCACGACTCGAGATAGTCCGGACCTCACACCAGAGTTCGACCGCTTGAGGTGACGCGACGCTCGCAGCGCTTGGCAGGTTGTCAGAGACATTGAGCCGAGTTTGACCGTGCAGGCCTACCCCGGCGCCGCCGCGTGAATCGGTATCGCTGGTCCTTTGTTCAGTTGTTCAAAACCGTATTTAGATTCGCCACGGGCCAAGCCTGAGTTTTCCAGGGCCGACGATTTCTTCAACATTCCAGGGGCACTCCGGCTCCGTTTTCACCTGGTGGCGGCCGCGCGCTCAGTTGTCCCTAACGTGGCGACAGCTTGCGAAGGGCACTGGCTTTATGCGCAGCTTCGGCATCCGTCTTCTCAGATTTCACGATAAACGCAGGGTCATCTTTCGAGGCGTGGAACGTTTTGCCCGCGAAGTCGAAATCGCTCGTCTTCTTCTCGATTACCTCCCCCTGAGTTCGCCCCTGAGACGTTGCCCAACTCACCCGGTCGCCTGTGCTGAAGTCTGTCATTCTTGAAGCATACGGACGGCGACGGACCTGGGCTAGCGGGTTGGGCTGAGTGTCATGTTCCTGTCGGTTCTCGGGGAAGATCGTGCCCGCGCATTCGTTTTCCGCGCATGGTTGTCACGCACTCGATTACAAGGGTGGCGAACCGCTTGTGAAGATCTCTCCACCTCTCAGCGGGACGTGGCCGACTCAGCCGGGCACTGCCGCCCATAATACTCAATTCTTGCCATTTTCTTCTCGAACACCCCCCTGATGGCCCAATCGCGATCCTGTCGGGGACGCCCGTCGTCGTAGGGGGACACGCACAACCCACACAACTCTGGCCGCTGCAGGTTCCGACTGGATGGAACAGGGCGACGCTTCACCCCGATCGAGGGCCTCCCTTCGCGCAAATATTCGGAAATCTGCGCGGGCGTGGCCGCCGCTCGCCGGAGTCTCCTGAGTTGGCCACAACGTGTGCGCGGATGCTGATGCTGCTGCCCGATTCGGGGTGCAGGTCGGTTCGTGCACAACTCCGTCAATTCGGCGGAGCTGCGGTACGGATGCCCGGAACGCCTGGGAGGTTCCGGGCACGCACCAGAATTTGTAGGAGTTATGCACCGGGGCGACGGATGACCCGGGCCGGCCGGGTGGTGCGGGCCGGGCGGGGCTGGCCCGGTCGGGCAGGTCGTTGGGGCTAACTCAGGAGAAACGAGCGCACGGCGCGGCCTGCCCGCAGATTCATGCGGAACTTTGCGGAGCTGGAACCGCAGCTCGTGGAATCTCCTGAGTTAGCCACGGAATGGAAGGCTCAGCTGGGTGTGCGCAGAGCCGGGCCGCACAGGCCGGGCCGCGACGGGCCGCACCGGCCGGGCCGACCGGGCCGGGCCGGGCCGCGGCTAGCCGACGCTGGCCGGTGGGGTCCGGAGGCCGCGCACTGCAACGTCGCCGACGATCGCGGGGATGATCGGGGTGGAGGTGACCTGGCCGGTGACCGGATCGGGTTCCAGGCCGAGCACGGTGCCGAGCACGGAGACCGCCGCCGCCGCCGACCAGGCCTGCGGGCGGCAGGCGGCCGGGTAGGGAACCGCGGCGGCAACCAGGGAGGACGCGTCGCCCGAGTGCAGTTCCGGCATGCGGTAGTCGAATGATTCGGCCGCCGCGAGCAGCCCCTCGATCAGGATGCCGGCCTCGGCGCCGAAACCGGCGCGCCCCAGACCGGCGATCGCGATCGCGGTGTCGTGGGTCCACACCGAGCCGCCGTGGTAGCTCAGCGGCCAGTAGCCGACGGAGTCCGTCGACATCGTGCGGAGACCGTAGCCGGAGTTCAACTCCGGGGACACGAGCCGGGCGGCCACGAGGGCGGACTCCTCCGCGGAGAGCAGCCCGGTTCCGAGCAGGTGGCCGATGTTGCTGGTCACGGTGTCGACCGGGCGCTTGAAGGCGTCGAGGGCGACGGCCGGGTAGCGGCCGGCGGGCGCGTCGATCCAGAACGAGTCCCGGAACCGGGTCTGGAGCGCGGCCGCCCGGGCGCGCCAGGCGTCGCCGCCGGCCCTGCCGAAGGCGTCGAGCAGTTCGGCGCCGCCGATATAGGCCTCGTAGGCGTAGGCCTGCACCTCGCAGAGGGCGATCGGTCCATCGGCGAGGCTGCCGTCGCGCCACTGGATCGAGTCGCCGGAGTCCTTCCAGCCCTGGTTCGCGAGGCCGTGGCCGGTGATGTCGACGTATTCGAGGAAGCCGTCGCCGTCGCTGTCGCCGAAGTCGCGCATCCAGCCGAGGGCCGCTTCGAGGGCAGGCAGCAGAGCCTCGACCTCTTCGGTGGCCAAACCCCAACGGTAGGCGTCGCGCAGCAGGCAGATCCAGAGCGGGGTGGCGTCGACGGTGCCGTAGTACAGCGGCGGCAGCGACAGGCTCTCGCCGGGCATCGAGTACACATCGGGGCGCAGTTCGTGCATGATCTTGCCGGGCTGTTCCGCGGTCTCGGTGTCGCTCTTGGTGCCCTGCAGCTGCGCGAGCAGGCGCAGCGTGGAGCCAGCGATCTCGGTGCCGAGCGGCAGCAGGAAGCGCGCCGCCCACAGGGAATCCCGGCCGAACAGGGTGAAGAACCAGGGGGCGCCGGCGGCCAGGAACGGCTCGGCCGGACTCGTCGTGGTGGCCATCCGCAGACCGGTCAGGTCGTCGAGCGCACGTGCCACCCAGCGGCCGAGGCGTGCATCGCCGGAGCGCACCGACACCCCGGACCACTCAGGCAGCCCCGCTGCGGCCTGCACCACGGTGGCCGCGTGCGCGATCTCGACGGTCCACTCCACGGTGACGCTGCTTTTCGCGGGCACGGTGACCGACCAGGTGCCGGTGACCTCGGTGTCAGCCTCGGCGGTCGAGCCGGTCAGCACCCCGTCGTCGCTCACCCCCACCAGCGCCGCCACGGTGTCGGTCGACAGACGGATGCCCCCGCTCGCCTCCGTCACAACGACATCCGGTGCCGCGGGCAGGTCCACGCCCCCGAAAGCGTCGCGCTCGGCGGCCCCCGCGAGGCCGGCCTTCACGGTCTGCATATCGGCGAAATCGGGCGTCAGGCGCACGGACACTGTCGTGTCGACAGCCTGCTCGAGTCCCGAGATGATCTCGATCCGTTCGGTCAGGCGGCCCGCGGTGACCGTGCGGGTGACTTCGAGCCGCAGTCGGGGGTCGGCGGTGCGGTCGTCGAGGTGACGGAGCAGCGACGTGAAGGTGACCTCTCCCGCGCCGCGCTGGGCGTGTCCGATCGCTTCGCCGGTTCGGCCGCCGACCAGCAGGGACCAGCCGGAGAGGATCCGGGTGTCCGCGTGGTACAAGCCGTGGATGGGTTTGTCAGTCTGTCCGTCGGACCGCGACCACGCCTGGGTCGGGGCCGCCAGAACGATGGCGGAGTCATGGAGCAGAGGCTGGACGGGGTGAGAGAACATAAGCGAGGTACGACTCCAGAGGGGTTGTGGTGCGGATCTGCGGAAGGAACAAAAGGAACGGGAGGAATGGAAGTAGTGAAGGAACGGGAGGAAAAGGGTGGAGAGGAGGACTACTCCTTCACCGCCCCATCGGTGGTGTTCATGATGCGTTTCTGGAAGATGAAGAACATCACCGCGACCGGGATGGTCATGATCGCCGCCGCGGCCAGCTTGAGCGGGTATTGCGTGCCCTGGCTGAGCTGCCCGGAGGCCAGTGACGCCACGCCCTTGGTCAGCGTCGTCAGCTCGGGGGACTGCGTGGCCACGATGAAGTGGGACAGCTCGTTCCAGGACCCTTGGAACGACAGGATGATGATGGTCACCAGGGCTGGCCGGGCCATCGGCAGAACGATCGACCAGAACACCCGGAAGGTGCCGGCCCCGTCGATGCGGGCCTGCTCCTCCACACTCGCCGGAATCGACTCGAAGAAGTTCTTCATGATGAAGACGCCCGCGGCATCCGTGAGCAGCGGCACGATCATCGCAACGTAGGTGTCGTAGATGCCGAGCTGGTTGATGACCAGGAACTTCGGGATCAGGAGCACGACCCCGGGCACGCTCATCACGGCGATGAGCAGCGCGAAGATCACGGTGCGGCCCCGGAAGTGCAGCCGCGCGAGGGCGTAACCGGCCAGGGAATTGAAGAAGACGCGGCCGAGGGTGACGAGGACGGTGACGATGGCGGAGTTCTGGAACCAGACCGGGAAGTCCGAGTTGAGGAACAACCTCTCGTACGCGGCCGTGGACCAGGTCTGCGGCAGCAGCGATATGGGATTGCTGGCGGCATCGCCATCCGTTTTGAAGGAGGTGGCGACCTGAATCAGAAACGGGGCGATGTAGATCATCGCGAGCACGATCAGGATCGCGTACAGCAGCGATCGGCCGGCGATCTGGCGGTTCGGCAACTGTTCCCGGCCCAGGGCGCGCAGACGTCGGGAGGGAGAGACGGTGCGCTCGCGGGTTCTCACCGTGGTGCTCATTTCGAACCTCCGGATGTCGGAATCGGCAGATACGGACGCATCCGCCGGTTGGAGACCTTGCGTTCGGCCAGCAGAGCGCGCTGGAACAGGGTAAAGGCCACGATGATGACGAACAGGATGAAAGCGATCGCGGCGCCCTGGCCCCAGGCCTGGTTGGTGAAGGCGGCCTGATAGGAGAGATAGGCCGGAGTGAGCGTGGTCTTGCCTGGTCCACCCTGGGTGCCGGTGTAAATCTGGTCGAAGACCTGCCAGGCACCGATCAGGCCGAGGGTGAGCACGGTGAAGAGGGTCGGCCGCAGCTGGGGGAGGGTGACCCGCCAGAACCGCTGCCAGCCGTTGGCGCCGTCCATCATGGCGGCCTCGACGACGTCGCCGCTGAGGTTCTGCAACGCGGCGATGAACAGCAGCATGAACGTGCCGCTGGTGGTGAACACGGCCATCAGGATGAAGGCGCTCATGGCCACGGATGGCCCGGCGAGCCACTCCCAGAAAGAGATCCCGAGGAACGTGTTGCCGGTGAGCGCGGCCGGGCCGGTCTCGACGCCGAACGCTCCGAGGATGTTGTGCAGCACGCCACTGGGGTCGTTGAACCAGTTCGGTCCGTTGACGCCGATGAACGCCAGCAGTTTGTTGACGGCGCCGCTGGCGCTGAACAGGAACAGCCACAGCACCGTGATGGCCACCGAGCTGGTCACCGACGGGAAGTAGAACGCGGTGCGGAAGAAGCCGCGGCCGCGCAGGATCTGCCGGTTGACCAGCACGGCCAGCAGCAGCGACAGCATGGTCTGGGCCGGCACGACCAGGAGGACGTACCAGGCGTTGTTACGCAGCGCCGTGCCGAAGTCCTGTTCGGCCAGGCCGCCGCCGCCGACCAGGGCGGAGTAGTTGTCGAGGCCCACGAACGATACTGTGCCGCTGAAGGGGCTGCCGCGGCCGTTCCAGTCGGAGAAGCTGACCCAGAGGGCCATCAGCACCGGGATGACCAGGAACAAGCCCAGCAGGATGATCATCGGGGCGGTGAAGAGCCACCCCGAGGCGGTCTCGCCGCCCCGGATACCGGAGCGGCGAGCCGTGCGTGCAGGCGTCGACATGGTGGACTACTTCAGCAGTGCTTCGAGGTTGTTCTGCACGGAATCGAGAATCGCCTGCGCGTCCCCGGTCTTCAGCGACTCGAGCTGGGCGTTCAGGTCGCTCGTGACGTCAGCGGCGCCCTTCACATTGGGCACGCCCGTGGCGTAGTCAGCGCCGTCGAGGAAGGCCACCAGGGTGGGGTTGGCGCTCTTCCAGTCTTCGGCGGCCGACTTGATAGAAGGCATCGGGCCGAATTCTTCCGAGAAGGTGAGCTGGGCGTCCTTGCTGGTGAGCTGTTCGACGAGCTCGAGCGCGCCGGCCTGGTTGGGGCTGTCGGCGGCGATGCCCCAGCAGTTGGTGAACTGCAGGGTACCCTGGCCCTCCGGGCCTGCAGGCAGCTCCGCGACCGTGTAGTTGACGTCGGGGAAGTCGCTCTTCATCGCGCCTGTGATCCAGTTGCCCTCGATGGTCATGGCCGAGAGCTGCTTGCCGAACGCCTCGCCACCCCAGCCGGCACCGATTTCGCTGGCGTAGCTCATCACTCCGTCGTTCAGGAGGGTCTGCGCGTATTCGAGGCCCGCGACGTTCTCCGCGCTGTTCGCGGTGACCTCGGTGTTGTCTTCGCTCATCAGGCTGCCGCCGGCCTGGGCCATGAACGCGCCCAGACGGGCGTATTCGCCGCCGAGGGCGAGGCCGACCTGGCTGTCGGTCGTGAGCGTCTTGCTGACGGCCGCGAGCTCGTCCCAGGTGGTGGGGATGTCGGCATCCGTCAGCCCGGCCTGGGCCCAGAGGTCGTCGTTGATGATCAGACCCAGGGTCGAGAAGTCCTTCGGCGCGCAGTAGAAGTCGCCCTCGTACGTGAAGGAACTGACCAGGCTCGGGTAGAAGTCGTCCTTGTTGGCCAGATCGTCGCCATAGGCCAGGAGCGAGCCGTTCGAGGCATAGCCGGCGAGCGCATCCGTCGACAGGTAGAAGACGTCGGCGGGCTTCTGGGCCGCGAAGCCCTGGGCGAGCTGCTGGTTGAGGTCGCTGGCGACGCTGACCTTGGCGTCGGTGCCAGAGGTCTCGGACCAGGCGGCCACGGCGGCGTTGACGGAGGCGGTCTCGGCGTCGCCGCTGGAACCGATCAGAATGTTGAGCCCCTGGGTGGAATCGCTCGTGAGTTCTCCGCCCGAATCGGCGGTGTCGCCGCCGAAGCCGGATCCGGAACCGCACGCGCTGAGGGTGAGGGCGCCGGCCACGGCGAGCCCGGTTCCGATCAGCCAGCGGGAGTTGCGTCGTTGCATCTTGTTTCTCCTTGAGTCGCGCATCGATGCGCGTTTGCTTGTGTAAAGGTCACGATAGCTGAATTTATTTGATCGATCAAACTTTTCTTTTGATCGATCTAATCACCGTGTTTCCGCGATCCCTCGAGACGCGGTATTCTGTGCAGAACAATATTTGATCGTTCAATTCACGGGGGCAGGCGCGTCCGGCAAAGGCGTGGGGCAGGAGCGGCGATGGGTGGGTTCCCCACGGTGACGGATGTCGCGCTCGCGGCCGGCGTCTCCCGGCAGACCGTCTCGAATGTGATGAATTCGCCCGGCATCGTGCGCACCGACACCCGCCAGCGGGTCGAGGCTGCCATCGCCGAGCTCGGGTACCGGCCGCACGCCTCCGCCCGCCGGCTGCGCACGCGGCGCAGCTCGACCATCGGCATCCGGCTGGATCCGATGATCGACGGCATCTCCGGTTCGGTGCTCGACCGGTTTCTGCACGCCGTGACCGAGCAGGCCGACGCGCAGGGGCTGCGGGTTCTGCTGTTCACGGCCACGAGCCCCGAAGACGAGATCATCCAGTTCCGGCGCCTGAACGACGGAGCGGACGTCGATGGTTTCGTGCTCACGTCGACGTTCGCCGGCGACCCACGCACCCGATGGCTGATCGAGAACGGCATCTCCTTCGTCACCTTCGGGCGGCCGTGGGGAGTCGACGATATGAACGACCCGCAGCACCTGTGGGTGGATGTGGATGGCTGGTCCGGCCTGCACGCCGCCACGCGCACGCAGCAAGAGGCCGGAGCCCGGCGCATCGCCTACATCGGCTGGCCCAGCCCGTCGGGCACCGGCGACGATCGCCGACGAGGCTGGTACGACGCGATGATCGAACGCGGCGACGTCTCGGAGCGGGACTTGGCCGGGCTGGAGATCGTCACCACTGACGGCGTCAGCCAGGGCACCGCGGCCATGCAGCAGTTGCGGCAGAACGCCGGCCAGATCGATGCCGTGCTCTGCGCGAGCGACTCGCTCGCCCTCGGGGCGATGATCGCGAACCCCGAGCGTGTGCCGGTCATCGGCTACGACAACACCCCCATCGCCGCCGCGATCGGGCTTTCCAGCGTCGACCAAGCAGTGGACGAGGTGGCCGCCGGAGTGCTCGAACTGCTCACAGGAGAGTTCGGCGGCAAGGTGCACGGAGCCCCCGAGTCGGCCGAACCCCGGCACCGGATGGTCACGCCCCGGCTGGTCGTGCGCGAGTTCGCCGCTATCCCGATGGACGTGCCGCGGTAGCCGCTAGCATGGCGCCATGACGCTCCCCGAGGTTGTCGGACTCCCTGTTTCTGTCGGTGTCCCAGTCCCTCTCGCTTTCGCCCTGCCCGACGCGTGGAACCTCGCCGGTCATACGGCCCTGGTCACCGGGGCCGGCAGCGCCTCCGGGATCGGATTCGCCGCGGCACGGATGCTGGGTGAGCTCGGTGCACACGTCGTGCTCACCGCCACGACCGAACGCGTGCACGAGCGAGCGGCCGAGCTGACGGAACGGGGCATCAGGGCATCCGGCATCGTCTGCACCCTGCACACCGAGGCCGGCGCACTGGTGCTCGCCGACTCCCTTGCGACCGCTGGGCTGGCGCCCACGATTCTGGTGAACAACGCGGGCATGGTCGCGGTCGGCGACGCCGAGATGCTGCACGGCGACGTGAGCACCACGTTGCCGGACGAGTGGGACCGCGGCCTCGCGATCAACCTATCGACCGCCTTCCACGCCACGCGCACCGTGATCGGCTTCATGCACGCGGCGGCCTGGGGGCGCATCGTCACAGTCTCCAGCGTGTCAGGGCCGGTGATGGCGTCGCGCGGGGACCTGACGTATGCTGCCGCGAAGGCCGGTCTGGCCGGGCTCACCCGGGCGCTCGCCGTGGATGAGGCCTGGCTCGGCATCACCGCCAACGCGGTCGCGCCGGGCTGGATCGAGACCGGGTCTCAGCTGGAGAGCGAGGCAGTCGAGGGCGCGCTCGTGCCCGTCGGGCGCAGCGGCACGGCTGCCGAGGTGGCCTCCGTGATCGCCTGGCTGGCCTCGCCCGGCGCGTCATACGTCACCGGCCAGACAATCGTCGTCGACGGTGGTAACAGCGTGGCGGAGGAGCGCCGGTAGCGCAGCAGGTCCGTCAGCCGGTGCAGCAGCCCGTGCAGTTGAATAGACGGGTGACTTCTGCACCGATCGACCGGCTTCGCGCCGACCTTGCCGCCGCCAACTTCTCGGTCTCGGCCCTCACCGGCCTGTGGGGGATCGAAGCGGATGCCGCGTTGCGCCGCAACCAGCGGGTCCCGGCGCTGCGGGGGCTGGACGGTCTCCGGGAGAGGCTCGGGCACGCCGAACCCTGCGCCACACTGGCTCGCCTGTTCGTGCTCGGCCTGCCCGTCGACCGTGCGGATCTCGATGCCGCCCTCCCCGCGCTGGGTGCCGCCGGGGCCGAGGAGCTCGGCCTCGTGGTATCCGTCGACGCCGGTGTCGTTGCCGATGTCCTTCCGAGCGTCGGCCCTGTTGGTTCCGGTGCATCCGTCGCGGCCGGAACCCTCCGCCCGCTCCTCGAACTGCGGCCCTACAGCTTCGTCGACGCGCATGGCGCCGGGAGCTGGTGGATCGTGTCCGACCTGGGAGAGCTCGCACTCGGCCACCCGCTCGGTGAAAGCCATGTGCTCGGGGTGGGTGGGGCATCCCTCACGTTGACCGGGCTGCTGTTCCCGACCCCGGTGGCCAGCGCCCTCGACCTGGGCACCGGATGCGGAATCCAGGCCATGCACGCGTCCCGGCACGCCGACCGGGTGGTAGCCACCGACATCTCGGTGCGAGCCCTGGATCTTGCCGCGCTCAACGCGGAGCTGAACGAGATCGGGAATATCGAGTTTCGCCTCGGGAGCCTGTTCGAACCGGTTGCGGGGGAGCGCTTCGACCACATCATCTCCAACCCTCCGTTCGTGATCACCCCGCGTGTGCCGGGAGTGCCGGCCTACGAATACCGCGACGGCGGCCTGGTCGGCGACGCGCTCGTCGAGGCGGTCGTGCGCGGCGCTGCCGAACATCTCACCCCCGGCGGCGTCGCCCAGCTGCTCGGGAACTGGGAGTACCACGCCGACCAGGATGCCTTCGAGCGTCTGGCCGCCTGGCTCGACGCCCCTGTCACTCCCGTCGCCCCCGTCGCCCCCGTCGCATCCCCTTCATCGCCAGCTTCCGCCCCGCTGCGCCCTGACGAATTCGACGGAGATTTTGCCCCAAACAGCCCGAATTCGGCGCGTATGGTCCCTCTGGGAGCAGAATCTCCGTCGAATTCGCACACGCCCGGGGCCGAGGGTGTCGCCGGGGACGAGGGTGCCGCGGGGGCCGGGCACGCCGCCGGGGCCGGTGCCGAGGGTGCGCACGGGGGCCAGCAGGAGACCGCGCCGGCCACGGATGCCGCCGCACTGGACGCCTGGATCATCGAACGCGAGGTGCAGGCTCCCACGCTCTACGCCGAGACGTGGATCCGCGACGGCGGTACCCGCGCCGACACCGCCGACTTCGACCTTCTCTACGGGGCCTGGCTGGACGACTTCGAGGCGCGCGGCGTGAGCCAGGTCGGCTTCGGCTACATGCTGCTGCGCCGCCCGGCCGCCGGCACCCCCACCTTCCGTCGGCTCGAACGCCTCCCCGGCACCCTCGGCCACAATCCGGGAGGCATGGGTAGCCATCTTGCCGCTTGCCTCGCCGCCCACGACTGGCACGCGGCCACGGATGACGCCGGCCTCGCCCGCGCGCGGCTCGCCGTCGCATCCGATGTCACCGAGGAACGGCACTACTGGCCCGGCCAGGAGGACCCCACCCTGCTGACGCTGCATCAGGGCACCGGCTTCGGCCGGTCGATCGCGCTGGACACCGGCCTCGCCGCCCTGGTCGGCGCCTCGGACGGTGAGCTCGACGTCGGCTCGATCGTCGCTGCGCTGGCCCAGCTGCTCGACGTCGATGAGAGCGAACTCGCCGCGGACCTGCTCCCGCGCGTGCGGGAGCTGCTCGAGGACGGCTTTCTGCAGCATCCGCTCGCCTGACGCGCTGTGATTCGCGCTGTGAGCTGCCATCGTCTGCTGCCATTGTCTGCTGCCGCCCCACGTGCTGTGAGCTGACGTGCTGACGAGGACCCCGCCCGCCCCCGACGCACGCTGGACCGCCGGCGCGTCACCGGCGAACGCAAACTCGGAGATTTGCGTGACACGCCGCATTTCAGGGCGCCGGATGCCGCGTGTCGCGACAATCTCCGCAGTAACGTGCGCGCACCCCAACCCCCCACCCCCATCCCCCGACCGGCCACTTCCCCCCGCTCTGAGGTAGCTTGGTCGTACTGCCCGGCCCGCGCGGAGAGGAGGACGTCGGCGCCATACCTGGCTCCGACACAGCGATGAAACGACGAACCTTTCTGCTTGGCTCGGTCTCCGGCCTGAGCCTGGTCGCGCTCACCGCGTGCGTGACGCCGACTCCGCGGCCCACGGCATCCGTCACGCCCAAGCCGACGTCGACACCCTCGCTCGTGCCGAAGCCGGCGGCCATGCGCCGCACATCCTGGTCGGCCGACCCGTTCGCCCGCGGCTCCTACAGTTACCCCGCGGTAGGGGCCACGCCCGAGCAGCGCGCCGCGCTCGGCCAGCCCGTCGACGACCGCCTGTTCTTCGCCGGTGAGGCCACCTCCATCGACGCACCGGGCACGGTGCAGGGCGCCCGCGATTCCGGGAAGCGCGCCGCCCGCGACGTGCTCGCAGCGGCGAGCCAGGGGGAGCGCATCGCCGTGATCGGCGCCGGAATCGCCGGACTCACCGCGGCCCGAGACCTTCAGGACGCCGGATTCGACGTGTTCCTGGTCGAGGCCCGCGACCGCATCGGCGGCCGCATCGACACCGTCACCGACAAGGACTGGCCATTCCCGATCGAGCTCGGCGCGGCTTTCGTCCGGCGCACCGGCCAGACCACCCTCGACGAGGACCTCACCGACCGCGGCGTCGCCACGGCTCCCTTCACCGATCCGCCCGAGGCCCGCACCGCGGCCGGCACGGTCGTGGAGGTGCCCGACACCGGCGCTCAGGCGGTCGCCACGGCGCTGGCCTGGGCCGCCGAGCAGCCCACCGACGTGTCCATCGCGCAGGCCCTCGCCGATTCGGGGGCCTCCAAGCTCTCGACGACGGATGCCGACACCGGCGTTTCCGACGCCGACTGGCTCGACTACCAGATCACGGTGGTGCTCAACCCACAGGCAGGGGCCCCCGTTCCGGAGCAGTCCTCCTGGTACTCGGACGCCAACCGTCAGGCCGACCCCGACCCCGACACCGACCCCGGCGAGGACCGAATCGTGCTGGGCGGCTTCGCCACCCTGCTTACCGACCTCAGCGACGGCATCGACGTGCTCGGGTCGAGCGTGGTCACCAAGATCGCCTACAGCGACGCCGGCGCCAGCCTCCGGCTCGGCACCGGCGAGTCGCTCTCCGCCGACCGGGTCGTCGTCACCGTGCCGCTGGGGGTGCTGAAGACCACGGTGATGGAGTTCGACCCGCCGCTGCCCTTCACGCACCGCGGCGCCATATCGGCCCTGGGCATGGGCACGCTCGACAAGATCTGGCTGCAATTCGACGAGCCGTTCTGGGACACGGATGCCCCGCTCTGGTCCACGGTCGGCGGCGACGACGACTTCCGCGTCTGGATCAACATGGTTCCGCTCACCGGCGAACCGGTGCTGGTGGGCCTGGTGGCGGCGGAGACCGCTCTGCGCCTCGCGGAGGTCGACGACGACGAGTTCCTCGCCGCCGCCCTGAGCAGCCTCGAGCCGTTCCACTCGGCCGTGCCGACCGACAAGCCGACCCCGGAGTAGGTCTCACCACGCCGCTCCCCGAAGCCCGGGCCAGCCCCTCGCGATTGTCGGCCCGTCACAATTCTGAGATTCGTGGTGTATCGTCCTGCCAACGTCCAGTCGATGAATTCTGGCTCCCATTCGGGGGCACGTTCTCATGCAGTCGCAGCCCGTCGTGGTGCAGCGCCCAGAGGTCCAGTCGTTACCCTGACTGGCCTTGCCGACGGATTCTGACGGGTGAATACCCCCGGTCCAGGCCGGGCTCGTTCCGCCGGCCATCCCAGCGCGGTCGTCACCGGGATGCACCACCCCCGCCCGCGACTGCTCCACTTTTCTGCGTGACCGTGTGATTGCTGTGCTCCCATGGATATCCTCATCGACATCGACCTCGAATCCGTCGTCCTTCTGGACTTCGACCCTGACCAACCCGGTGAAGGCACTCACCACATTCGTGGCCTGAGCGGGCACCAACCCACCGCCCCCGGCGCCTACCTGGTGGTCTCTCCGTGCTGCGGCCCCAAGGTCGTGCAGTGCACACCCCGGGTTCTCGCGATGCAGGCATCCGGCGTGCTCTACTGCGGCGCCTGCCAGGGCGAGCACCTGACCAGCGGATACACCTTCACGCCGCTGTAGGTTCGCGTTCCTGCGCTCGCGGGGGCAGCCGCGACGTGGCCGTGAGTACGGCGGCGATCGCGGTGAAGAGCAGCAGCGCGACCAGGCAGTAGATCACGGTCTCGAGTGGGCCGCGCACCTGCACCGGGTCGAGGAAGAAATACGGGTACCACCCCACGATCGACCCGCGGATGAGCGTGAACACTCCCCAGATCGAGGGCACCACGAGAACCCAGACCAGGATTTTCCAGGGCAGGCGGGCCTTGCCGGCATCCGTCAGCCAGTCAAGGAGTGCGATCGTGGGAATCCAGAAGTGCAGCAACTGGCTCGACCAGGGCACCTCGATCGTGTAGTCCAGCGAGGAGGACTGGATGACGATGGTCAGGAATACGATCCCGGAGACGGTGATGTAGGTCGTCACAAGCAACCGGAACCAGTTCAGCCAGGGTGGGTCGGTCGTGTGCCGAAATGCGACGAATGCGGCGGCGGCGAAGGCGACGATCGCGGCCATGCCGCTCTGCACGGTGAAATAGCTGAAGTAGTTGTAGATCTGGAACGTGGCGAAACCGAGCACATAATCGAAGTAGCCGGCGAGGGCCACCACGCCCAGGCCGGCGAGGAGCAGGCGGCCGATGCCGAACCCGCGGCGCACGGTGTGCACGGGGGGCGTCCGAGAGGTTCGGGAGAGGGCCCGGCGAACGGGTGCCGCAGGGAGAGCGTGCACGCCCGATTTCGTCGCCGCCGCGTGGACGCGCTTCGGGGGATCCGTCCGAGCGGGATCGGCAGCTCGCGCGCACATGCTCCCACGCTACGCCAGCCGGTCGGGTGCCCGCTGACCTCGGTGTCAACCGGATGCCGCCGCTCAGCCAGCCGTTCCGCTCAGAAACCGATCCGGAACCCGGTCTCGCCGAGCGGCGGAATCGTGGTGACCTCGACCGCCTCGACCCGGGCCGACGGCGGGCCGTGCTGCAGCCACGAGAGCATCACCCAGACGGTTGTCGCGTCGCCCTCCAGCTCGACCTCCACCGCCCCGTCCCCGCGGTTGCGCACATGCCCCGCGAGCCCGAGTCGGCGCGCCTCGGTCTGGGTGTAGTAGCGGAACCCGACTCCCTGCACCATCCCGCGCACAACGGCCTGCTTGCGAACCATGCTTCCAGTGTGCCCCGCCGCAGGCGAGCCCGCATCCGTCGCCCACCCGGCCCGTTCACCGACCCGCGCTGTGGCTAACTCAGGAGATCCAGCGCGGGCATCCGTCGTGCACCGAAAAGCCCACGGAAACACGCGGATGCCCCTAACCGGCCCGAGCATTCTCCTGAGTTAGCCACGCGCGGGGGGAGTTAGCCACGCGCGGTGGAGAGACGCGCAGCCGGAGTGCTCCGGCCAGCCCGAAGCCCGCTGCTGCCGGTAGCCCTGCGCCGCCAACCTCCGATTCAGGCGGAGTCACGCCAGACGATCGGAGTCTCGAGCAGGATGCCCCCGACCGGCTGCTCCTCGCCGCGCAACTGGCCCAGCACGCACTCCGCCACCCGCTCACCGAGGCCGAAGGCGGGCTGGTGCACGGTGGACAGGTGCGGTTGGGTGCGCAGCGCCCAGGAGCTGTCGTCGAAGCCGACGATGCCGACGTCTCCGGGAATGGTGCGCCCGGCATGACGCAGAGCCTCCATGGCTCCGGCCGCGACCGCATCGGAGGCGGCGAACACGCCGTCGATGAGCGGGTCACGCTCGAGCAGCGCACGCATGCCGAGGGCCCCGTCGGTGAAGGTGTACAGCGGAACGCGGGCCACGAGAGCCGGGTCGAAGCGGTCGCCGAGGGCATCCGTGAAGCCGGCCAGACGGTCGGCGCCGGAGTCTCGGTCGAGCGCGGCGGCAATCATGCCGATGCGCGTGCGGCCGGTCTGCATGAGGCGTTCGGTGATGGCGCGCGCCGACGCCCGGTTGTCGATGCCCACGAAGGGAAGCTGGCGCAGGTCGGGCGGATGTCCCACGAAGGCGGCCGGAAGGCGCAGCTTCTCGATCACCCGGGTGATCGGGTCTTCCTGGCGGGCGGAGACGATGACGACCCCGTCGACGAAACCGCCGCTGAGGTAGCGGGCGACGCGCTCGGTGTCGCGCTGGGAGTCGATGACCAGGCTGACCATCTGGTAGTCGGCGCGGGAGAGCACGGTGTTGGCGCCGAGTAGGATTCCGCCGATGTTGGGGTCGTCCAGGAACAGGGAGTGCGGCTCGTGCACGATGAAACCGACGGCCTCCGAGCGCTGCATGACCAGGCTTCGGGCGGCGTTGTTCGGCACGTAGCCGACCTTCTCGATGGCCGCCTCGATGGCGATGCGGGCCGACGCCGAGACGTAGGGTTCGTCGTTCACGACCCGGCTGACCGTGCCGCGGGAGACTCCGGCTTCCACGGCGACGTCGTGGATCGTCGCGCGTTTGCGTCGAGACGGGATTGTCACCATTCGATAACTGTAACGCTCCCGCACACGCTCCGCGCTTGACACGACCGACGGGGGATACATACTCTGTGTACGTTCACAGAAAACCCAGCGGCGAGTTTTGCTCCCGACTCTGTGCACGTTCACAGAACAGTCAGCACAGAGTCGTCACCACGGTGTCGTCACCACGAAGTGCACGCCACAGTCAGGGAGCACATGAACTCGCGAGCAGCCACTTCGAACGGTGCGGCCCCGGCCCACCCGTTCGTGCACGAGGGCATCGCCTACGGCTGTGACTACAACCCGGAGCAGTGGGGTCCCGAGATCTGGGCCGAGGACGTGCGCCTCATGCGCGAGGCCGGCGTCGACCTGGTGGCCATCAACATCTTCGGCTGGTCCCACCTCGAACCGCGTGCGGGCGAGTACGACTTCGCCACCCTCGACACGATCATCGAGCTGCTCCACGCCAACGGGATCCGGGTCAACCTCGGCACCGGCACCTCGTCGCCACCGCCGTGGCTGACCACACTTCACCCCGAGATCCTTCCGGTCGCCCACGACGGCACGACCCGTTTCCCCGGCGGTCGCCAGGCCTGGTGCCCGAGCTCGGCCGTGTTCCGTGAGCACGCGCTGGCCCTGGTCGAAAAGGTCGCCGAGCGGTACGGCCACCACCCGGCCATCGCCCTCTGGCACGTGTCCAACGAACTGGGCTGCCACAACGCGCTCTGTTACTGCGACGACACCGCCGCCGCGTTCCGTCTCTGGCTTCAGACGCGTTACGGCACCATCGATGCTCTCAACGCAGCCTGGGGTACCTCCTTCTGGAGCCAGCGATACGGCCAGTGGGCCGAGATCCTCACCCCGCGGCTCACGCTGTCCAGCCACAACCCCGGCCAGGTGCTCGACTTCCACCGGTTCAGCTCCGCCGAATTGCTCGACTACTATCGCCGCGAGTGCGCGGTGCTGCGCCGCCACTCGAACGTGGCCGTGACCACCAACTTCATGGTCACCGCGCACATCCGCAACCTTGACTACTGGTCCTGGGCCGGCGACATGGACATCGTCGCCAACGACCACTACCTCGACCACCGCCTCGCCGACCCGGCCACCGAGCTCGCCTTCGCCGCGGACCTCACCCGCGGGCTCGCCCAGGGTGAGCCCTGGCTCCTGATGGAACAGGCCGCCGGTGCTGTGAACTGGCAGCCGCACAACCTGGCCAAGGCGCCCGGCGAAATGACCCGCAACTCCCTCGCCCACGTCGCCCGCGGCGCGGACGGCATCTGCTTCTTCCAGTGGCGCGCCTCCCCGCAGGGGTCGGAGAAATTCCACTCCGCCCTGGTGCCCCACGCCGGTACCGACACCGTGCTCTGGCGCGAGGTCGTGGCCCTGGGCGCAACCCTGGATCGTCTTGCCGAGGTCACCGGCAGCCGGGTCGTCGCGGATGCGGCAATCATCTTCAGCTGGGAATCCTGGTGGGCCGGCGACGGTGAATCCCGTCCCTCCCACGCGGTGCGCTACCTCGACCAGGTGCACGCCGCCTACACGGCCTTGCACGAACTCGGTGTCACGGTCGACATCGTCTCCCCGGATGCCGACCTCTCGGGCTACCGCCTCGTCGTCGCCCCGTGCCTCTACCTGGTCTCGGACGCGCAGGCCGACAATCTCAACGCCTACGTCGCCGCCGGCGGCCACGCCCTGATCACCTTCTTCAGCGGCATCGTCGACGAAGACGACCGGGTGCGCACCGGCGGTTACCCCGGCGCGTTCCGCGAGATCCTCGGCATCACGGTGGAGGAGTTCTCTCCGCTGCTGCCCGGCCACGTTCTCGCTCTCGACACCGGCGCCGCCGCGAGCCTGTGGAGCGAACGCCTGCGCGTCGACACCGCCGAGGTCGTCGCCTGCTACATCGACGGGCCGCTGCCCGGCATCCCCGCCATCACCCGCAACCGGCACGGAGGCGGCACCGCCTGGTACGTGGCCACCGCGCTGGAGGCCGACGGCCTGCGGGACGTCTTGCGCACGATCTCCCAGGAGGCCCGGGTCACCGCGGTCGGCCCGGAGCGCACCGGAGCCATCGAGGTCGTGCGCCGCGTGGGCTCCACCCACAGCTATCTGTTCATCATCAACCACGGTTCGGGCGACGTCGAGCTTCCGGCCGCCGGCCACGAGCTCGTCACCGACGAACCCGTCGGTCGAATCGTGCGCGTGCCGGCCGGAGCCGTCCGCGTGATTAGAGAGGACCCCTCATCATGAGCGCACCTGCCGTTCCCCTGACGGATGCCCCGGGCAGCGCTGCCCGGAACAGGCCCCGCGCCGCCAAGCCAGCCAGGGCCCCCGGAGCGAAGCCCCGCGTGCAGCACACGGGCGCGATCCTCGCGTTCGTTCTCCCGTTCGGCACCCTGTTCGCCCTGTTCTACCTCGTCCCGATCGGCTACGCGATCTACCAGTCATTGCTCGTGATCGAGCGCGAGGGCACCTTCGGCCAGGCCACCGAGGTCTTCGGCGGACTGACCCAGTACATCCTGGTGTTCCAGAATGGGCCGTTCTGGGAGTCGATCACCCGGGTGCTCGCCTTCGGCGCCGTGCAGGTGCCGATCATGCTCGGTCTCGCGCTGCTGTTCGCCCTGTTGCTGGACTCGCCGCTCGTGCGCGGCAAGAAATTCTTCCGGCTGGCGTTCTTCGTCCCCTACGCGGTCCCCGGCGTCATCGCCGCGATCATGTGGGGCTACCTCTACTCACCCAATCTGTCGCCGTTTCGCGCCATCACCGAGAACATCAACTTCCTCTCGGCCGACCTCGTGCTCTGGGCCATCGCCAACGTCGTCACCTGGGTGTTCGTGGGCTACAACATGCTCATCATCTACTCCGCGCTGCTGGCGATCCCGACCGAACTCTACGAGGCCGCCCGCCTCGACGGCGCCGGCCAGCTGCGCATCGCCTGGTCGGTCAAGATTCCGCTGATCATGCCGGCGATCATCCTGACCGCCATTTTCTCGATCATCGGCACCCTGCAGCTGCTCGCCGAACCGCAGGTCTTCCGCAGCTTCAGCTCGGCCGTGACCAGCACGTTCACCCCGAACCTGACGGTGTACTCCACCTCGTCGATCCCGAACTTCAACCTGGCCGCCGCGTTCTCCGTTGTGCTGGCCCTGGCGACGTTCATCCTCTCCTTCACGTTCCTGAAGTTCACCCAGCGGAAGGAAGCCCAGTGAGCACCCTGACCCCCACCACCCCCGCCAAGCCGGCTCGCGGCATCCGTTCAACCGAGGCGAAGGCACCGCGCGCCCAGCGCGAGAGCCCGTTCGCCCGGGTCAGCGCCATGGTCGTCATGGGCGTGTTCACGCTCTACTTCCTGGTGCCGATCTGGTGGCTGCTGGTCGCGGCCTCGAAGAACCGATCCCAGTTCAACAGCACGAACCCGCTCTGGTTCGCCGACTTCTCCCTGTTCGAGAACATCGGAAACCTGGTGGCCTACCGCGACGGCGTGTACCTCAAGTGGATGCTCAACAGCGCGCTGTACGCCGGTGGCGGCGCCCTCGTGGGCACGCTCATCGCCGGAATGTGCGGGTACGCACTGGCCAAGTACAACTTCCCGGGACGCGAACTGATCTTCAACGTCGTGCTCGGCGGGGTGCTCGTGCCCGCCACGGCGCTGGCGCTGCCGCTGTTCCTGATCTTCAGCCAGATCAGCCTGACCAACACGTTCTGGTCGGTGTTCCTGCCCAGCCTGGTCAGCCCGTTCGGGGTCTACCTCTCCCGCATCTACGCGTCGGCCAGCGTTCCCGACGAACTGATCGAGGCCGCCCGCCTCGACGGCGCCGGCGAACTGCGCACCTTCTTCACGGTCTCGGTGCGGATGATGGTGCCGGCCCTGGTCACCGTCTTCCTCTTCCAGTTCGTCGCCATCTGGAACAACTTCTTCCTGCCGCTGATCATGCTGCGCGACGAGACCCTGTTCCCGGTCACGCTCGGCCTCTACGCCTGGAACTCGCAGGTCAACCAGATCCCCGTGCTGCGCGATTACGTTCTGATCGGCGCCCTGCTGTCGATCATCCCGCTGATCATCATCTTCCTGCTCCTCCAGCGCTTCTGGCGAAACGGCCTCAGCGCCGGTTCGGTGAAGTAGCCGACCTCACCCCCCCTAGCTGCACCACCCCCACCCCCAAGAGAAAAGAAGAATAATGCAGATCAAGAAGAGAGCAGCCGCCGTCGCCTTGCTCACCGCAGCAACGGTCGTTCTGACCGGCTGTGCGTCGGGCTCGAGCACGTCGTCCGGCGGTGGCGACGCCGCCGCCTGCGAACCCTCCGAGGGCAAGGTCGACCTCACGTTCACCACCTGGATCCCCGGGATGGAAGACGTCGCCGCAGTCTGGAATGAGGAGAACCCCGACGTTCAGGTGAAGGTGCAGACCGGCCCGAACGGGAACGGCGGCACGTACCAGAACTTCTTCAACCAGCTCAAGGCGGGCAACGCGCCCGACCTCGGCCAGATCGAATACGACGCCCTCCCGAACTTCCGCGTGCAGGACGGCCTGATGGACCTCGCCGCCTGTGAGGGTGTTCTCGACGCCAAGGACGACTTCGTGGACTGGACCTGGGGACAGGTCAACTTCGGTGAAGAAGACGCGGCCTACGCGGTGCCGCAGGACGCCGGGCCCATGGCGATGTTCTACCGTGCCGACCTCTTCGCCGCCAACAACATCGCGATCCCGACCACCTGGGAAGAATTCGCGGTTGCCGCCGAAGCCGTGCGCGCCACCGGCGGCTACATCACCAACTTCTCGCAGAGCGACATCAACCAGTTCGCCGGATTCGTCTGGCAGGCCGGGGGAAGCTGGTTCGAGAACGACGGCGAGAACTGGACCATCGACCTGACCAGCCCCGAGTCCGTCAAGGTCGCCGACTACTGGCAGGACCTGATCGACCGCGACCTCGTCTCGACCAACCCGCCGTGGACCGACGAGTGGAACAACGCCTACAACACCGGATCCAACTGGACCTGGAACTCCGCAGCCTGGGGTGCGAACTCCATCGCCAGCGGTGCTCCGGACACCGCCGGCAACTGGTCCGTCGCCCTCTCCCCGCAGTGGGCTGCCGGCGAGAACGCCGCCGGCAACTGGGGTGGCTCGTCCACCGCAGTCTTCAAGGGCTCCGAGCACCCTTACGAGGCGGCCCAGTTCGCGCTGTGGCTGAACACCTCTGACGAGGCGCTCACGATGCTGAACAAGTCGGCCAACCTGTACCCGGCCGCCAAGAGCGGCCTCGAACTGCCGGCCCTCAAGGAAGGCATCGAGTTCTACGGAGGCCAGGCCATCTACGACGTGTTCGCCGAGGCATCCGGTCATGTCTCGCCCGACTTCATCTGGGGCCCGACCATGACGCAGGTCTACAACGACACCTCCGACGGCTTCAAGGGTGCCGTCACCGGTAGCGGAACTCTGACGGATGCTCTCACGAGCGCTCAGCAGAGCACGATCGACGCTCTCGAGGCTCAGTCGATCCCGGTCACCAAGTAGCATCAGCTCCACTGTGTCGATTCCCTACCTCCGTGCCGCGGGCACCAGCCTTGTGCTGGATGCCCGCGGCACGGGCGTGCCCGTCATCGTGCACTGGGGCGCCGACCTGGGTGACCTGAACGGTGAACTGCTGGAAACGCTGGCCGACGCATCCGTGCCGGCCATCTCGCCGAGTTCGATCGACGTGCCCCTACGGCTCTCGTTACTGCCCACCCTCGCGGCCGGCTGGAGCGGGCGTCCGGGCGTGAGCGGGTTCCGGCCCGGTGGGCGCGGCGGCGTGGCCCTCGACCTGCGCCTCACCGAGGTTCAGTCGGGCGGTGTGCGTCCGGGCGTGCCGTCTGCCTCCGGCCGCACGCTGCCCGGCACACAAGTCCTGACGATCTTTCTGACGGATACCGCGGCCCGGGTGGCCGTGCGCACCGACCTCGAACTCTCGGTCGAAGGTGTGCTGCGACTGCGCCACACCCTCACCAACACCGGTGACGACCCTGCCTCCGCACCCTTCGAGCTCGGCTCGCTCGACGTCATCCTGCCGGTGCCCGACCGCGCCGGGGAACTGCTCGACTTCACCGGGCTGTGGACCCACGAGCGTCGGCCGCAGCGCAGTACGCTCGGCCACGGCGTGTGGAGCCGGGAGTCCCGTCACGGCCGCCCCGGCCACGACGACTCCTATCTGATGGCGGCCGGAACGCCCGGGTTCGGCTTCCGCACCGGCGAGGTATGGGCCACCCACTTGGCCTGGAGCGGCGACAAACACGTCTGGGCCGAGAACAGCGCGCTGGGCTACTCGGCGCTCGGCAGCGGCGAGCTGCTGGCTCCCGGCGAGCTGAGAGTGGCTCCCGGTGCGAGCCACACCACCCCGTGGACGGTGGCCGTGTACTCGGCTGCCGGGCTGGACGGGCTCTCGGCTCGGCTGCATCCGTGGGTCCGTTCCTGGTCGACCATCACCGGGCACCGCCCGGTCGTGCTGAACACCTGGGAGGCCGTGTACTTTGACCACGACCTGCCGACCCTGGCCCGCCTGGCCGACGCGGCGGCCGTGGTCGGGGTGGAGCGCTTCGTGCTCGACGACGGCTGGTTCACCGGCCGCTCGGACGACCGGCGGGCCCTCGGAGACTGGTTCGTCGACCCGGTCACCTGGCCCGGCGGATTGCACCCGCTGATCGAGCATGTGCACGCGGCCGGCATGGACTTCGGTCTCTGGGTCGAACCCGAAATGGTCAGCGCCGACTCGGACGTCGCCCGCGCGCACCCGGAGTGGGTGCTCGGCGGGGTGGACGCGGCTGGTGTCGGTGGTTCTGGGGCCGGTACTGGTTCGGCATCCGTCGGTGTTTCGTCGCCGGCGCTGACCTGGCGGTTCCAGCGCGTGCTCGACCTCGGCAACCCGGATGCCTTCGGCTGGGTGTTCGCCCGCCTTACCGCCTTGCTCAACGAGTACCCCATCGCCTACCTGAAGTGGGACCACAATCGCGACCTGCTGGCCGGCTCCTCCCACCGGCAGACGGTGGCGCTGTACCGGCTCATCGATGCCGTGCGTGCCGAGCACCCGGGCGTCGAGATCGAGTCCTGCGCGTCGGGGGGAGCCCGGGTCGATCTCGGAATTCTCGAGCGCGTCGATCGGGTCTGGACCAGCGACACCAACGACCCGCTCGAGCGGCAGCAGATCCAGCGGTACTCGAGCGTGCTCCTACCACCGGAGTACCTCGGCGGGCATCTCGGCGCCGCCACCGCACACACCACCGGGCGCACCTCCGAGCTCAGTTTCCGGCTGGCGACCGCCCTGTTCGGCAGCGCCGGCATCGAGTGGGACCTGACCCGCGCGAACGAGGCCGAGCGGGTGCAGATCGCCACCTGGATCGCCCGCTACAAGCAGCTGCGGCCGCTGCTGCACTCCGGTGTCGTCGTTCGGGCCGACCCCAGCGACCCGGCCCTCGAGCTGCACGGCGTCGTGTCGCCCGACCAGAACTCGGCCCTGTTCGCCCAGGTGGCGCTCGCCGCCCCGCGCGCGGCGCTACCGGAGCGGATGCGGTTCCCCGGTCTCGCGCCCGAGCGGCGCTACCGGGTGGCACCGCTTTCGCTCGGCGCGCCCCCGCGCACGATCCAGGATGCCCCGCCGGCCTGGCTGGCGGAGCCGGGCTCGTCCGGTGCCGCCGGTGCCTTTGGTGCCGAAGGTTCAGTGACGCTGACCGGGGCTGTGCTCGCTCTCGTCGGGCTGCCCGCGCCGCTGCTCGCCCCGGAGCAGGCCGCGCTCTTCACGGTCGACGCGGTCGACTGCAACCGCTGAATAGTCACTGACCAGGCATCCGTCACCCGGGCCGTCAGCGCACCGAGACGCGGCGACTCTCGGCGCACATGGTGGGCGGTGCAGGTCGTGGCAGGTTTCACCCGGTTGCGGTCGGGTTGCGGCACCGAAACACCAGCCCCGGGCAGTACCCTCATCGAAGCACTCGCCTCGGGGAGACCGGCTCCTCGGGTCACCCTCGTACCGAAGGAACTGGCATGAAAATCGAGAACATCGAACTGCGGCGCGTGCACATTCCCCTCGTGCGGCTCTTCCGCACCTCGTTCGGCACGTCGACCGGACGGGCGGTCACGATCGTGCGGGTGACCACCGCGGATGCCGAGGGCTGGGCCGAGTGCGCCGCCGATACGAGTCCGCTCTACAGCTCGGAGTTCCTCGACGGCAGCGACCTCGTCATTCGCGACCACCTGATCCCGCGGCTGCAGGGGCTCGGCGACCGGCTCACCGCCGAGCGCGTCGCCGGGGCACTGGAGCCGGTGAAGGGGCACACGATGTCCAAGGCCGTGCTGGAAACGGCCATCCTCGACGCGCAACTGAAGGAGACCGGCGTCTCGTTCGGCGGCTACCTCGGCGCCGTGCACGACGCGGTTCCGGCGGGGGTGTCGGTGGGCATCATGGACTCGATCGACGAGCTGCTCGAGGCCGTGGCCGGCTACCTGGAGGAGGGCTACCTCCGCGTCAAGCTCAAGATCGAGCCCGGCTGGGACCTCGAACCGGTGCGCGCCGTGCGCGAACGCTTCGGCGACGAGATGCTGCTGCAGGTCGACGCGAACACCGCCTACACCCTCGCGGATGCCCGCCACCTCGCCCGGCTCGACCCCTTCGACCTGCTCCTGATGGAGCAGCCGCTGAAGGAGGACGACCTGCTCGGCCACGCCCACCTGGCGCAACGGATCAGAACCCCGATCTGCCTCGACGAGTCAATCGAGTCGGCCCGGGATGCGGCGACGGCCATCACCCTCGGTGCCTGCAGCATCATCAACGTCAAGCCGGCGCGGGTGGGCGGCTACCTGGAGGCCCGTCGCATCCACGATGTGGCGGCCGCGCACGGCGTGCCGGTCTGGTGCGGCGGGATGCTCGAAACCGGCATCGGCCGGGCGGCGAATGTGGCCCTGGCCGGGCTGCCGAACTTCGTGCTGCCGGGCGACACCTCGGCCTCCAGTCGATACTACGAACAGGACCTGACCGCGCCGTTCGTGCTCGAGAACGGGCACCTGCGCGTTCCCACGGGACCGGGCATCGGCGTGGAGGTGCTGCCCGATGTGCTGGCCGGTGTCACGGCATCCGTCACCGACATCAGGTTCCAGACCTGACGGTCGACGGATGTCCCGCAGTGCCACCCGCAGCGCAACGCGCCTGAGCGAGCCGCTAGCCTGAGGGAGAAAACCTGCACCGCACCGAACTCCTGGAGGACACCATTGCTGTTGACCGCCGACCTGTACGACCAGCGCGGGGAAGACCTGCAATCCGTTTCGCTCCAGTTCCTGAACCTGGGTGGTCTCGCCCGGTTCTGCGGCCCGATTCGCACCGTGACCTGCTTCGAGGACAACGCCCTGCTCAAGGCGGTGCTGTCGACGCCCGCGGCCGGCGAGGTGCTCGTGATCGACGGCGGCGGCTCGCTGAACACGGCGCTGATGGGCGACATGATCGCCGACCTCGCGGTGCAGAACGGCTGGGCCGGCGTGGTGATCAACGGCGCGATCCGCGACCGGGTGGCCATCGGAGCGATGCCGCTGGGCGTGAAGGCCCTCGGCAGCAACCCGCGCAAGAGCTCGAAGGCCGGCGCTGGAGTCACGGATGCCGTCGCCCGGTTCGCCGGCGTGACGTTCACCCCCGGCCGCACGATTTACTGCGACGAGGACGGGATCCTCGTCGAGCGGTGACGCCCAGCGGACGCGACCCAGCACGCGCCCCGGCAAGACGCGCGGCGCCACCCGAGGAACCTCACTCAGGTGGAGCCGCTGGTGCGGGGGCCAACGTCACTGTTGATTCGTTCGACATACGCCGTTTCGGACCTACTCCGCAACGGTACTTCGTCATTGGTCGCCTTGTCACCATCTGCGAGCTAACGATTCGTACCGATCCGGCGGCGCAGCTCAGCGCAGCGTCGGGCGGTCGGAGCTCACGACCTGGCTGCGCTCGGTGAGCTCGACGACCCGCTGGGTTCCGTCGTCGAGGGTGACCTCCACCTCGAAGGCGTGGTCGAGCGCTCGGCTGCGGCGGAAGTCCGTCACGGTGCCACTGCCGACCTCGGCCAGGGCCGCCTGTCCGGCAGTCGTGCGGTCGACGCTTGCGAGCTCCGCAGCGGTCAGCACCCGGGGCTCGGCCACGGATGCCGCGTCGCCCCTCCAGCCGGGCGCACTCACCCACACGACCGTGAAGGTCTCATCGAGCTGAACCGCGACCTCGACGCCGTTCGGAAGCCGGGTGTCGACCGTGTAGGACTCGGAGGACGCGGAAAGCGCGGGAGACAGGGCGGGGCCGCGCTGAGCATCCGTCACCGTGGCAGGCCCGACCTCGGTCAGGGCCGCGCGACTCGCACGCGCCAGCTCGGTGTCGGTCAGGGTGGTCTCGTCGTCGCCGAGACCCGTGGCGGCCGCGATTCCGGCAGCGCCGGCACCCACGGCGACCGTGGCGGCCACCGCAGCCGCGATCCAGGTTGACTGTCGGATTCCGGGCACCCTGATTGCATTCACACCCCCAGTCTGGGGGACTCCGGGCGGCCTGGAGGCCACCGTGCCCTCCACCGTGCCCTCCACCGTGCCCTCCACCGCGCCCTCCACCGCGCCCTCCACCGTGTCAATTTGCCTTAGTCGCTAAACTAAATGCATTCGACGAAAGGCGTGACTCATGTCCGGCTCCTCTCCCACTCCGGCTCGCGAAAACTCCAAAGGCATCTGATGGGCCGCATCCTCGTCACCGGTGCCTCCGGAACCGTCGGCCGGGCCGTGGCCGCGGCGCTCGCGTCCACCGGCGAGAGCGTCATCTCCGCGGTGCGGAACCCGGCCGGCTCCGAATTCGCCCTGAACCCACCGGCCGGCACGCCCCGTGCCTTCGATTTCTCCGACCCGACCGGCTGGGCCGGCGCCTTCGCCGGAGTCGACCGGCTGTTTCTGCTGCGCCCGCCCGCGATCGCGAACGTGGCGGACACCCTGATCCCGGTGATCGACACGGCGCTGGCGCACGGCATCCGCCAGATCGTCTTTCTCTCCCTGCAGGGTGTTCAGTTCAACCCGGCCACTCCGCACCACGCCGTGGAGAAGCACCTGCGGCGTCGGCGCGCCCCGTACACGTTTCTACGGCCGAACTTCTTCATGCAGAATTTGTCGACCGTGTACCGTGCTGGCATCCGGGAGCGCGGCGAGATCTATCTTCCGGCGGCCAGGGCGCGCACCGCGTTCGTCGACGCCCGTGACATCGGGCGCGTCGCCGCGCGGGTGTTCACCGAGCCGGGGCACCTCGGCAGGGCCTACACGCTGTCGGGCGAGCAGTCGCTGGATTACTACCAGGTGGCTGACATCCTCTCGGCGGTGCTCGGGCGGCGCATCGTTTATGCGCGGCCGAGCGTCGATGACTACCTCGCCCGGTTGGCCGTGCAGGGCGCAGAGGCCGACTTCATCGCCGTGCAGAAGATGATCTACCGGGTGGTGCGCCTGGGGGTTTCCGCGTGTCCGAACCGGGTGATCCGGCGGCTCTCGGGCGATCCGGCAACCACCTTCCGGCAGTTCGCCACGGACCACCGCGACGTCTGGTCGTAGGCCGCACCGGTACCCGCATCGGCACCGGGACCGCGGGCGAACCCGGTGCGCCAGTCGCCACGCCGTCGACACCCCCCTTCGGGGACTGCGTGCTCCCCGTCCCCGGTCGCTAGATTCGAGTCAGCAAAGGGGATTGCGATGACGCTGGACAGTGCCACGTTGCAGGAGAGCCTCGCGGCGCTGTCAATCACAGAGCAGCTGCTGCGGGTTCAGGGGAGCGTGCCCCGACGGTCGCGGTTCGCGGGGTTCTTCGGCCTGTCCCCGCACGGCGCTGACAGCATGTCCTGGTATCGCGGGGCCAAAGGAGAGATTGTGATGGGCTCCATCCTGGCGACGCTGCCACCCGAGTGGACGGTGTTGCGCGCCGTGCCCGTCGGCTCCTCGACCGCCGAGATCGACCACCTCGTGATCGGACCCGGCGGAATCTTCACGATCACCACGAAGCACCACCCGAGCAATGACATCCGTGTCGCTCGGGACACGCTGCGGGTCGACGGCGAGTCCGTACCGTACCTGCACAACGCCGCATCCGAGGCCGAGCGCGTCACGAGCCTGGTGCGAGAACGGATGCCCCTGGTCGCGCCCGTGCAGCCGGTGATCGTGTTCGTAGAGCCTCGGCTGCTCACCATCGAGCAGAAGCCCGAGCAGGTCAAAGTGCTCGACGCGGACGAACTGCGCCGGTGGCTGGTCAGGCTCCACCCCGTGCTGTCGGCCGGTGAGGTGCAGGAGGTGGCGGACCTTCTCGACAGCCCGCACGTGTGGCACGTGCTGCCCGACACCACTCCCGATGATGTGCGTGAGCGGTTCACGGCGCTCGATACGCGGGTGCGATCCGCGGGCATCCGACGGATGCTGTGGGTCCTGTTCGCCGCGGCGGGCACCATCGCGGCCGGTTACGTCGTGTTCCGGCTCATCGAAGCCGCGCTCGCGACGGCCTGAGCCGGAACGACGCTCCCGAAGCGGGGGCCTACTCGGGCAGGCGGCGGCGGAACTCGTCCGTCAGCGCGTCGAGCGCGGTGCAGATGGCCACCAGAGACTCCTCCACCCCGCGGGGTGCCGCGGCGTCCTCTTTGATCGTGTTGATGTGGGTTTCGAGCAGCCCGAGCTGGGTTTGCACGACCCTCATGTTATTTACCATCCGACCATCGTAGGTGGCCGGTTCAGGCCCGCCCCCAGAGGGAGTGCCACCCGTTGGGGTGAGCCGTTACAATCGACGGTGGGGGACCAGAAAAGATGACGTTGGAAAGTACCAGAATGCGCCAGCGCTTCGCGGCCCAGTTCATGATCGAAAAGCTGCTGCGCGAGCAGAGCGGCATTCCTCCACGAACCCTGTGGGCCCGGTTTCTGGGGCGTTCTCCGCTCGGCGTGAACTGTGAGGGCTGGTACCTGGGCGCCCAGGGCGAGATCGTGGTCGGCGAAAAGTTGGCGACGCTGTCGCCGGAGTGGGCGGTCTTCCACGCGCTGCCGATCGGCGGACACGGCTGGGACATCGACCACGTGCTGGTGGGCCCCGGCGGCGTCATCACCATCAATACCAAACAGCATCGCCGCCAGCGCGTGCTCGTGGAGGAACGCAGCGTTCTGGTGGACAGCCGGCCGGTGCCCTACCTGCGTCACGCGAAATTCGAGGCGGAACGGGTCACGACGCTGCTGGAAGACCGCCGCCCGCTCCCGACCCCCGTGATCCCCCTGGTCGTCCTCGTCGGTGCGCGCAGCATCGACGTGCGGTCATCGCCGAAGCCGGTGACTGTTCTCGATGCCGCCGAGCTCGTTCCGTGGCTGACGTCCCTGCCGATCGTGCTGGGCCCGGCGGATCGCCTGCGCGTCATCGAACTGCTCGACGACCCCGACATGTGGATCGATGTTCCGCTGGGTTCGGGCGAGGGCCTGATCGAAGGCTTCTCTCGGCTCGACTCCGCGGTGCGCGCCGCAGCTCTGCAGCGCACGGTGCTGTTGCCGCTCGAGCTGGCGGTGGCAGCGGTGGCCGCCTTCATCGTGCTGAACTCGGCGACGACGATGGTCGTGGGGATACTCGCGTCCCCGTGAGACCGGGGGACAACAGGTGATATCGGGCTCTCTACACCCTGAACCTTAACGCTCGGGGTCATTCTCACAGGCGACAGGCGTACCCTCTAGGCACAGCCTCTCACGAAGGTTGGAAGGGGAGTCAGTGGTGTATACCCGCGTGCAGTCCAGCGTCGCGGTGCAACAACTCGCCAACGGTCTGCACGATGCGGGCCGTGATCGTCCCTGGGTTGTGGTGTCGTCGCCGTTCGGCACCACCCTGCCCGAAATCGGAATCGACCAACTCGCCGGCCAGATCGGCGACGTCGCGCGCGTCTTCCTGATCGAGACGGGCGAGCTCACCCGCCAGCTCGGCGACCTGCTCCCGGCCCAGTTCCAGGTCTACGGCAGCGCCGGCCGTTCCTACCCCGTCGGCGACGCGTTTGCCGACCTGGCCCGTTCCCGGCTTCGTTTCACGCACGGCGACCCGCAGCACGCCACCGATCAGCTGGTGACGGATGCCCTCGCCCACGCGCATCAGGCTGGCCTCTTCGCGCTCGCCCCGGCATCCGTCATCACCGTGGACGGCACCGTCAAGGGGTTCATGCTGGGCGGTTCCCGGGCACTGATCGAACTCGACGGCGGTGGCATGGCCACCGTCTGGCAGGAGCTGACCTACCCGCCGGTGCCCCTCGACTGGACGTTGCAGACCGGTCAGCGCATCCAGGGCGCGCTCGACGCACCCACCCATCGTCTCAATGTCGAGATCAAGCCGCCCTCCGTGGCCACGATCGCACAGCGCTACCCGCACGGCAGCATCACGCTCGCTCTGGTGCAGAAGGTCAGTGCGCAGCGAGCGGTTCTGGCCCTGCACCCGCACCTGGCGCTCACGATCACCCGGGCCGATATCTCGGCCAACCCGCTCGACAAGGTCGATGCCCTGCTCTCCGAGGGTGACGTCGTCGCGGCCCGGGTCATCCACCTGCCGAGCGGTGCCCTGCACCTGTGCCTGAGCGACGTCGACGACGACGAAACCGTTCTGCCGTCGCTGTGTGCCGTGCGGAACGGACCTCCCTGGCTGCAGGAGAATCGTCCGCTGCTGCCTCAGGTCGAGGAAGACGCCGCCGCCGTGGTCGAACTCGACAGCCAGCCCGCGCTCGTGGGTGCCTCCGCATCGGCCCGCCGCGCCGCGGGGGTCGCCCGTATCGGCATTTCCGGTGGTTCCGGTCTCTCCGCTGGTTCCGGTCTCTCCGGTGCTGCCGGGGTCTTCGATGCTGCCGGCGTCTCCGGGGTCACGGTCCTGATCACGGCAGGCCCGACATCGGACCGCCTTCACCCGCGCCCGTCGCCGGGTCCGGGCCGCGTGCACGCCCTGCGTCCGGCCACGACGGGGGCCATCCCGTTCCGGGTCACGCCCACGCCCGTTCCCGCGCCACACTCCGCGCTGCAATCGACCCAGCTGTCCCTCGCCGAGGCCAAGTCCCGCATCGTGCGGCTCGAGAATCAGCTTTCCGAGGCCGGCGCCACCGATTCCGACCTCGCCAAACTGCGCGAGCAGGCCCGCTCCGCACAGTTGCAACTGCGCGATGCCCTCGTCGAACTCGCCACCCTGCGCCACACGGTCGCGGAACTGCGCGACGACCAGCGGGCCCAACGACGGATGCTGCGCGAATCCCGCCGCACCGTCCCCGCCCACTCCACGGTCAGCGAATACGAGTCGCGGCGAGCCGCCTGGGACGAACCCTCCGGCTGGGTGCGGCATGAGATCCTCCTCGCCTGGGTCGACCGGGTTCCGGAGTCGGACCGCGAGGAATGGAAGCTGCCGCACAGTTACGTGCTGGGGGAGCGGTTCACCGAATCTCTCGCCGGGCTCGACGACGGGCAGCTGGCCAAGGCGTTCAAGGCATCCGTCGACGTGCTCACCGGCCGGGTGAAGACCCTCAAGGGGCGGCACCTGCACGCGCTGCGCCAGGGCGCAGGGCCGGCCGACCCGCACCTGCTGCGCTGGGACGGCGCCCGCTGCATGCGCGTCTCGATCGAGCAGAACACCCCCGCCGCGCGTCGAATGCACTTCTGGCAGCTCCCGGATGGCGGCATCGAGCTGGGCCGCATCGTCACCCACGACGACATGGAAGCCTAGGCCTCGACCGGGACGGACTGCATCCAGCCCCTCGTCCGGACGGATTCCTACCCGCTGGTGCACGGGGTTCACTGCGTCACCGGCACTCCGCCGACAGTGTTGGATGACGTCATTGAGGCCGACGCGGGTCAACCCGCAGCAGGGGTCAACCCGCGGCGTGAGTCAACCGCAGCGTGAGACAACCGCAGCGCGGTTCGACCGCAGCGGGGAGCCCCGAGCCGGCCTAACCCAGCGCCGCCAGCGCCGACCCGTATTTCGCCGCGAGCCTCTTCTGCGCGCTCGCGTCCAACTGTTCCACCCGCCAGGGCTCCAGGTTGTCGGCGATGTCGGCGCGCTTCACGGCGAGAGCGATCGGGTTTGCGCGAATGCCGGCGTAGTAGTCGGCGTCGCTGACGACATCCGTTCTGGTGAGCACAGTGACGGCCTCGACCACACCACCCGGGATGCCCGCTTTGAGCAGGTCGTGGCGGGTGATGTTCGAGTCTTCGAGCACATCGTGCAGCCAAGCGGTGGCCTGCTCGAGGGGATCGTTGAGGCGCTCGGAAACGCGACGGGGATGGTTGATGTAGGCGGCGCCGAGCTTGTCGACCTGGCCCAGATGTGCGGTTGTGGCGATTGTTTTCGCAGCGGCGACGTAGGCATCGGCTGTGGTGACTGTCATGGAGACCCCCCTCTTGGCATTACGAACAGAGCAGTGTGAGCGGCTCCGCCCACGCCTGCAACGTTAGCCCGGGCCTCCGCCCGGTGCTAGGACATCGGCGCCGGGAAAGCGCGCCTCGGCATCCGTCACCCCGAGTCTGTGCCGGACGCACCCCTCGATTTGGGGGGCTCTTGAGCGGCGAAAAGTTTAGCCTCGCCGGTTGCGCGCCGAACCTGACTGATAAGTTTTTCTCAGGTGACCGACTGGTCGCTGGAGAGACGGTCACTTTCACGTCAATCGCAAGGGCACACCCGTCGTGAGGCGGGGTCGCAAAGGCACGGAACCCTCGGGTCAGCCGGCCTACCGAATGAAAAGGAACCGCCCCAGATGAACCTCACCTCCCTCGAGGCCGACACCAGATGCGGCCGCTCAGCCGCGTCTCTGTCGTCTCGTGGCGCGGTGGACACACCTCCGTTTTGTCGTCCCCTTGGGTAGGCGCACGACTGAAACGGTGGAAGCCGGGCGAGATTAGGGATCTCGTCCTGATCTGGCAGTGCGATCGGGAATCGATTCGGGTTCGGTTCCCGATCGCATGCTTGTTTCACACCTTGGCACGGCCCGCGCTGAGAAGCCCGGCCCGCCGATCCGAGAACGACCGGCTCACCCGGGAACACCACCCGTGATGACTGCACCGACGCAGGCATTGAACCGCACATCCGCAGAATCAAGGACCGGCAACAGAACCCGCCGCCGAGGACCTCCGTACACGCCGGGCCCCTCCCGGTCAACCGGGCCGCTTCGCCGTTCCGATCGCCGAGGCTGGAAGGTTGTGGCTGCTGCGCCGCCGATCCGGTGGGTCACCGCGCCCAGGCTCGTGCTCGAATTGTTCGACCTGCGCTGCTGCTGCGCGGGTGGTGCGCTGGTGCCGCGCGGGTGCTGCGCGGGTGCTGCGCCGCTGCGCCCGTGGCGCGCCTCCAGCGCAGCGGCGTAAGCCCCGCGCGGGGTTCCGACGCCGCCCGTGAGCCGCCCATCGGCATCCGTCGTGAGCGGAGCCGGTGCGTTCGTGGCCAACTCAGGAGATGCGGGCGGATGCTGCCCGGCAGCCCCAGAAACGCGGCAAAGTTTCGGCCGCGTTGGCGGTTTCTCCTGAGTTAGCCACACCCGCGCGGGCGGTTGTGGCCTGGTCTCCGAGAACCGGGCGACGACGGATGCCGCCGAACCGGTTCCCGAAGACGGCCGACCGGTGGTTACAGGGCCGGCTTCGTCACAGAGTTGCTCTGCAACGTGACGGCGGTCTGGGCCAGCAACCGGCCGGTGATCGACGCGCCGGTCTTCATCGCGATCATGGTCTTGCTCAGGATCGTGCCCTCGAAGTGCGCGGTGGTGCCGACCGAGACTGCACCGGCGGTCTGCCAGTACACGTTCTTGGCCTGCACTCCGCCGAGCAGGGTCACGTTTTTGGCTGAGGCCTGGTCGATGTTGCCGGCGATCTGGAACACGAAGACGTCGTCCGGGCCGCCGGTGAGGCGCACGTCACTGGAGATGGTCACGTCGGTGTTCCACTTGTAGAGGCCGGGCTTGAGAGTGAGACCGCCGATTTCGCCGGCACCCAGGTCGATGAAGTCGGGGTTCGTGCGCCCAGCCGCGTCGGAATAGGCGATTTCCATGTCACCGACGGATGTGCTCAGGAAGCTCGGGTCCGTCACCGCGCACGGCGGACCGGCGGCGTCGACAGTGAAAATGGTGCCGGTCATGACCTCAGGGCAGGTCAGAAGCACCGCGGCGCCGGTGATCGGGCTGGCCCCGACGTTGCCGTTGACTGCGGACGCGTAGACGTTCGTCACGCCGGTCTTCGACAGGATCGCGAAGGAGTCCGCCGTGCCGAGCTCGACGGGACTTTGGGGGAGTGAGCCGGCGACGGCCGCTCCGCCCAGTCCGGCGCTGCCGACGCCGACCACGGCGACGACGACAAGCAGTGCCAGAACTCGCTTCCGGGCCGTGGATGCGCGGGCTAGGGACGTGCGGACGGATGATTCGTGGAAGTGGAACATGGTGGTCCTTCCTTTCGCCAGTCCCGCACGATGCGGGTCTGGGGCAGGGCCACTGTGGGAGTGGTCCCCGACGCTACACGTCGGGTTTCTTCGCGCCGGCAGGGCCTGTCAGGGCCGACTTCACCCCGAATAGAGCCCCCGGTCTCACGGCAAACAGGCGTCCTCCACGCACACCATCGCACGCCCCACGGGACCGCTTCCAACGAATCGAATCTGTCTGAACCCCAGATTAGGGGTAGTTTTCACGCCCTCCGCCAAGAGGGGTGTCGGCCCCCCGAATTTCACCCAATCGTTGCCTACACGCCATCACCTCCGGCTTCGGTGCGCTCCTCGAAGGTGAAGCCGCGCTTCTCCTTTTTGCGCACATCCGTCACGTAGCGACCGAGGTTCGCGCTCATCGCGGCGACCTCGCCCGAAGCGGCAGCGAAGGTCATTGAGCTGGCGGCGTCGAAGCCGAGTGCGGCCCCGGTGAGAACGGCGTCCTGGTTGGCGCCGAGGAAGACGAAGTCCCAGCTGTACGATTCGGTCTGCCGGTTGATCAGCGCGCGCACGGCATCCGCGGAGTATTCGCTGCTCGAGTTCTCGCCGCCATCGGTCACAACCACGACCTGGACGGTGCCGGGACGCGCGTGCTCGGGCAGCGCCCGCAGCGTCTCGCCGAACTCCGTGACGGCGATGCCGATCGCATCGTGCAGCGCCGTCATGCCGCGCGGGTCGAGTTCGACGGTGATATCGCTTGGGTCGGCGAGGGTGTGGGTGTGCTCGATTTCATCGTCGAAGGTCACGATATCCACGGTGAGCAGGCCCGGCTCGGCGGCCTGTGCGGCGAGCATCGCGGTCAGGCCGCCGACCATGTCGTCACGGATGCCGGACATCGAGCCGCTCCGGTCGATCACGAGAAGCAGAGCGGTGTAGTTGGGATCAGTCATCTGTACCTCCTGGTTGAGGCTCCCTCGTGGGGGAGTACTTCAGAGTCTCAGGAGCCACTGACAGTGCCGGCAGTGGTGCGGCAGTGGCGTGGCAGTGGTGCGTCGGCGGCGGCGGCGGTGGTGGTGCAGTGCGGCTCTGGCCATCCGTTGCCGACTTCGACACCTTCGGTCGAGTACGACAGGTCTGCGGGCCGAACTCGACCGGAACTGTCGTTCTCCGCGAGCCCGCAGGCCTGCGGAGCCTGACAAGCACGGCTGCCCGACGTCGAACCAATTCGACGGAGATGCCGGCGAAAACCGGCTTTCCGGTGTGTGGAGGATGGATTTTGCCAAAATCTCCGTCGAATTCGTTCGGGGCGCGGTTCAACGAGCCGGAGACACTTTCGGGGGGAGTAGGTTGCCACCACGTGGCACAATCCGCGTGACACGCGGCCACGCGGCCACGCGGCCGTAGGGCCACAGATCACCGGGTCGCAGAACTCACAGAGGGGTGGAAGAACAATGCTCGAGAGCAGTGTGGTGTGGTTCAACGAGATCGGACTGGGTGACATTCCGCAGGTCGGCGGCAAGAACGCGTCGCTGGGCGAAATGGTGCGCGCCCTCAGCGACGATGGCGTGAAGGTGCCCGAGGGGTTCGCGACGACCGCGAACGCCTATCGCGCGTTCATCGCGGCGAACGGGATCGAGCCGGCACTGCGGCGCCAGCTCGACCTGTTCCACGACGGCCGCGCCTCGCTGCGCGTCACGGGCGAGGCCCTGCGCGAGCTGTTCCTGGGGGGTGAGTTTCCCGCGAACATCGCCGACGGCATCCGTGCCTCGTATCGGGAACTGTCGGAGAAGGCTGGGCACCCGAACCTGCCCGTGGCCGTGCGCAGCAGCGCCACCGCCGAAGACCTGCCCGACGCCAGCTTCGCCGGCCAGCAGGAGACGTTCCTCAACGTGACGGGTGAGCGCGATCTGCTCGACGCCTGCCGCCGCTGCTACGCCTCACTCTTCACCGACCGAGCGATCAGTTACCGCGAGGTCAAGAAATTCGACCACCTCGAGGTGGCGCTCTCGATCGGCGTGCAACGGATGATCCGAGCCGACGTCGGCGGCTCCGGGGTGATGTTCTCCATCGACACCGACACCGGTTTCCCGGGCGTGGCCGTGATCAGCGCCGCCTGGGGGCTCGGCGAAACGGTGGTGCAGGGCACGGTCAATCCCGACAAATACCTGGTGTTCAAGGCGCTGCTCGACCAGCCCGGCGCCACGCCCATCATTGAGAAAACTCTCGGCGAGAAGGCCCGCAAGATGGTCTACGCCAAGGGCGGCAGCGCCCGCACCCGCACTATCGACACCCCCGATCGCGAGCGACAGGCGTTCGTGCTGACCGACGCGGAGATCGTGAAGCTGGGCCGATGGGCCGTGATCGTGGAGAACCATTACGGCCGGCCGATGGACATGGAATGGGCCAAAGACGGCCTGACCCGCGAACTGTTCCTGGTGCAGGCGCGCCCGGAGACCGTGCACTCGCAGGCGAGCGGCACCCGGTTCACGGTGAGCACCCGGACCGAGACGGGGCCGCTGCTGGTGACCGGGGTCGCGATCGGCGACAGCATCGCGAGCGGCGTGGCCTGCGTGATCAAGGACCCGGCCGACATCGAGAAGTTCGTCGACGGCGCCATCCTGGTCACCGAGATGACCGATCCGGACTGGGTGCCGATCATGACCCGCGCGGCCGGCATCGTCACCGACCACGGCGGTCCCACCAGCCACGCCGCGATCGTCAGCCGCGAACTGGGCGTGCCGGCCGTCGTTGGCACCGGGATCGCCACCGACACGCTCACGGATGGCCAGATGATCACGATCTCCTGCGCCGAGGGCGACGAGGGCTACGTTTTCGAGGGCAAGCTGGCTTTTGAAACCGAGGAGATCGACCTTGGCACCGTGCCGAAGACCCGCACCAAGGTCATGGTCAATATCGCGAGTCCGGCCGCCGCCTTCGAGTGGTGGCGGTTGCCGGCCGACGGCGTGGGGCTGGCCCGGATGGAATTCATCATCAACAACCTGATCCAGATCCACCCGATGGCGCTCGTGCACCCGGAGCGGGTCACCGACCGGGCCGCCATCCGTCAGATCGAGGAGCTCACCCGGGGATATATGGACCCGAAGGAATACTTCGTGCAGGCGCTCGCGCTCGGTATCGCGAAGCTGACCGCGCCGTATCATCCTGACCCCGTGATCGTGCGGATGAGCGACTTCAAGACCAACGAATATGCGCACCTGATCGGCGGGTCGGTCTTCGAGCACTCGGAGGAGAACCCGATGCTCGGCTTCCGTGGCGCCTCCCGTTACTATGACGAGCGCTACCGGGAGGGCTTCGCCCTAGAGTGCCGGGCGATCAAGCAGGTGCGGGAGAAGATCGGCTTCGACAACGTGATCGTGATGGTACCGTTCTGCCGCACCGTGACCGAGGCGGACCGTGTGCTCGCGGTGATGGCGGAGAACGGGCTGGTGCGCGGCGAGTCCGGGCTACAGATCTACATGATGTGTGAGATTCCGGCCAACGTGATCCTGGCGGAGCGTTTCGCCACCCGGTTCGACGGCTTCTCGATCGGCTCCAACGACCTCACCCAGCTGGTGCTGGGCGTCGACCGCGACGCCGAGGACCTCGCCGCCCTCTTCGACGAACGCGATGACGCCGTGAAGCAGATGATCCGCGAGGCCATACACAAGGCCCACGCCGCCGGGATCAAGATCGGCATTTGCGGGCAGGCGCCGAGCAACTACCCCGACTTCGCGGCCTTTCTGGTGGAGGAGGGCATCGACTCCATCTCGCTCAACCCGGACAGCTTCCTTAAAACGGTGGGCCGAATCGCGCAGGCGGAGCGGGACCACGACACGGCGTAGGAGGGACGCGCTGTACACGAAACACGGCGTCGGAGGGATGCGCCGGACACGGGACACGCCGTCGGAGGGTCGCGGTGGTGGAGGGCGCGTTGTCGCGGGCGAGAGGCGGCAGCAGAAGACGGATGCCGGTGTGCGGCATCCGTCTGCGTGTGACGTGTTCGGTGTGGTTAGCGCTCGGCCTCGTCGAAGTCGTCGAGCACGGCCTGCTCGTATGCTGCCTCGGCGGCTTCCGCCTTCTGACGGGCGTCGGCGACGCGCACGCTGATCTCGTGCTCGGATGTGCGCAGTCGTTCGGCCGCCCGCGGGCTGGCCGTGTCGAGCAGGTCCTCGAGGGTGTCGGGGTCGAGGTGCACGGCAGCCAGCGCGTCGACTTCGGACCGGGCGACGGCGGCCTTGCTCCGCAGGATGCGCAGCCTCGATTCCTGCGCGAACTTCCTCGAGAGGCGGTCGGCGGCCTCCGCGGGGGTCCGTTCGACGGGAACCATGCTCTGCTCGGACCCGTTCTGGTTGGTGTTGTACCGCTCGGCACCGTCGCCGCTTTCCGTGTTGCTCATCGTGTCTCCCTTTTCCCGCTGGCAGCCTAGCGCGGCAGGTGTCTGCGGCAAATGGGAGCGTCGGCGGGGCCCGCGCCGCCCGCGCCCAGCGGCTAGCGCCCGCCCGGGGCGGCGCCGGACCAGGCATTCCGCAGCAGCAGAGTCAGGTCGTCGGGGGTGACCGCGCGCGGGTTCGACGCGGGGACGGCCGGCAGGATCAGTACCACGGCCCGGGCGATGTCCGACTCCTGAAACCCGAAGTCCCGCAGCGCAGTCGGTGCGTGCAGGCTGTCCCGCAGGGCGAGTAACCCTTCGACGGCGGTGCAGGAGCCCAGGGCGGCGGCTATCTGCGCCTCGGCCTCGGTGGCGGCGGGCGCGTTGAGGGCGACCACATGCGGCAGCACGATCGCGTGCGTCTGCGCGTGCGGCAGCCCGAAGGTCCCGCCCAGCACGTGACAGATCGTGTGATGCAGACCCGAACCGGCGCTGGAGAACGCGCTCGCCGACAGGTACGCGCCATAGAGGGCATCCTTCCGGCCGGCCAGAGCTCCGTGGATGCCGCCGCCCCCCAGAACCGGATCGCTCCCCGATGTGTCCGATCCGGCCGCTTCCGCGGTGCGCGGGCCGGCCCCGGGAGCCACGGCGATTCGCGGCAGTGCGTGGGCCAACATCCGGATTCCCTCAGCGGCGAGCAGCGCGCTGACCGGGTTCGCGCCCGGGGCCCAGAGGGCGTCGACGCCGTGGGCAAGGGCGTTCAGCGCGCTGGACACGCTCAGCTCGCGGGGGAGGGACAGCGTGAGGTCGGCGTCGTAGATCACGGTGCCGGGCAGGACCCTCAGATCGAACCCGGTGGTCTTCACCCCGTTTTCGACCAGCCCCCAGACCGCCGTGGCCTCCGAACCGGAATAGGTGGTGGGCACCGCCACGATCGGCAGTCCGCCGGTCCGCTCGCTGCGCAACGCGAGAATCTTGGCCAACCCGATCGCCGACCCGCCGCCGAGGGCAACGACCACGTCGATGCGAGCCGCCTGGGCCGCCCGATGGGCGCGCTCGGCCGACTCCGCCGGAACGTGCTGCACGATCTCATCGAACACCAGCACCGAACGGATACCGGCGAGCACCGCCGCGGACCGCTCCAGTTCCCGCCGGGTCGCGATCACCATCACGCGCGGGGCGCCGGGGGTGCCGCTGGCACCCGCGATGCCCGCCGGAGCGATCACGCTCCCCGTGCTGGTGCCGGTGCCGGTGCCGCCGGCCTGCACCGTGGCCGGCTGCTCGCCGAGCACCTTGCCGAGCACCTCGGCGAGCAGTTCGCCGGCCCGCCCGGTGCCGAAGAGCACGCGCTGTCGCTGCGTTCGATACTCGAAATCGAGTCCCGGCCCGACGGGCTGCTCCCTCACGGCAGGCCTACGCGCGGGTCTGCAGGGGGCGGGCCAGCCAGGCTCGGGCGGCGGCGACATCCGTGGCGGCGATGCCGTGACCGCCGTCGCGCAGCTCGCGGTCGACCTGGGCGCCGCGCCCGATGAGGGTGGCGGCGGCCCGGTCGGCGCTCGCGAGCGGGGCCATCAAGTCGGAGCGTCCGTTGAGCATCAGCACCGTCGTGTCGACGAGGTCCGTGGCGAGCGGGCGATCGTCGAGCGGGAACATGCCGGAGAACGCGACGACCCGGTCGAGAACGTCGGGGTGCAGCAGGGCCGTGGCCAGGGCGATGTTGGCCCCGTTGGAGAAGCCCACGGCGATAATGCGGCGCCCGCCGAGGTCGTAGTGCTGCCGGGCCCGGGCAATGAAACCGGCCAGTTCTCCGGCCCGCAGCACCACGTCCTCGACATCGAACACGCCCTCGGAGAGGCGGCGGAACCAGCGCAGCATGCCGCCCTCGGTGACGCGCCCGCGCGGGGCGAGCACGGTCGCGCCGGGATCGAGCGTGTCGGCAAGGGCGAGGATCTCCTGCTCATCGCCGCCGGTGCCGTGCAACATCAACAGCACGGGGGCGGAGACATCCGTCGGGTCTGAGCCGGGCGGGCCCGAGTCGCCGGATGCCGTCGACGAACCCGCCCGGAAAACGTGCACCCAGTCGAGATCGGTCTGTGGGGAGTCGCGTTGCTCGGTCATCGAGGGTCCTGCTTCCCCGCGACGAGGGCCGGGTTGTTCTCGCTCGGCAGGGTGATCGGAACGACGGCGCGCTCGATCTGGTCCCGGCTGGGCTCGAGCCACGGTGGCAGCTTGAGCGAGCGGCCCAGTTCCAGCAGTGGCTCGTCGATGTCGAAGCCGGGGGTGTCCGTCGCGATCTCGAACAAGACGCCGCCGGGCTCGCGGAAATAGATCGACGTGAAGTACTGCCGGTCGAGGATCGCCGTCACGCCGTAGCCGCGCGCGACGAGTTCCTGGCGCCACTGCTCCTGCGTGGTCTTGTCCGGCACCCGGAACGCGATGTGGTGCACGCTGCCGCCGGCAGTCAGGCCGACCTGTCCGTTCGGGTCGGCGAGGATGTCCACGATGTTGCCGGGGGCTCCGTCGCCGGCACCCACCCGGATGCGGTCGGTTGTCTCCTCGATCACGTGCATGCCGAGGTCGCGGGTGAGCACCTCGACGGTGCCGGTCGGGTCGGCGACGGTGAGCACCGAGGAATGCTGGCCGCGCACCGCGTACTCGGCGGGCACGGATGCCGAGTCCCAGGGATTGCGCGGATCAATCGTCGACGAGGCCACGAGATCCAGCTGCAGGCCGTCGGGGTCACGCAGGGAGAGGCGTTCCTCGTCGGCGGAGCGGCGCACGAATTCGGATTCGACGCCGAGTTGCGTGAAGTGGCCGGCCCACCAGCCGAGGCTGCCGGCCGGCACCGAGAACGCGGTGGACGTGGACTGGCCCGAGCCGGGGCGCCCGCTGGAAATGCCCGTCCAGGGGAAGAAGGTGAGCAGCGAACCCGGGCGGCCCGCGTCATCCCCGTAATAGAGGTGGTAGGTGCCGGGGTCGTCGAAGTTGACCGTTTTCTTCACGAGCCGCAGGCCGAGGCCGGTCACGTAGAAGTCGATGTTGCGCTGCGGTGCACCGGCAATCGCGGTGACGTGGTGCAGTCCGGAGGTGTGCGGAGTCACGGGGTCCCTTTCTGGCGGGAAGCTGGTCGGTGTGCTGTTGGCGTCGGGTCTGGCATGCGCGTTCTGACCTGCGCAGTCCGGCGTGACGCCGACTTCTATGCAAACACATGTTTCTGTGGATTCATTCCCAGCCTCGGGCGGGCCGACGGGACTACTCTCCCGGGCCGACATCCCAGGAACGCTCCGGCAGGTCCTCGAGCCAGTTCCCGACCGAATTGTCGTTCACCAGGGAGATGCTGCTCTCTGCGGGACACGCCAGCCCCGGCGGCACCGAGGACGACGCCTCGGAGCTCGAATTCCGGCCGTTGGCATCCGTCGGCGGTTGTGCCCCCGCGTTCCCAAACATCGAACCCCCTCAGTCGGCTTTTCCAGTGCGGTCGCCGGGGTCCGGGGCAACAGTTCGACGGTACGCTCGCGGAGGATTCGCCGTCAAGCACTTCGAGAAACGGATGCTGCCGCGAACCTGCCGACGGCCCGTTCCGTCGTCTCCGCGCGGGCGCTGACCCGCGCGGGAACCCGCCCGGAGGCCAACGGAGGCCGCAGCCGGGCCAGGGCCTGAAGCTCGATCTGCCGCACCCGGTCGTTGGACACACCGAGCTGCGCTCCGATCTCCCGCCGGGGCCTCGCGATGTCGCCGCCGAGGCCGTACCGCATGCTCAGGACGCTGGCTTCGCGGTCGGGCAGGAGGGCGAGGTGGCAGGCGAGGCGCTCCAGCAGGAGGGTGCGGCCGGCGGCGTCGCACGGGTCGAGCGCCGTGGCATCCGAAATGGTGTCGGCGAAGGGCACGTTCTCGAGGCCGCTGCCGAGGTCGGCCCAGACTGGGGCGTCGATCGACCGCGGCTGGCCGGTGCGGTTTCGCAGCGTCAGGATCTGTTGCGTGGTGAGCCCGCTGGCCTGGCCGAGTTCCGCGATGGTGCCGTCGCGGCCGAACCGCTGCCGCAGCCGGTGCTGCACCTGGTTGAGGGCGGTGAGCGCCTCGACCTGGTAGGCCGGGAGACGGATGGTTCGGGCCTGGTCGGCCAGCGCGCGTTGAATGCTCTGGCGGATCCACCAGGTGGCATAGGTCGAGAACTTGAAACCGCGGGTGTGGTCGAAACGCGGGGCCGCCCGGATCAGGCCGAGATTGCCTTCCTGGATCAGGTCGAGGAGGTCGAGCCCGCGGCCGGTGAAGTGCCGGGCCACGGACACCACCAGCCGGAGATTCGCGCAGATCAGGTGCTTCATGGCCCGCCCGCCGTCGGCCGCGAGCCAGCGGAGCTCGTCCCCGAGGTCGGCGGCCCCCTCGTCGGAAGCACCCGGTCGCAGCCGTGAGAGTCTCTCCGCTGCGAGCAGCCCGACCTCGACGCGCTGGGCGAGCTCGATCTCATCCGTCTGGGTCAGGAGCGGCACACGGCCGATCTCGTGCAGGTAGGCGCCCACGGAATCGGCGAAGAAGCGGTGACGGGAACGGGAACGGCTCTCGGCGGTGGTCATGCCGGTACCGTAGGAGCGGGCCGGGGTCGGGACCTCGGGGCCGACGCAGCGTGTGCAGAATCACCGCACGGGTCCGGCTGTGCAGGAACCCCGTGCGCCGACCGACCTCGAACGGGGAGTTTCGCTCGGGGCCCGGATCGACGATGATGAGCGGGCAGAGCCGCATCGAGTGGAGGGACGCGACTATGAGTGATGCAGAGTCAAACGATTCCGGCGAGAACTTTCTGCCCGGCCGCGACGGCGACAGTGGCGGCGACAGCGGTGATAGCGGCGGTAATAGTGGAGGCGACAGCGGCGACGTCAGCGGAGGCGACAGCGGGGGCGTCAGCGGCAGCGACAGCGGCGACAGCGGCGGCGTCGGCGAGAGCGAGGTCGACGGCTACGAGGTCTACAACCCGCCGGCGGACCGCTTCCTCACCGCCCAGATGTGGTGGATCGCGAGCGAACTGGTGCGGCGGCATCCGCATCTCCGCATCTCCGGGGTGGAGGTCGACGAGGCCGACCGCCTCCTGATCGTGCATGACGAGCAGGACGGCATGAGCGTGCAGTGGGACCTCGAGGGCGGCTGCAAATTCCTGGTCAACGGGGTTGTGCAGAAAATCAGCTGGATCCAGATGCTGGCCGCGCTCAACCCGCACACGATCGTCAAGCGTATCGAGGTGGCGACCGGACTCGGCATCCCGAAGACCACACCGGCCACGTCCGCCCGGGCGCTGACCTACCGGGTGATCGCCAGCGCGCTGGCCACCGCGACCAACGACCGGTACGAGTGGTACGCGGTTCCGGCGCCCATGCTGCACGACGAAGATCCGGAGAACCCCGGATGCGAGTTCTTCCGCGACTTCCCCTCCACCGTTCGGGCGCGGGCCGAGTATGTCGCGATGACCCTCGATGAGTTCGAGGCGGGCGGTCGCAGCGTGTACTTCTTCCAGCCGTTCTGGGCGCTGCTGCGCGACCTCGAGCCGATCGCGATCTTCGACTCTGCCGGGGTGGTGCACACGACCTCGGGCGCGACGGCGCTGATGCCCCTGTATGAGCGGCTCGACCGCAAGCTCGCGCTCGTGACCGCGCACGTGCTCGCCGACTACTTCCCCTGAACCGGGCGCGGGCACTCGGACAGGCGAGCCGGCCTCCGCTGCGGAGAGGGCAAGCGAGCCGGTTAGCGGATGCTGCCGAGCTGGGTCAGCTTCGCATGCAGCATCGAATCGCTGGGCTCCACCACGTGGGTGCCGTCCGGGAACAGGATCACCGGGATCTGGGTGCGGCCGCTGATCGCAAGGGCACGGTCGGCGCCGTCCCCCACGAGCAGGAGGTCGACGTAGTCGTAGTCGACGTTCCGCGCGTCGAGGAATTTCTTCGACCGGCGGCAGTCGCCGCACCACTCCGCCCCGAACATGGTGAGGCGCTGGGCGTCGGGAGCAGGGGGAGCGGCGAGGTCGGACATGATCTCATCCTAGGTCGGCACCCTGAGTGCCCCGCGGGTCGGCGTGCCTGCGCCTCGTTTTGGGGCGGAGCGCCATCTTCGATGCCCTCGAGAACCGGTTTTTTGAGGCAGGCCGACTGCTAGGTTCATTCTGAGCGCGAACAGTTGGGGGACTGAACATGCATTCAGACCAGGATGCCGCACACGACTCAGGGGGAAAACCGGCCATCGACCTGCCACGACCAGCAGCGCCTCACGCAGCGCCGGCGCCAGAGCCGGCGCCAGAGCCGGCGCCCGAATCCTCGATCGACGACGTCCTCGCCGACTGCGAGCGATCGAGCGCGAGCGGGCGCCATCTCGACGGTGTCGGGCAGGCCGAGGCGGTGCTGGCCCGGACCGGGGCGACGCTGCTGCAGCAGGCGCGGGCCCGTGAACTGCTGGCGCTGCATCGGCTGCGACTGGGCGACTATGAGGCATCCGTTCAGCAGGGACTGTTGGCGCTGGAGTTCCTGGACGGCACCGGCGATCTGCTGCGGCAGTCCAAGGTGCACTGCACCCTGGTGCTGGCCTACAGCGACACGGGGCTCTACGAACCGGCGCTGCGCCACGTGCTCGCGGCAGTGGAGACGGCCCGCGGCAGTGGTAGCGCCCTGGCCGAATTCTGGGCGCTCAGCCGTTCGTCGATGGTGCACGAGGGCATGGGCGAGTCCGAACGGGCGCTCGAACTGGGGCGGCAGGCGCTGGGCCTGGCGCGCACGATCGACGACCCCGAGGCGCGGTTCGTGGGTCTCAACAACCTCGGTGACACCTGCCTGATCCAGGCTCAGCGGCAGAGCGCACAGGGCATGAACGTGGAGATAGGTCTGAAGCAGGCCCTCCTGCTCGTGCGGGAGGCCGTGGCCGTGGCCCACGCCCAACGGCACAACTTCTACGAGAGCATCGCCCGCACCAACCTGGTCAGCATCCTGATCGAACTCGGCGAGCACGAAGAGGCCCGCGAGCAGGCCGGCCGGGCGCGCCGTCTGGCGAAGGCGCACGGGTTCCGCAGTCTCGAGGAGAACAACGACGCGCAGCTGGCCGAGGTGGCCAGGGCCGAGGGTGACCTCGACGGGGCCACCGCGATGATGAACGCCCAGCTGCTGGTCGCCGCCCTCGACGACGATCCGGCTCTGCACATCAAGCTGCAGCAGGCCTTGTTCGAGATGCACAAGGAGTCCGGCCGGTTCGAGCAGGCGCTCGGACACTTCGAGAAGCTGCACGCCCTGATCCTGAAACGCACGACCGAGACGGCCGGCATCCAGTCCCAGATGCTGATCAACACCCTGGGGATCGAGCAGGCCCGCCACGAGGCGGAGCGGTCGCAACTGGATGCGGCACGGCTGCGCATCCGTGCCGACGATCTGGACCACCAGGCGAACACCGACCCGCTGACGCGACTGCCCAATCGCCGGGCGCTCGACCGTCAACTGCCGCCTCTGATGGGGCGCTCCCGCGACACCCGGCAACCGATCTGCGTGGCCATGATCGACATGGATCACTTCAAGCGGGTCAACGACGAGCACGGGCACGCCACCGGCGACCAGGTGCTGAACGCCATGGCTACCCTGTTGCGCGCCGTCACCCGGGACAGTGATCTGGCCGTGCGCGTGGGCGGCGAGGAGTTCTTACTCGTTTTCGCAGACACCACCCTGGACCGTGCCGAGCAGGCGTGCGAGCGCCTGCTGGCCTCCGTTCGCGGCTACCACTGGGGTGCCCTGGCGCCCGATCTGGCCTGCACCGCGAGCGTCGGCCTGGCCGAACTCTCCCCGGGCGAGACCGTGGCGGACTGGCTCGCGCGCGCCGACGCGGCCCTCTACCAGGCCAAGGATTCCGGCCGGGACCAGATAATTATCGCCGTGGTGCTGTCGGCGGCGTAGAACCCGAGGAGCCCCCATCCGGAGTCCCGTGCCCGGCCTTGAACCAATTCGACGGAGATTTTGCCGAAAAGGGTCGGTTTGAGGCCGAAAACAGGGTTTATGGGCAAAATCTCCGTCGAATTCGTTAGGGGCGGAGGTGCTGCAGGGCCGCGGGCGGGGAAACGGACGACCCCCGATTCACGGCCGGCACTGACCCTCGAACGCGGCGGCGACGGATGCGGCGTTTCGCCCGTAGGCTCGACGCGGGGGTTTGTGCCTCGGGGGCCCGGAAAACGGGCCTGCCGGAGCCCGACTTCATTGGCTGCACGATCGCACGATTGCACGGGGGAAACGCTTGAAACTGACGTCCGCACAACTGGACCGCGCCGCCGGCGTTCTGCTGGGCATGGCCTGTGGCGACGCCCTCGGCGCCGGCTACGAGTTCGGCCCGCCGCTCGCGAGCGACGCCGTGGTCACGATGAGGGGCGGCGGCGGGTTCGACTGGGCTCCCGGAGAGTGGACCGACGACACCTCCATGGCCGTGCCGATCGTCAACGCGATCGCGGCCGGTCAGGACCTCCGCGACGAGGCCGTGCTCGACGAGATCGTGGCTGCCTGGGTCGAGTGGGCCCGCACGGCACCGGACGTGGGCAACCAGCTGCGCGCGGTGCTCTCCCGAACCGAGCCCACGGCATCCGCGGTGCGCGTCGTTGCCCGCGCCCATCACGACCGGCACGGCCGCAGCGGCGGCAACGGTTCGCTCATGCGCACGGCGCCCGTAGCGCTCGCCTACCTCGACGACCCGGTGGCGCTCGCCGGCGTTGCCCGCACGATCAGCACGCTCACCCATTATGAAACGGATGCCGGCGACGCCTGCGTGCTCTGGTGCCTGGCCATTCGGCACGCGGTGCTCGAGGGCGCCCTCGACGTTCGGGTGGGCCTCGACGCCCTGCCCGCCGACCGCCGCGCGCTCTGGGAGGCCCGTCTCGTCGTGGCCGAGGCCGGCGTTCCCTCCGACTTCGGCCGGAACGGCTGGGTCGTGGAGGCGCTGCAGGCGGCCTGGTCGGCGATCATTCAGCCGCGGAGCGCGCCGGGTGGCGCTTCCGGCACGGGAACCGTCTCCGCCACCCCCGCCGGGCACCTGCAGGACGCCCTCGAGATCGCCGTGCGTGGCGGCCGCGACACCGACACGGTCGCCGCGATCGCGGGTGGGCTGCTCGGGGCGCGCTACGGCGCATCCGCGGTGCCGGCCGCCTGGCGCCGCATCGTGCACGGCTGGCCGGGCGGATTGCGCGCCGACGAACTGGTGCGCCGCGGTGTGCTGGCCGCCCGCTCGAACGGTGGGCGATCCCGGTGGTCGAGCGTGTCGGGGTCCCCGGTGCTGGCCGAGCGCCGCGACCGGGCCGGCACCGACCGGAACGAGCCTGGTGCAGCCAAGCCCCGCGACGTGGCCGTACTCGACCGTCGGTCCCGCAAGGACCGTGCCGCCACCACCTGGCCTACCGCCGATCACCTGCCGTACTCCACCTCCGGCGACATTTCCACCTTGGTACGGCACCCGCACGACGACGGCGTCTGGCTCGGTGCGATCGGTATCCTGGGTGACCTGCCGGTGGAAATCGACGCCGTCGTGTCGCTCTGCCGGGTCGGCCGCACACAGGTTCCCGGCCGCATCCGCGCTGAGAACAAGGTCGCGGTCTGGCTGATCGACGAGCCCGCGGAGAAGGCCAACCCCAACCTCGACTTCGTGCTCACGGACACCGTCGATGTCATCGCGGCCCTGCGCGCCGAGGGACGCACCGTGCTCGTGCACTGCGTGCAAGCGGTCAGTCGCACGCCCGCGGTTGGTGCGCTCTACGCTGCGAGACACCGCGGGATCCCGATCGAGCAGGCGCTGCGCGAGGTGACGGATGTCCTGCCGCACGCGCATCCGAACACCGCGTTCCTGCAGGCGCTCACGTCTCTGGCGTAAGCGATCGGCCTGCAATAACAGGCCGGTCTCAGGGGCGATGGCCATCCGGGTCGAGGGGTGACGCGGCATCCGGTTGTACGCCCGGGTCTGTGCTCTCCGCGGTCGGATTCGTGAACGGGACCGCGCCGAGCGCCTCCGAGGAGGTGCGCACGGGCCCGACGGTGCGCTGGCGCAACGGGTCACGACGCAGATCCACATGGAGCGACACGCACAGCCCGATGATGATCAGAACGAACGGGGTCGCCGCCAGGATGGTGAACGTCTGCAGGGCACCCAGCCCGCCCACGAACAGCAGAACCGCAGCGACGGCGCCGGTGAGGATCGCCCAGAGGATCACCAGCGGCTTCCAGGGCTCCTTACGACCGCGACTCGACGGCGTCCCGAGCACGAGAGCGCCCGCATCCTCCCCCCCCTGACGAAGAACACGGCTGTGAGCACCATCACTACGAGAGCCGAGCCGATGAAGAACGGATATTGCTGCAACGCCGCGAAGAAGCCGGCCGCCGCACTGCCGGTGCCGGCGATGTCGACACCGTTCAGCTGCAGGTGCAGCTCCGTGCCGCCGAAGACGACGAACCACAGGATGCTGACCCCCGTCGGCACCAGAAGCACGCCGAGAATGAACTCACGTATGGTGCGGCCACGGGAGATCCGGGCGATGAAGGTGCCTACGAACGGGGGTCCAAGAGATCCACCACGCCCAGTAGAAGATCGTCCAGCTCGCCAACCAGTCGTCGCCGCCGAACACCGCCGAGTGGAAGCTCATCGGTACGAGATCGGTACGAGATCGGTCAGATAGGCGCCGATCGACGACGGCAACAGGTTCAGGATGAAGACGGTCGGGCCGACCACAAAGACGAACACGACCAGGAGGGCCGACAGCACCATGTTGGTGTTGCTCAGCCACTTGATGCCTTTCGCCACCCCGCTCGCCGCGGAGAACACGACCCCCACGGTCAGCACGCAGATAATGATGATCGGCACGACCGTTCCGGGATCCTCCTCGAATTGGCCGGAACCAAGCAGTGAGACACCGGCCGCGATCTGCAGCGCTCCCAGCCCGAGTGAGGTCGCCGAACCGAACTGGGTGCAGATGATCGCCAGGATGTCGATCGGCTTGCCCCAGCCCTTGCCCTCGATCCGCTCCTTGCCGAACAGGGCCTGGAACGGGGCGCTCATCAGGTTGCCGCGGCCCATCCGGTAGGTCGAGTAGGCCAGGGCCAGGCCGACCACCGAGTAGATCGCCCACGGATGCAGACCCCAGTGGAAGAAGGTGTAGGCCATGGCCGCGTTGGCAGCCTCCGGGCTGTTCGCCGGCGCGTCGACGAACGGTGGCGGCGTCGCCAGGTGGGTGACCGGCTCGTACACGCCGAAGAACATCAGACCGATCCCCATGCCTGCACTGAACATCATCGACACCCAGGAGACTGTCGAGAACTCGGTGCTCTGCCCCTCTCGGGAGCGCGGAATGCTGCCGTACCTCCCGAAGGCCAGCACCAACGATGCCGAAACGGTGCCCACGGTCTCGGTGAACAGCACCCCGACCAGACAGATCGCCACGACGATGCCGGCGGAAACGCCGAAACCGTTTTGTCGATGGTGGCCAGGCCCTCTCGGTGCGGTTCACTGACCGCGTCGCCGAGCTCCGACTCGATACCATCTGCTGAATCCTTGGACATATCGCTCCTCGGTGATCGAACACCCGTCGATCGGACAGTTCCCGTCACGTCACTGTCGCCGAAGGTGCGAGCAGAAAACTGCTTGCGGCTCGCCTAAACGCGACGCGGATGGCGCGGCGATTACTATCGTGGCCGCTATGGCTGACCTCGGAGAATTCGAACCGGCCCAACCGGCCCAACCGGCCCTCTACACCGGCAAGGGCGATTCCGGCCGCACCACCTCCGGCCGGCACGGCGACGTGGCCAAGACCGACGTGCGTGTCGCCGCCTACGAAGCCTGCGACGAGGCCAACGCGGCCGTCAGCTTGGCCATGGCTGCCGGTGGCCTGCCCATCGAGGTGACCAGTACGCTCGCCAGCGTGCAGAACGACCTGTTCGATTTGGTGGCCGACCTGTCCGTGCCCCTCGACGACCCTGAGCCGGCACCGGCACGCATCCGCGAGTCGCACCGTGTCCGGCTCGAGCGTGCCGTCGATCACTTTGCGCAGCAGGCCGCCGACCTGAGCGGCTTCGTACTCCCCGGCGGGACGGTCGCAGCCGCACTGCTCTACCAGGCGCGTGGCGTCGTGCGCCGTGCCGAGCGAGCGGTGTGGGTTGCCATCGACCTGCACCCGACCTCCGTGGACCCGCTCACCGCTCGGTACCTGAACCGGCTGTCGTCCCTGATGTTCGTGCTGGCCCGGGGAGCCAACGCCGAGCACGGCGACGACCGTCCGGAAACGGGTGCCGGCGGCGCCTGACGGTGCTGCTCTCCGAGATATGCGACGCGGCCTCCCGCGTAACCTCCGACCTGGCCGCAGGCGAGCCGCGGGCGGCGGCACGATGAGCACGAGTACCAGCACCAGTACCAGCGCCAGCGCCATGAATCCCCCGGCGGATGCGTCAGCGGTCGACGGTCAGCGGTGGACGGTCAGCGGGTGACCGTCAGGAAGACGTCGCCCGACTCGAGCTGGGCGCCGGCCGTGACGGCATCCGCCAGCGTGATGTTCTCCGCCTTCTGTTCGAGGATGATCACCGGCACGATCGGGTTGCGCCCGGTGGCCTCGATCGCCGACACGTCCCAGCTGACGATGGTGTCGCCGGCAGAGACGTGGTCGCCCTGTTGTGCGAGCAGGGTGAAGCCCTCGCCGTGCAGTTCGACGGTGTCGATTCCCAAATGCACAAGCACACCCAGGCCGTCGGGGGAGACGATCACGTAGGCGTGCGGGAACACCTTGAGCAGGGTGCCGCTGATCGGGGCGATGGCGTCGACCACGCCGCGCGGCGGGTCGATCGCGGCGCCCGGGCCCACGATGGCCTGGGCGAAGGTGGGGTCGGGTACCTCGGCGAGCGGCACGGCGCGGCCGGGCACGGGGGAGAGAACGATCACAGCAGGTCCTCGATGTCCTCGGCCAGGTTGTCGGCCTCGGGGCCTACGACGACCTGCACAATGGTGCCGGAACGGAAGACACCGTGCGCTCCGGCGGCCTTGAGCGCCGCCTCGTTCACGACCGCGGGGTCGGTCACCTCGGTGCGCAGGCGAGTGATGCACGCCTCGATTTCGACGATGTTGGTTTTTCCGCCGAGGGCGGCCAGGATCTGCGCGGCTTTGCTAGTCATCTTCTGTTCCTTCTGTGGTGGGCACTGCGACGGGCTCATCGACTGCGATTCGATCGAAGGCCCGGGCCGCACTCGGTGTTGACAAGTGGGGTGCCCTGCCTTCATGATCTAACTATTGGATCGTACCAGTACGGACCACTCAGTGGAAGTGGTACTACACCACTCGGGCTCGACGCCGACCGAACCGATCAACAAGTGAAAGGCAACGCCATGAGCCAGACTCAGGAGGAGAACTCAATGCTCGCAGCCGGGCCGGTGTCCAAGCAAACGCAGCTGCGCTCGATCCTGCAGGATCTGGTCGAGAAGACCCTGGCTCCACACGCCGCGATTCCGCCCGAGCGCAAGCTGATGGCGAAATACGGCGTCAGCCGGTCGACCGTGCGGGAGGCCATCCGTCAGCTGGTCGAGGAGGGTCTGCTTTACCGCATCCAGGGCAAGGGCACCTTCGTGGCGGGCGAGCGTGTGCAGAGCGATCTGCACCTGGCCTCCTTCACCGAGGACATGCGCCGTCGCGGTCTTGTTCCGGCAACACTCCTACTGGCCACCGCGCTGATCGAGGCACCGCTCGATGTGCGGGCGGCACTCGGCCTCGGCGCGGGCGCCCGGGTGCAGGTCGTCGAACGGCTCCGGCTGGCCGGCGGCACCCCGATGGCCCTCGAACGCGGCTACTATCCGGCGGAGCTGCTGCCGAATCTTGGCGAGCAAGACCTCACCCGCTCCCTGTACGCGACGTTCGCGACCGAATACGGCCTGCGCATCGACAACGCCGAGCAGGCGGTCTGGGCGGATGCCGCCGGTCCCCAACTCGCGGAGACGCTGGGCGTCACCGCGGGGGCGCCGCTCATCGTCTTCCGGCGCACCTCGTCGGCGGGGTCAGCCGCCATCGAGTACGTCACGTCCTGGTACCGCGGCGATCGATACCAGATTCACATGACCCTGAATCTCCAGCACCAGCTCTGAACTCCGGCCCGGCATGAGGCCGGGCCCCACTCACCACACCCATCACAGGAGGAAATCCATGTCCAGCATCACCGTAGACGCCGGGACGCGACGAAAAATACCGGGCCTGGGCCAGGCTCAACGAGTCGGCCGCAGCCTGATGCTGCCCATCGCGGCGTTGCCTGCCGCCGGGCTGCTTCTCCGCATCGGTCAGCCTGACCTGCTCGGCGCCATTCCCGGCTTCGAAACGGGCGGAGCCGTCATCGCCTCGGCGGGCGGGGCGCTGTTCGGTGCCCTCCCGTTGCTCTTCGCGGTCGGCGTCGCGATCGGCTTCGCGAAGAAGTCCGACGGCTCGACCGCCCTCGCGGCCGTGGTCGGCTATCTCGTCTTCTCCAAGGTCGGTGAGGCGATGTCGCCTCTCGTGCTGGGGCTGCCGGCCGAGGGTGACCCCCAGGTTCTCGTCGATTACAGCGTGCTCGGCGGCATCCTGATGGGTATCGTCTCTGCGGTGCTCTGGCAGAAATATCACCGCATCTCCTTGCCCAGCTATCTCGCCTTCTTCGGTGGCCGACGCTTCGTCCCGATCATCACCGCCGTGGTGGCGCTCGCACTCGGCGTTCTCCTCAGCTTCGTCTACCCGGCCTTCGCCGGCGGATTGACGGCCTTCGGCGATGTCGTCACCTCCAACGACATCTGGGGCGGCTTCCTGTACGGCACCACCAACCGGTTGCTCATCCCCGTGGGGCTGCACCACATCCTCAACTCCGTGGTGTGGTTTGTGATCGGCGACTACAACGGCGCCAGCGGCGACATCGCGCGGTTCTTCGCCGGCGACCCCACCGCCGGAACCTTCATGACCGGGTTCTTCCCGATCATGATGTTCGCCCTGCCCGCCGGAGCCCTCGCCATCTGGCATGAGGCGAAGCCGTCCCAGAAGAAGATCGTCGGCGGCATCATGCTCTCCGGTGCCCTCACCGCCATGCTCACCGGCGTCACCGAGCCCCTCGAGTTCTCGTTCATGTTCGTGGCGTTCCCCCTCTTCGTCATCCACGCGTTCCTCACCGGGACGTCGATGGCTCTGGTGAACGCACTGGGCATTCGCGACGGTTTCAGCTTCAGCGCGGGTCTGTTCGATTACGTGCTCAACTTCGGCCTCGCCGAGAAACCGCTCCTGCTCATCCCGATCGGGCTGGCGTATGGCGCGATCTACTACTTCCTGTTCCGCTTCGTGATCCGCAAGTGGAATCTGAAGACCCCCGGCCGCGGCGACGACGAGGTGCCCGACGCCAGTGCGCCGGACTCCGCCTCCTCGACGTCGGTCTAGTCCACACAATCCAGAGTCTGGAGCACGAATAATGGCTGAAGTAGTTTTTGTTGACAGTGAGGCCGCGGCGGGAACGCTCGCGGCGGCATCCATTCGCGCACTCATCACCCGGAAGCCCGACGCGGTGCTGGGTCTGGCCACCGGCTCGACCCCGCTCTCGGTCTATGCGGCGCTCGCCGCGTCGCTGGCGGAGAACCCGATGGACGTCTCTCGGGTGCGCGGCTTCGCACTGGACGAGTACGTCGGCTTGCCGGCCGACCACCCGGAAAGCTACCGCTCCGTGATCACCCGCGACGCCGTCGTGCCGATCGGTCTCACCCCCGGGAACATCCAGGTGCCGAACGGCGACCTGGCCACAATTGAGACCGCGGGCGTCGACTACGAGGCAGCCATTCGCGCCGCCGGAGGCATCGACGTGCAGATTCTCGGCATCGGCCGTACCGGGCACGTCGGGTTCAACGAGCCGGGGTCGTCGTTCGCGTCGATCACGCGCATCAAGACCCTCGCCGAGAAGACCCGCGTTGACAACGCGCGGTTCTTCGCATCCCCCGACGACGTGCCGATCCACTGCATGACGCAGGGTCTGGGCACCATTCTGCGGGCCCGGCACCTCATTCTGCTGGCCTTCGGCGAGGAGAAAGCGGATGCCATCGCCGCCGCCGTCGAGGGACCGATCACGTCGAGCAAGCCGGGATCCGTCATCCAGCTGCATCCGCATGTGACGGTCATCGTCGACGAGGCCGCCGCCTCCCGGCTCGAGAACCTCGCCTACTACAAGTACGCCTGGGCCAACAAGCACGCCTGGCAGGGGATCTGACGCGCCGCGAATCCTGACGCGTTTCCTCACCCCGTTCCGTGCAACTCGCTGACTCCTGGAGACACCCTCATGACCCCGCCCGCACCCACCCAGGTCGACTCGACGCTCCTCGCTGCCCGGGCCGTGATCGCACCCGATGCGGTGCACACGCCGGGGTGGGTGGACATCCGTGCGGGACGGATCGTGGCGTGCGGCGCGGGCGAGCCGCCCCGCGCGCCCGACCACGTCTTCGCGGAGAGCACCCTGGCGCCCGGCTACGTCGACATCCACACGCACGGCGGCGGCGGCAGCAGCTTCAACGACGCCGACACCGACGCCGCCGTGGCGCGGATCACCGCGACCCACCGGGCTCACGGCACGACCACGATGATGGCCAGTCTCGTCACCGGTCCCCTTGACACATTCGAGCGCACCGTGGCAGCCCTGGCCGGGCTGGTCGAACGGGGAGTGCTGGCCGGCATCCATCTGGAGGGCCCGTGGCTGAGTCCGGTTCACCGCGGGGCCCACGACGAGAGCTTGTTGCGCGAGCCTGATACTGAGACCGTCGACCGGTTGATGCGGGCGGGGCGAGGCACCGTGCGCATGGTCACCATCGCGCCTGAACTGGAGGGCGGGCTCGCGGCCGTGACGCAGATCGCGGGCCACGGGGCCGTGGCCGCGATCGGGCACACCGACGCGAACTACGACCTGACGCGGCAGGCGATCGCGGCGGGGGCCACGGCAGGAACGCACGTATTCAACGCGATGCGGCAGATTCACCAGCGTGAGCCCGGCCCGGCTCTCGCCTTGCTTGAAGACCCGAACGTCTTCGCCGAGCTCATCGCCGACGGCGTGCACCTGCATCCGGCCGTCGTGCGGTTCATCATCGAAAGCCCGTCGCGGCCCGTCTTCGTCACGGATGCCATGGCCGCTGCCGGCGCGGACGACGGCGCCTACAAGCTCGGCGGCCTCGACGTGAGCGTCGCCAACGGCGTGGCGCGCCTGGCCGACGGCACGATCGCCGGCAGCGTGCTGACCCTGAGCGAAGCCGTGCGCTACGCCGTGCACACCGCCGGAGTGCCGTTGGCCGTCGCGGTGCGGGCGGCCACCCAGAACCCGGCCGACATGATCGGCCTCCCCGACCGCGGTCGGCTCGCCGCCGGCCTCCGCGCCGACCTGATCGTGCTCGACGCGGGCCTGTGTGTCACGGCGACGATGCAGGCCGGGGTCTGGTGCGCGCGGTAGCTCGTCCGTGTTCCGACTCCCCGTTCGTTCCCCTGACCCATTCCCCCGCCCAGCCCCTAACGAATTCGACGGAGATTCTCGCCCAAACGTGCCTGAAAGTGCCTTTTTCGGGCGTTTGAGCCAAAATCTCCGTCGAATTCGTTCGGGCGGCGGGCGGCGGGCGGCGGGCGGTGTGGAACGGGCGGCGGCGCGGCGGGCGGCAAACAAACCCCTACCCCGGGCGCCGCTACACCCCGAAAGCCATCCGTACCCCGAGCGAGAGCATCACGACGGCGATGAAACCGTCGAGGATGCGCCACGAACGCGGGCGGGCGAAGAACCGCCGCAGATGGCGGGCACCGAAGCCGAGGCTGAAGAACCACACGAAGCTGCCCGTGATGGCGCCGGCGCCCCACCACCAGCGGGCGGCCTCGCCCTGCTGGTTGGCGACCGACCCGAGGAAGATCAGGGTGTCCAGGTAGACGTGCGGGTTCAGCCAGGTGAGTGCGAGCATGGTCGCCACCGCCACCTTGGTGCCGATCGGGGTCGGCGAAGCATTCGCCACCAGGGAGCCCGGTTTGAAGGTCCGTACGGCGGCGAACACCCCGTAGGCCAGCAGGAACGCGGCCCCGACAACCCGGATCACGATCAGCGCCACCGGGGTCTGTTCCACCAGCAGGCCGATGCCGAGGATTCCCGCGAAGATGAGCGCGGCATCCGAGATGGAACAGATCAGCACCACCGGCAGGATGGTGCGCGTGCGCCCCTCGATCCCGAGCCTCAGAACATAGGCGTTCTGGGCGCCGATCGCGACGATCAGGGCGAGTCCGGTGCCGAACCCGAGCAGCGCGGGGAGGAGGGTGGTGGCGAGGTCCATGGTGGCAAATCTAGGAGGCGCTCAACACGCAGTACAGCTAAACCTTCGAAGCATACCTAAGCGAGGCTAATGATGGCGTTCCAGCTGGACCACCTGCACACCCTGGTTGCGCTCGTCGAGGAGGGCACGTTCGAGGCGGCGGCGCAGCGGCTGCGGCTGACGGCATCCGCTGTCTCGCAACGGGTCAAGGCCATGGAACAGGATGCCGGTCAAGTGCTGGTCCAGCGGGTGAACCCGGTTCTGCCCACCGTTGCCGGCGACATCGTGCTGCGGCATGCGCGGCAGGTGCAGTTGCTCGAGAGCGACGTGGCCACCGAGCTCGGCGCGGGCCTGCAGAGGGGCGGCCGCACCTCGCTGGCGCTGGCGGTCAACGCCGATTCCCTGGGCAGCTGGTTCCTGGATGCGCTCGCCGCCGTGCCCACCGACAGCGGCGCTGTCTTCGATATCTACCGTGAGGAGCAGGAGTACACCACCTCGCTGCTGCGTTCAGGTGCCGTAATGGCGGCGGTCACCTCCACGGCGGAGGCGGTGCAAGGGTGCAGCTCGGCGCGGCTGGGCTCGATGCGCTATCGGGCTGTGGCCAGCCCCCGGTTCGTCGAGGCCGAGCTGGGCGGTGTGGCAAGCACCGCCGGGCCAGACACCGCCGGGCCAGACCTCGCCGGGCCAGACCTCGCCGGTCCTGACCTCGCCGGTCTCGACACCGCCCCGATGGTCAACTTCGACCGTCGCGACGACCTGCAGCACCGGTTCCTGCACAGCATCGGCGGCCGGGCCGCGGATGTCCCGCGTCACCACATCCCCACCTCGGCCGACTTCGCCCGTGCGGTGGTGCTCGGCCTGGGCTGGGGGCTGCTGCCCGAGCAACAATGCCTCACCAAGATTGGCGACGGCCGGCTCGTGGAACTGGCCCCGGGGCATCCGATCGACGTGGTGCTCTACTGGCAGCGCTGGAACATCGCCTCCCGGCTGCTGGACCAGGTGACGGATGCCGTGGGCCGCGTCGCGGCGGCCAGTCTCCACCCGTAGGGCCTCGCCGAGCCGCCCGGCGAGGCGGGCGTCGCTGCCGACAATCCCTCCCCAAAAATACTTTGACCAGCTTGTTCGAGCCACTGAGAAACCCTCAAAGAATGTCAGTGGTACCCCGTAACGTGAGTGCCATGACCCCCTCGGTGAGCACCCCACAGGCGCAGCTCGGCTCGCGTTTCGACGCGATCGCCGCCGTCGACCGGGGTCTCGCGCGGGGGTTCGCGCAGCGGGCCGACATGATCGATGAGGCCCGCCGCTTCAGCGAGAAGTTTGCCGCAAAAACACCCCGCCGAGCGGGTGCCCGGTGGGAGCCCGACGAGATCGCCCGGCGTGAATTCTCCAGCGAACTGGCCTGCACCCTGCGCATCCCCGAACCCACCGCAGTGAGCCTGATCGCCGAGTCCCGGGCCCTGGCCGAAGACCTGCCCGGCACCCGGGCGGCGCTGCAGGCCGGGGAGATCAGCTACCGTCACGCCCAGGTGCTGATCGGGCAGGCCTGCTCGGTGCCCGAAGCGGCGCTACCCGCCTTCGAGGAGGCGCTGCTGCCGGCCGCGCGCACCCTGACGGCGGCCAAGCTCAAGCACAAGGCCCGCGTGCTCCGCGAGCGCCTGCACCCGGAATCCATCACCGCCCGGCGAGAGAAATCCTTCGCGGAGCGCACCTCCTATCTTCAGGCGGAACCCGACGGCATGGCGACCCTGACCGTGACCACGAGCGCCGACACCGTGCACGCCATCTTCGCCCGGGCGAACGACGCCGCCCTCAGCCTGATGGGGCCGGGGGAGCAGCGGTCCCTCACCCAGGTGCGCACCGACGTGATCAGCGACCTGCTGATCGACGGTGTGACCCCGTCGGGCATCGGCAAGGGCATCCGTGCCACGGTTCAGATCACCGTCCCGGTGATGACGCTCCTCGGCCACAGCGAAGAACCCGGCTACCTCGAGGGTTACGGGCCGATCGACCCCGACACAGCCCGCGACCTGGCCTCGCGAGCGCCGAGTTTCACGCGCATCCTGACCCATCCCGAGACGGGGATCGTGCTCTCGGTCGGCCGCGAACGGTACAAGGTTCCGAAGGCGCTCCGGCGGTTCCTCCGATTACGCGACGAAACCTGTCGCTTCGCCGGCTGCAATCAGCCGGCCCGCACCGCCGACCTCGACCATACCCATGAGTGGCAAGACCTCGGTCACACCGCCCACAACAACCTGGCCCATCTCTGCCCGGGCTGTCACGCGCTGAAGACCGAGACCGGGTGGACGGTGAAACAAGAACCCGGCGGCATCCTCACCTGGAATTCACCGTCCGGACGCGAGTTCGTGACGGAGCCGGCCACCCGGATCGCCCCACCGGGTGCGCCCCCGACAACTCCCCGAACGTCCAGACCCGCCCGGCCGCCACTGCCCGACGAGGCGCCGTTCTGACCGGCACGGCTCTGACCAGAACGGATGCCTGACCGCCCCTAGTAGCGATACCTCGCCGCGATCGGGTCGCGTTGGCGGGGGAGCATCCGAGCCGTGTTGGGAGGCGCAGTCTGGGCGTAATCCTTGAAGCATTGCGCGTCCTTGAAGCATTGCGCGTCGCTGGTTACGCTCGCACAGATTCATCGCTCGAGCCCGGTGGGCTCGCACGGCACACGAGGAGGCAGGTTCACATGAGCGACAAAGTGACACGCGAAGTGCTGAATGGCTTTCTGGATGCCTTCAACCGGCATGACCTGGACGCCATCATGGGCTACTTCGCCGACGACTGCGTCTTCTCCCTGCCGAGGGGTGCGAAGCCGCGCGGCGACCGGTTCGTGGGCAAAGAGGCGGTCAGGGCAGGGCTCGCCAAGCGCTTCGAGGGCATCCCCGATGTGCACTACGGCGACGACCGGCACTGGGTGGGCAACGACGGCGTCGGCGTCGGGGTGTCCGAGTGGACGCTGACCGGAACCTCGACCGCGGGCCAGTAGATCGAGGTGCGCGGGCTCGACCTGCTCGAGTTCCACGAGCACGCCAAGATCACCCGCGAAGATTCCTTCTGGAAGATCGTCGAGTGACGCCAACGGCGCCCAGGCTCGTGTGACGGATGCCGCGGCGCACCCTATGGAAGTGGGCGCATGTTCTACCGTGCGCCCGCTTCCACACCACGCGCCACGACCGCAGGAGAACTTGTGCACGGTGAAAAGTCATCGGCTGAGCCGCGGCTAGCGCGCATCCGATCAGGTTGGCCGCTGCAGCGGTGTTCGCTGGATGCCAGCCGGTGACGGCGCCAAGCAGCTGATTGTGGCCGCACCGGACGAGTGCGGCCGGGCGGCTGACACAGGTGTCCGGTGCGGCCACGAACCTGGCGGCGCGGAGTGCGCGCTAGAGTGCGGGCTGGGTGACCGTGTTCATCTGCAGGGTGACGGCGGTCTGCGAGAGCAGGCGACCGTTGACCGTCGCGCCGGTCTTCACCGCGATGAGCGACTTGGAGAGCACGACGCCCTCGAAGTGCGCCGCCGTGCCGATTGACACGGAGCCGGCGGTCTGCCAGAACACGTTCTTCGCCTGTACTCCACCGGCGAGGGTGACCTGCTTGGCGCTAGCCTCGCTGATGTTGCCGGCGACCTGGAAGATGAACACGTCGTTCGGGCCGCCGGTCAGGGTGACGTCGCTCGAGATGGTGACTCCGGTGGTCCACTGGTAGAGGCCCGGGTTCAGCGTGAGGCCGCCGATCTCACCGGCGCCCAAGTCGATCGCGTCAGCCTGGCCGCGGCTGACGGCATCCTGGTAGGCGATGCCCATGTCGCCGACGACGGTGTTCAGGTAGGCCGGGTCGGTGACCGCGCAGGCCGGGCCGGCGGCGTCGACCGTGTAGATGATGCCGGTCTGCACTTCGCCGCAGCTCAGGTGGATGGCGGCACCCGTGATCGGGCTGGCGCCGACGTTTCCGTTGACCGCCGACGCGTAGACATCCGTCACACCAGTCTGGGAAAGAATGGCGAAGGTGCCGGCGGAGCCGAGCGCGATCGGCGCGCGCACGGACCCGATGGGCACGGCTGCCGACGCCGGGGTGGCGCCCGCGGTGCCGAGGCCGGCCGTGCCGACGCCTGCGATGGCGACTGCGAAAAGCATTGCCGGCAGCCAACGACGGATGCCGGAGTGTGGTTTCTTAGTGAAAGTGGACATGGTGATTGCCTTTCCCGTGAGACACATCCGCGAGCGCGGACGCGAGGGCAGGGCCGCTGAACATGGCGGTCCCCGGAACGATGGCCGGGTTTCGCTCACTGGCGGAAGTGTGCCGGGAATGCACCTCTCCAGCCGCGAAGGAAAGACGGGCATCGCGCACGAGAAAGTGCGCCCCACTGAGCTGGAATCCAACGAATCGAATCTGTCTAACCCCAGACTAGGGGTGATAACTGCGCCCCCGAACACGGCGCGTGGCGTTCAGATGAATAGTTCGCGTCGCTGAGGAGCCACGTGCCACTGAGGGGAATATCTCGACTACGCCATGAGTATGGAGGGCCGGGCTCGTGCGGCCGATAGTGTCATCGGCATGGCGCCGCATGGCGCCGCATCGGTGGAAGACGGAAACGTCCTGGGCGGTAGAACCGTGGATGGCGAGCATACGTGGCGAAGTACAGCCGGCCACCCCGATCGCCCCACCGGGTGAGTAGTGGACTCCTCCCCGTACGGCGAGACCCGCCCGGCCACTGCCGCCGGACGATGCGCCGTTCTGACCAGTCCCGTTCTGACCAGCACGGATGCCCGACCGCCCCGAGTGGTGATACTTCGTCGCCATCACGACGATCCGCTCCTCTTCCACGGCATAGACCAGGCGGTGCTCCTCCGTGATTCGGCGAGACCAGTACGAGATTCACTCGGCCAACGGGCGCTCGGCCGCTTTGCCGGCGCAATGCTCTCGAGCAGCCGCTTCGCGTTGGCGGGGGAGCGTCCGTGCCTTGGTGGGAGGCGCAGCCGGGGCTTGCGAAGCGGTTCGAGGGCATCTCCGATGTGCACTACGGTGACGACCGGCACTGGGTGTGCAACGACGGTGTCGGGGTGTCCGAGTGGACACTGACCGGCACCTCGACAGCAGGCCAGCAGATCGAGGGCCCAGCCCGCCATGGATGCCCCCGTCGCGTATTCTCGACAGCGACGCACTCCCCGGAAAGGTTCCATGCCCAGCCCTAAACAGCCAGCCGTGCCGCGCATCGACGTGGAACGCCACCAGCGGGCCCTCCTTGCGGCGGCGGCCGACGTGCTCGCCCGCGACCCCGACTCATCGATGGCGGATGTCGCGCAGGCCGCGAACCTGACCCGCGCCACCCTCTACCGCCACTTCAGCAACCGGCAGACCCTGCTCAAGGCGATCCAGGCGGAGGCCCTCACCCGCGCGTCGGAGACCCTCTTCGCGTGTCGCCTCGACGATGGGAACGCGCTCGAGGTGCTCCGGCGCGTCATCGGCGCGCTGGGCAAGCACGGGATGCGCTTCCGCATCATCCTGATGAAGGCGTCGGACGCCAGCCCGCGATTCCTCACCCAGCGCGACCAGGTGCTCGCCCCCGTGGTCGACGTCGTCAAGCGCGGTCAGCTCGAAGGCGACATCCGTTCCGACCTGTCACCGGAGTGGATCGTCACGGCCATGGCCTCCCTGCTCATCGCCGCCGTTCGGGCCGCGCCGACCACGAAGCACTCCGACGCCGACGTGTCCGACCTCATCTTCCGCACCCTGGTCGGCGGCATCGCGACCGACAACAAGACGACTGACAACAAGATGACCGACAACAAGACGACAGGCAACAAGAACTCCCAGGCACAAAACTAGACAACGCTGTCTCATTTCATTTAGTCTCAGATCAGCAGCCCGAATGGTGCTGCCGGACTCGATGAACCGTGATGGGACTCTCCGTGCTCTCTGCACTCGCTCGCATATCAACCCGGCACCGCTGGATCGTGGTCGGACTGTGGCTGGTGCTGCTCCTCGGCGCCCTGGTCGGCAGCCGGGCGATCGGCGGCACCTTCAGCAACGACCTCACCCTCGCCGGCACCGACTCGCAGGCCGCCTACGACACCCTGCGCGAGCAGTTCCCGGAACTGTCCGGTGACGGCATGCAGGCCATTGTGCACAGCACGGATGCCGCGGAGCCCGTCACGTCTCCGGCCACCCGCACCGCGGTGGAGGGGGCCGTGGCCGAGCTGGCCGCCCTCGACGGTGTCGCCGCCGTGCGCTCACCGTACGGCCCTCCGCAGCCGATGGTCTCCGAAGACGGAATGACGGCGATGGTGACCATCCAGTTCACCGAGCGGGCCAAGGACATCCCCGTCGAGACGCTGGCCGAGACGCAGGCGGCCTTCGACGGCGTGCAGGATGCCGGGGTCCAGGTCGAATTCGGCGGCCCCGCCGCCCAGGCCGAGTCCGGGCCGTCGGGAAGCGAGGCCTACGGGCTGCTCGCCGCCGCCCTGGTGCTGCTCCTGGTGTTCGGCTCCGTCTTCGCGATGCTGGTCACCCTGGTCAGCGCACTGATGGCCCTCGGCATCGGGCTCGCCTCGATCACCATGATCGCCTCGACGGTGACCATCGGCACGTCCGGTCCGATCGTGGCCGCCATGATCGGCCTGGGCGTGGGCATCGACTACGCCCTGCTGATCGTCACCCGGCACCGTGAGGGGATGTCCCAGGGCCTGGCCCCGAACGCATCCATCGAGGCGGCCATGACCACCGCGGGCCGTTCCGTTCTGGTGGCCGGCGCCACGGTGATCATCGCCATCCTCAGCCTCTACGCCATCGGCATCCCGTTCGTCTCCTCCCTCGGGCTGGCCAGCGCCATCGTGGTAAGTGCCACGATGCTCGCCGCCGTCACCCTGCTGCCGGCGTTGCTGGCCATCTTCGGCACCAACCTGGACCGCGTGCGGGTGCGCAAGCTCCGCAAGAAGACGGCCGTGACGAATGCCGCGACGGATGCCCCGAGCACCTCCCACCCGCGGCCCGCCTCCGGCTGGCGCGGCTGGGTCGGCGGCATCCAGCGTCGGCGCTGGGTCTCGGCGCTCGCCGCCGTGCTCGTGCTGGCGATTCTCGCCCTGCCGCTGCTGTCCCTTCGCCTCGGCACCGCCGACGGTGGATCCCAGGCCGCCGACACCACCCCGCGCAAGGCCTACGACCTCATCGTCGACGGCTTCGGCGCCGGGTGGGCGGGCCCGCTCCTGGTCACGGTCGACTTCGGCGCCGACTCCACGCCGCCCGAGAGCCAGGCCGCAAGCATGGCCGTGCACACGCAACTGGCGGCAACGGATGGCGTCAGCGCGCTCACACCCCCGCGGCTGGCCGAGAACGGAACGACCGCGCTGTTCACCGTGATCCCCACCAGCTCGCCGGATGACGCCGCCACCGAAACCCTCGTGCACGACCTGCGCGACACCGTGCTGCCGGCCGCGGCACCGGGCGCGGCCGCCCACGTCGGCGGGGCAACCGCGACCAGCATCGACCTGGCCGACACGCTCCTGGCGCAGATCGGCTGGTTCATCCTGATCGTCGTCGTGCTGGCCTTCATCGTTCTGCTGATCGAGTTCCGGGCACCGTTCATCGCGGCCATGGCCGTCATCATGAACCTGTTCGCGGTCGGTGCCGCCTACGGCCCGGTCGTCGCGGTGTTCCAATGGGGATGGTGGCCCGCCGGCCTGCTCGGGGTGTCCTCCGGCCCGGTGGAATCGTTCGTTCCGGTGATGCTGTTCGCGGTGCTGTTCGGGCTGTCCACCGACTACACCGTGTTCCTGCTCAGCCGCGTCAAGGAGGAGCTCGCCCGCACGGGAAACGCCGACCGGGCGGTGCGTGACGGCCTGGCCGCGACGGCCCGGGTGATCCTGGCCGCGGCATCCGTCATGGTCGTCGTCTTCGGCAGCTTCATTCTCAACGACCAGCGCACCGTGACCATGTTCGGCTTCGGCCTGGCGATGTCCATCGCCGTGTACGCGCTCGTCGTGATGCTGGTGCTCGTGCCGGCGCTGCTCGCGATCGCGGGCCGCGGAGCGTGGGGGCGCCCGAAGCGCCGGTCGTCGGCCGATGCGGAGGCCGGCCCCGATGGTGTGACGGGCTCCGGAGCAGCAGGACTGACCAGGGTGTTGGTGCAGAAATAGCCGCGTGACGGATGCCGAGGCGCACCCTGCGGAAACTGGCTTACGTTCTACCGTGCGCCAGGCTGCCCTACATTTTCCTGAAGATCCCCAGGTCCGCGTCACGAGGGACGGCCCGCCCGTTCTGGGGATGTAGCCAGCGGTGCCACGCCCGCTAGATTCGGCCCGGGTGGAGTCTTCACGATCAACACCAAGCACCATCCAGGCGCCGCATTACTGATGCCCCACCGCGAAAAATGGAGATCGATTGTCAAGCAGAGATACACATGCACCGTGGCATTCACGACGGGTTGTTGAGACCGCTCTCGTTTTGTGCCTGATCCTCCCTCTTTCGGCGTGCTCAGGTTCGCGTCCGAATATACGAGAGGAGGCAATGTTTGAGGCCAGGATCACCATAGAGAAGGTCTCCGCCCTAGCCATCGAAAGCGCCATTGGCCACAACCTCGACAGCTACTTGGATGCGGTGTCCACAGGAGACGTCTGGCCCAAGCCGGCGTTCGCCACAATCCGCGAAGACACAGATGAACAGACACCCGGTTGGGCTCGCGGAGCGGCGTTCGGCGCGGTAGTCGATCGATCAATGTCCTACCCGAAGGTGCTGGTTAGCTACGCCGCATCGGGGCAAAGCTCCACCGGAAGTGGATTCAATTCGAGGGTTGCCAACGTGTTGGTCTGCGTCAGCATCGAGGTCGAGTTCGTGGGCGACCGGGTTGATGTCTATATGCCCCCTTCTATCGCTGCCGTGGAATGTCCCGCCGACGTACAAAAATACTTCGGCGGGAACGAACTGGTCACGCTTGACGAGGTGTTCGCCGCATCTCCATGACGTTAGCGGCGGCCCAAAGTCACCGACTTTCGATAGCGCCAACCGCCACGGTGGCTGAAGACGGCTGCGAGGGGTCGCAAATCGACCTTCCTGAGTCGACTGAAGGTCGATTTGTGACCCCTCACGGCTTCGGCAGGGCGAATCAGGAGCCTCCGAACCGGTGTGGAGTCTGTTCCAGACCTGCCGCACGCATCCATATTCACTGCCGCGACACCCCCACTGGGGACAAAAAAGCAGGCCAAAGCCATCTTTCGCGGCGCGCCCCTACCTAGGCTTGAACTTTGCAGTAGAGCCAATCAGTTGGGGGACTGAAGCGTGAGTTCGGATAATGTGTTGCTCGCAACGGGGGCGCTGGTCGTGGCGCACTGCGGGATCCTGATGGGCACGGAGTGTCTGCCGTTCGCGGCGTCGTTCCTCCTGGACGGAATCGTGCAGCTTCTGCGAGGCGACGGCCCGAAGCTGTTCCTGGGCAGCCTGGGCCTGGTGGTTCTGCTTGCCGGTGCCGGATACGCCCTGTGGCAGTTCGGAGCCGGCTACCCCGGAGTGGAAATGGAGAGGCCGGCCCTCATTGTCACGGTTTCCCTCTACCTGGTCGCGGTCTCCACTGTGCTGGCGCTGATCGGGTTCGTGCTGCGAACGGTGAGGCTCCTCCGGGACGCCCGGCGGGAGGCGGACAGGCTGCAGTACATGCGGATGTCTCCCCTGTGACGCCGGCTGAGCACCGCGCTGCCTCGGACTGACCGGCTCGTCTCGACCCTCAGTCGCGGAAGGTGAGCGCCAAAGCCCGATCGGCCTCGACACTCGCCCGGTGAAGTTCTTGATTAGCGGCCATTTCGGGGCGACGGCGGATGATGAGCCAGGCGATGCCGAGCCCGATGAACCACACCGGCGTCACGACCAACGCCTGCAGCGTATCCGTCTTCTGGGTGAGCGCCCAGATCAGGAATACGAAGAACGCGAGCAGGACATAACTCATGTACACGCCGCCGGGCATTTTGAACTTGGATGCTGCGTGCAGCGCCGGGCGGCGCTTGCGATACACGATGTAGCTCACCACGATGATGGTCCACACGAAGATGAACAGCACCGACGCCATTGTTGTCACCACGGTGAACACGGCCATGATCGATGAACTCGAATACAGCAGCACAGCCGATATGAGCAGGAACATGCACGAGAACAGCAGGGCGTTGGCCGGCACTTTGTGGCGGGTCAGACGTTGGAACCGCCCCGATGCCGTGCCCTCGACCGACAGCCCGAAAAGCATTCTGGATGTTGAATACAGACCGGAGTTCGCTGAGGATGTCGCGCTCGTGAGCACGACGAAGTTGATCACGGCCGCGGCCCCGCCGAGCCCTGCGAGGGCGAACATCGCCACGAACGGGCTCACATCGGCGCGGACCTCACGCCACGGCGTGACCGTCATGATCATGATCAAGGCGAGAACGTAGAACAGCATGATGCGAATGGGAATGGAGTTGATTGCCTTGGGAAGGTTCTTCTCCGGGTGCTGCGCTTCGGCGGCCGTGGTGCCCACGAGCTCGACCCCGAGGAACGCGAACACGGAGAGCTGGAAACCGGCGATGAACCCCATCGGGCCGGTCGGGAACATCCCGCCGTCGTTCCACAGGTTGGTGAAACTCGCCGGGGTGCCGTTGGGGGACTGGAACTGAGTGAACACCATCACGAGGCCCACGACGATAAGCGTGACAATTGCCACGATTTTGATCAGCGCGAACCAGAACTCGGTCTCGCCGAACGCCTTGACGCTCGTGAGGTTGAAGCCGAGCAGAATCGTTACCGCCACGAGCGCCGGAATCCATAGCGGCAGATCGGGCCACCAGAAGCTCGTATACAGCGCGATCGCGATCAGCTCGGCGATGGCGGTGACGATCCAGCACACCCAGTACGTCCAGCTCGTGAAGAAGGCGGCCCACGGCCCGAGCAGGTCACCGGCGAAGTCGCTGAACGACTTGTATTCGAGGTTGGAGAGCAGCAACTCGCCCATGGCCCGCATGACGAAGAACAACATGAAGCCGATGATCATATAGACGAAGATCACGGACGGCCCCGCGAGGGAGATCGTCTTCCCCGAGCCCATGAACAGGCCCGTTCCGATCGCACCGCCGATGGCGATGAGCTGGATATGACGGTTCGAGAGCGATCGTGCCAGGTGTGGTTGCGCGTTCGGCGCTGGATGCGTGCTGGTTTTCACTTGCGACATCGGAGATACTTCCTTGTAGTCCAGGCAATGGGCACAGTGTCGGGGTCACCGATCTCTGCAGAAATTGTGGGTCGCGGATGCCGGGGCCGACCGATCAGGCCGTACCCGGCATCCGCGACCAGTGCTGCTAGACCAGCGCGAGCTCGACCTCTGAGACGAGGTCGGTCCAATCCGTGAGCGGTAGGTCGAGGGCGACGCTGACCGAGCGGTTCGCGACCTTTCCGGCGGCGATGTTCAGGCCACCGGCAAGGGCGGCGTCCCGCTCGAATGCTGCACGCACGCCACGGTCGGCAATCGACAAAGCGTAGGGCAGAGTCACGTTCGTCAGCGCGAGGGTCGACGTCTGCGGAACGGCGCCGGGCATGTTGGCGACGCAGTAGAAGATCGAACCGTGCACGGGGAAGGTGGGGTTCTCGTGCGTTGTGGCGTGTGTGCCTTCGAAGCAGCCGCCCTGGTCGACCGCGATGTCCACGAGCACGGAGCCCCGCTTCATGCGCGACACGAGCTCGTTGGTGACGAGCTTGGGGGCCTTGGCGCCGGGGATCAGCACGGAGCCGATCACGAGGTCGGCCTCGGTGACGGAACGGTTGATCTCGTAGGCGTTCGAGGCGATGGTCTTCAGACGTCCGGCGTACTGGGCGTCGAGTTCGCGCAGGCGGTCGATGTTGATGTCCAGGATGGTGACGTCAGCGCCCATCCCGATGGCCATGGCGGCGGCGTTGGAGCCAGCGACGCCGGCACCGATCACAGTCACCTTGGCGGCCCGCACCCCGGGCACCCCGCCCATCAGCATGCCCGGGCCACCACCCGGTCGGGTCATCGACGCGGCGCCGACCTGAACGGCGAGGCGTCCGGCAACCTCGCTCATCGGGGCAAGCAGCGGCAGTGAACGGTCAGCCTTCTGCACGGTCTCGTAGGCGATCGCGGTCACGCCGGACTCGAGCAGGGCGCTGGCGAGGGCGGGCTCGGCGGCGAGGTGCAGGTAGGTGAAGAGGATCAAGCCCTCACGAAAGTACGAGTACTCGGCCGCGATCGGCTCTTTCACCTTGAGGATCATGTCGGCGCTGGCCCACACCTCGAAGGCGGTCTTGACGATGGTTGCACCGGCGGCTTCGTAGTCGGTGTCAGCGAAGCCGGAGGCGATTCCCGCGCCGGCCTGTACCAGCACGGTGTGGCCGTGAATCTTGGCTTCGTGCACTCCGGCGGCGGTGATGGCCACGCGGAACTCGTTGTTCTTGACTTCGGTTGGAACGCCAATGATCATGGGGAACTCCTGCTTCTTGTAGACGCCTGCTGATCGACTTTGGTCAGCTTTAAAATGATAAACCCGGATTTAAAGGCCGCCCCGGCTCCGCCATGGGGACAACGGAGGCCGAGGGCAACTCCGTCGCGCGGTGCACAAGGCAGAAAATTGCCGTTTACGCAGGTATTTGTCTTTCCCGAGGCCGGTGGTCGGGGGCGGATTCATCGTGCAGACACCCCGCAGTCGGCTCGACATCTGTAGCGCCCAGGTGCGTCGATCGTCTCCTGACGTCCACGCTGCTCCGTTAGATTGAATCTATGAAAACGGCCGATATTGACCAAGCAGTGGTCAACATCGCCGCGCGAATTGACCGGGCTCTCTCGCTTGAAGACCTCGACGGCGGGCTGCTCGCGTATAGCGCGCATCAACCCACGGCCGACCGAGTGCGCACGAACTTTCTGCTGAGCAAGGTTGTTCCGCCCGATGTCAGCGCCTGGCAGCTCAGCCACGGTATCGCCTCGGCAGTGAAGCCGGTGCCCGTGCCGGCCAACGCCGACCTCGGAATGTTGGGCCGCGTGTGCGTGCCGCTGCTGGCACGTGGATTCCGGGTGGGGTATCTGTGGGTCCTCCAGCTCGACGACGAGCAAACGCCCGAGGTGATTCTGCGTGAGCTGCGGCTCATCCGCCCGGAGATGGACGCCCTCGCAGAGATGCTGCTCAACCGTTCCAGCGCCGATTATAAAGCGCGGCGCACCGACGAGGCCCAATTCCTCGCCGCGTGCCTGGGGGACCGCGATGCCGGCGTGGCGGTGGACGGTTGGCCTGGTGTGCACGGGCGCGGACCCTGGCGGCTCGCCGCGCTGCTCGAGCGTGGTGACAACGCGCAGCGCGACCCCGCCAAGAGCGGCCTGCTGCACCGTCTCGCCGCACTCTATGCCACGCTTGGCATCAATACCGTGCTGTTCTCGGCCGGCACCGAAACGCATGCCGTTCTGCTGCTCCACGACGAGATTGACGGCTTCGACCTGTCCGAGGTTCGAATGCGCTTTGAGTTCGAGGTGTCCCGCCGCGGTGGGCAGGTGGCTGCACCCGCCCTGATCGGGCTGAGCGAGCCCTTCACCGACCTGCGACGGCTGCCCGGTGCCTACTCCGAGGCGCGGAGCGCCGTGCAAGCGGCCAGGGTTGATACCCAGCTCGGCACGCTCGTATCGTTTCGCGCTACCGGGGTCTACCAATTCCTGGCCGTCGCAAGTCGAGACGTGTTGCCGTCCGAGTCAGCGCTCTTCTCCGAACTCCGGGCACTCGACCGAAACGGGGAACTGCTACCCGTGCTCGAGATGCTCTACGACAAGAACGGGTCTGTGGCCGAGGTCGCAGAGCACCTGCATTTGCACCGAACCAGTATTTACAACCGGCTGGGACGCATCCGTTCTGCATTGGGCGTCGACCCGCTCGGCGGGCAGGCGCGCCTTGAGCTGCACCTGGCCCTCAAGGCCGACCGCTGGGCTGGCCGTCCGCGCCTCTGACGGGCCTGCCCGGATTGGTCTCAGACGTTTCGGTAGACGCGGGGCACGCGGGGACTGATGCGGGTGACCACTTCGTAATTGATGGTGCCGGCGGCCGCCGCCCACTCGTCAACGGATGCGTCGTCGTCGCCGGGGCCGAACAGCACCGCTTCGGCACCGATCACCGACGAGCCGGAGGCCACGAGTGCGGCGTCACCGAGGTCGATGACCATCTGGTCCATGGCGATGCGCCCGACCACGGGATAGGTCACGCCGTTGACTCGCACCGGGCCTCCCGTGGCGCTGCGTGGAATGCCGTCGGCGTAGCCCAATGGAATCAGGGCGAGCGTGGTCGGGGCCGTGGTGCGGTAGTTGAGCCCGTAGGAGACGCCCTGTCCGGCGGGAACGTCTTTGCACACCGATACGAGCGTGCGCAAGGTCATCGCCGGGCGCAATCCGAGGTCGTTCGAGGTCTGGTTGGCGAACGGCGACAGGCCGTAGATGGCCAGCCCCGCCCGCACCAGATCGAAGTGCGTGTCGGGGCGGGACAGCGTGCCGGCGCTGTTGGCGAGGTGCCGCACCATCGGGCTCAGCCCCGCCTCCTGCGCCACAGCAACGGCCGTCGTGAATGCCGCAACCTGTTCGTCGGTCTCGACGCGGTCGGGTTCATCGGCCACCGCGAGGTGCGAGAAGATGCCCACGACGGTCACAGATCCGCTGGCTTCCGCCTGTCGGGCGCGGGCCACGAGGTCGGCCCACTCCGTGGGGGTGCTGCCGTTGCGGCCCAGACCGGTGTCAATCTTGAGATGAATGCGTGCGGTTTTTTGCTGCTGCTGCGCGGCCAGGGCGATGAGCGGCAACTCCCAGCCGGAGCATCCGAGATCAATGTCCGCGGCGATTGCCGCGGCGAAGTCGCTGTCTGTGGTGTTCAGCCAGGCCAGTACCGGCACCGGGATGGCCGCAGCGCGGAGTGCCAGTGCCTCCGATATGTGTGCCACGCCGAGCCACTCCGCTCCCGCCTCGAGCGCCGCGCGAGCGACGGGGAGAACCCCGTGACCGTAGGTGTCCGCTTTGACGACCGCCATCAGCCGGGCTGGGGCGGCGAGCGCAACGAGGTGGCGAACGTTGTGTCTGATCGCGTCGAGGTCTATCACGGCTGCGCGCTCCGGCAGCCGTTCGGTGGCGGTGGGCACGGCTGCTGATATCACACGTTGCAGCCTAACCCTCGGGTGGTGCGGCCCTGCGTTCATGGCTGAGCGCACCGGCGAGCGCGGGCCGTTCCTGGGATGCCGCAGGTATCCGCGGTGCAAGAGCACGCTTGCGCTGACCTGAGCGCGCCCGTGACGGGTCGTAAATGACCTCAACCGGGGCGCCATCCCGGTATCCAATCGGCTGGGGGCGGCCTAGCGTTCGCACTGTACGCGTCAACCCCGCTGTCCCCGCACTAGGAGGAGGAATCATGAACGTGAACCGAGCCGGGTCGGCCGGCATCCGTGTGAAGACTGCCCGCGACATCGAGTCGACCGGAGACGCCAGCGCTCTGGACCGGTACCTCATTGACAGTGCTGACTCGGTTGGAGCTATCGCGGTCGTGGAACACCTGCTGGCGCCGCGCACCCTCGCGGCACCGATCCACCGGCACAGCCGGGAAGACGAATACAGTCTCGTGCTTGCCGGGCGGCTCGGAGTCTTCGAGGACGGCGACGAAGTCGTTGCCTCGCCGGGCGACCTGGTCTTCAAGCCGAGGGGTCGCTGGCACACCTTCTGGAATGCCGGCGAAGAGCCTCTGCGGGTGCTCGAGCTGATCGTGCCTGGCGGAATCGAACAGCTCTTCCGCCAGCTGGCCGAACCGGGGGGCGAGTACGACCCGGTGACGCTCCCGCCGCTGGCGGCCGAATACGGCTGCGAGGTCGACTTCGAGGCACCATGCCCCTGATGCAGCGGCACGGGCTCGTCTTCTGAGGCACCGGCGACCCCTCTCGACGCTGGTGAGAGACCGTCCGGCTCCGGCTCAGGCTCGCAGGCGAAGCAGAACCGGGCTGGCCGGACTTTTCTGCTCGACCTCAACGACCGAAGACCGAGATTTCAGAAAATCGGAGAATTGGGTGAAGCCGAGCGCCCGCTCCTGAAAAGACGGGTCCATTCGTTTCATCTGGAGCTTCAGCGCCGATGCGTGTTGCCACTCCTGGTCGTTCTTTGCCAGCAGCTCCATCGCTCGCAGCAGCAGCGGAGTCGCCGCCTTCCTGGCCGTGGGCGTGGCCGCGGCATCGGTTGTGGGTGCGGGCACTGCGGCCGAAACGGGAGGAAGCGGAGCCACGGATGCGGCGGCATCCGTCTTCTTGGATGGAACCTCCTTGGCCGGCGGGATCGGGGGCGCTGGCGGGGGCGCGGGCGGGGCCGCAGCCGAGGCCGGAGCCGCAGTCGGCATAGAAATCAGCGTGGCCGCACTCGTGACACCGGGCAGGGAGTCATAGTCGGCGAACTCGTCGCAGGCGGCCGCGAGAGTACTGCTCGTCGAGCCGGACACGCCGATGCCGATGACGTAGCGGCCCAACCTCCGGCAGCGCTGGGCGAGCGGGACATAATCGGAATCCCCGGCGACGATGACGACGTGGGTGAGGTCGGTGAGCCGCAGCACGTCCTCGACGACGTCGATGGCCAACCGGATATCTGCGCCGTTCTTCAGCGACGAGACGGTCGGGAACAGCTGCGTCAGGTCGACAGCGCGGTCGGTGAGCTGGCGCTGGTACCTCGCGTTGACCGCCGCCGACCAGTCGGCGTAGGCGCGGCTGACCACGACTGACCCGAACGACGACGCATAATCCAGCACGGCGCCCACGTCGATCATGGCCTGGTGGATGCGCGCGGTCACCTCAGCGTCGGCCCTGGGATTCGACGACACGTGATTGCGCGCCTTGTCTTTGGCAAACTGGTTCTTGCCGTGCAACTGGTTGTAACGCGAGATGACGATGTTGTCGAAGTCCAGGTAGACGCCGACTCGTTCGCGGGACTGCTCAGCCATCCGTTGCTCCTCATTGGGTCGATGCCGGTGACGAGCATCGCGCCAGTCCCCCCGCCAGTCAGTCTCTCAGAGTTGGGTGGCTGGCGTTGCGAGCCCGTTCTGGGGATGCCGCCCACGCGATACCAGACCACACCAACCGCTAGATTCGACGCGGGGGAACGGGGGAACGATGACTATTCACGCGCAAACAATGAGGCAGCAGTTTGCGGCCCAGGCGGTCATCGAGGAGTTGCTGCGGCTGCACGCCGATACGCCACCGAGCAGCACGTTCGCGCGGCTCTGCGGCAACTCTCCGTTGCGCAGCGACAGCGTCAGCTGGTATCTGGGTGCCAAAGGCGAGATCGTGGTCGGCCAGATCCTCGCGACTCTGCCTCCGGAGTGGACGTCCTTCCACGCCCTGCCGATCGGCAAGAAGGGCTCGGACATCGACCACATCGTCATCGGCCCGGGCGGCATCTTCACGATCAACACGAAGCACCACGCGGGCAAGACCGTCTGGGTGGCCGGGCGCACCATCATGGTGGCCGGGCACAGGCATCCTTACATTTCCAAGTCCGAATCCGAGGCAGGTCGGGTCACAAAACTGCTGCGAGAACGGATGCCGCTGCTCCCCGCCGCGCAACCCGTGCTCGCGTTGGTCAACCCCAAGTCGCTGACCGTCAAGGTGCAGCCGGAACAGGTGAAAGTCACCGCCGCCGCTGGCCTGCGCCGCTGGCTTGTGAAGCGTCCCGTGGTCTTGAACGCCGGTGACCTGGCGGAGCTTGCCGCGATCATCGACGACCCGGCGACGTGGCCGGCCCCGCTGTTCCCGCCCACGGAAAACGTGCTGGCTCGCTTCAACGCGCTCGATGCCGAGGTTCTCGCGGCGCGAACCCGGCGGAGAGTGTGGAGCTTCAGCGGCACACTCGCACTCTGCGCCGCAGCCTTCGGCGCGTGGCTGCTGCTGCCGGCCGTGCTCGGCGCCGTCCTGACGGGCGGGCCGCAATGATCAGGAATCTTGGGAGCGAAACCGCAGTGCTCGTCGAAACCCTGTATGCATCACACGCGCACCATTTCTGAGTCTGTGGTCAGCGAGGTCCATCCGGTCGGAATCTCACGGCGCTGCCAGGAGCAGGCCGCCTCACCCCGCCGCGTGCTGGAACACCTTCGCCGGCTTGCCGACCACGCCCTGTTGGTAGGCATCCGTCTCCACCAGCTGCCCCAGCATGTGCCGGCGGAACGTGTCCTTGCCGAGCGGCTCGCCCGCGATCGCCGAGTGCAGCCGCAGCAGCTCGAGCAGCGTGAACTCTGGCCCGAGCAGCCGTTCGGGGTCGGCGAACGCGCGATACGACCCGCGCAGGGTGCCCACCGCCATCTCGATGATCGTCTTGTGGTCGTACACCGGGCCGTGCACCTCGGCCACGGGGGTCAGGTCGACCTGGGCGACGGATGCCTCCGGCACCACCACAAAATGCGCCACCGACATCACCCAGCCCCGGTCGTCCCGGTCGGGGTCATCGAAGACGTGCAACTGGCGCGGGCGCAGCCCCTCGATCCGGGCCTTATCGCGCAGGGACCGCAGCACAGCCTCCGCCAGCGTCTCCCGCTCGTGCACAAAGGTTCCCGGCAGCCGCCAGCCCGTTTTGTTCTGCACGAGCGCCACGCAGAGCGCGCCGTTCTTCACCGTGAGTACCGCCGTGTCCACCGCCACCGACGGTCGCGGATAGTCGGTCAGAAGCTTGTCTGAACTGTCTCTAATTGCGGTCACTAGCTAATTGTCGCAGGGTTGATCTATGTTGGGAATAGATCAAGTTTGATCGAATCAAAACCCGAATCAAAGGGGACCAGATGAACCAACACCGCCCACCCGCAGCTGGAAATCGCCGGGGGGCACGCATGACTCTCACACGTCCGGAACGCTTCGACTACGCCTACCTCGGTGACGTCTCCACGCTGATCCGCCACCCCCACGACGATGGCACCTGGCTCGGCGCGGCCGGGGCGCTCGACACCCTGCCTGACGAGATCGACGCGGTGGTCTCGCTCTGCCGGGTGGGCAGCAGGCAGGTGCCGGCGCGCATCCGTCATCACCTGCAGGTGCGCCTGATCGACAAGGACGACCCCGCGGAAAACCCCGATCTCGACGTCGTTCTCGTCGACACCGTGAACGCCATCGCCGCGCTGCGGGCGGAGGGACACACGGTGCTGCTGCACTGCGCGCAGGCGCAGAGCCGCACCCCGTCGGTCGCAGCGCTCTATGCGGCCCTGCACCGGGGCGTGCCCATCGGGCGGGCGCTCGCCGAGATCGTGTCAGCGCTGCCCGCGGCGGCGCCGAAGCGGTTCCTGCGCGAGGCCATCGTTCGGCTGAGCGCCACCGACACCGAACCATTCCCAGAGACGGATGCCGCTGCACACGTGACCACCGAGGAGACAACAGCATGAGCGACGCGGCATCAAACGATTCCGGCAACAACTTCGTCACCAACGACGACGACGGCGAAGACGGGGGCGACGGCTTCGAAGAGTACAACCCGCCCGCCGACCGCTTCCTCACCGCGCAGGTGTGGTGGATCGCGAGCGAACTGGTGCGGCGGCATCCGCACCTGCGCATCTCGGGCCATGAGGTCCCCGGCGACGGCCGCCTGGTGATCGTGCACGATGAGCAGGACGGCATGAGAATCCAGTGGGATCTCGTCGGCGGCTGCAAGTTCCTGGTCAACGGCGTCGTGACCCGCATCAGCTGGATCGGGATGATGGCGGCCATCAGCCCGCACGAGACCGTCAAGCGCATCGAGGTGGCGACCGGCCTCGGCATCCCGAAGGCTACGCCGGTCACCACGCCGCGGTCGCTCACCTACCGGGTGATCGCCAGTGCGCTCGCCACCGCGGTCGACGACCGGCACGAGTGGTACGCAGTGCCGGCCCCGATGATGCCGACTGACGACCCCGACTGCCCGTATTTCCGGTCGTTCCCGACCGCGCTCGAGGCGCGCGATGCGTACGCGCGAGCGGCGCTCCAGCAGGTTGTGGCGACCGGACGCGGCATCCACTTCTTCCAGCCGTTCTGGGCGTTGCTGCGCAACCTCGAGCCGATCGCGATCTTCGATGCGGCCGGAGTGATCCACACAGTGATGGGCGCGACCGAACTGATGCCGGCCTACGAGTACATCGACCGCAAGCTCGCCCTCACCACGGCCCGCGTTCTGGGCCCGTACCTCCCGTGATGACACCCTTGTCAAGGGTCAACCGGCGCTCTCCTCGTGCATGTGTCGGGAACTAGCTTGATCGATTTGCTCTGACCCGAAAGAACGGCCCGTGGGGGCTTGCCGTGTTGTTTGTCTTGGCCGCGAGGCTACTGGGAGCCGGTTCGGACCGGGTATGTCAGGGCGAAACGTTAGAGTTCAGGAATGGAACCGTTGAATGTCGTCAGTCTTTTTTCGGGGTGCGGGGGCCTCGATCTCGGGTTTCAAAACCCGAGTTTCAATATCACTTTCGCGTCGGACAATGACGAAGCTGCCGTGCGTGCGTACAGGTACAACCTGGGTCACGATGCGGAGCTATTGGACGTAACTGATGCAACTTTCGATGACCGGCTGAGAAAGCTGGTCAGGTGCGATGTGCTGTTGGGCGGTTTTCCTTGCCAAGGCTTCTCAAAGGCTGGTCCAAAGTTGCAAGGCGACGTTCGTAACCAGCTTTACAAGGCAATGATTACTGCCCTGGGGGTTCTCCGACCGAGGGTTTTCGTTGCTGAGAATGTTGATGGCCTGGCGCAAAATTTTCAAGGCTCTTTCTTGCGCCAGATCGTGGCGGACTGCGCAGAGGTGGGCTACAAAGTTGAGTGGAAGGTCGTTGACGCCGCATGGTTCGGTATCCCCCAGCACAGACGGAGAGTTGTGATCATCGGTGTCCTTGATGATGCCTCACAGGACCAGCACATACCTTGGCCTATCGCCACTCACCGTTGGCTGAATCGGAACGGGGAAAAGGTCATTCATTACGACTATCCCAGCTGGGCCTCAAATCTACTTTCGCCTCGATCGATCGCAGACGCAATCGACTCTCTGAGGCCCGGCATGCCCGATCATGAGATGGAGACAGTCGTAAACAAGAAGAACTTGACCATCATCCGGGCCATTGGTCCCGGGCAGAAACTATGCAACGCCCGCCACGATCAGAACAGCGTTCGTACATGGGACATCCCAGAGGCTTTCGGACCTACCACAGCCCGGGAACGCACCATTCTGGAAACAGTCGTTAGGAATCGTCGCCATCGAAAGTATGGCTCCATTCCGAATGGCAATCCGTTATCCCTGGACACGCTTCGGGAACTGGTGGGCTCTGATCTGATGGCGTTTGAGCTGGATGCGCTCGTCGCACGCAAGTTCTTGAAGCGTTTGGGGGAAAAATGGGAGGTTTCGGGGGCGATGTTTGCATCAGGTATCTATAAGCGACCACTTGCGGACCAACCTTCACCCACGGTGTTGACTAACTTCCATAACCCGCGTTTCTTCGTCCATCCGGTCGAGAATCGAGCCTTCACGGTCCGAGAAGTCGCTCGCCTTCAGACGTTCCCGGACTCGTTTTGCTTCGAGGAGGCAGGGATCGATAGGGTCGATGCATATCGGCTCATTGGAAACGCGGTGCCACCGTTGTTGGCGGAGCAGATCGCTTCGACGGTACTTGCAATATGCGAGGCTGAGGTACGCGACATAGCCGCGTAGAGGGCAGGTTCTAAAAGCTAGATGTGGTTGCCAGATGTTATTCTTTCGCGCGAAGAAATAATTGCAGAATTTGACCAATGGGTGACACCGAGTCTTGGCGATATTAGGCAAACCGATAAGTTCCGAGATGAACTAGCCTCGTTGGTCGGGGTTATGGCAGCCCTTTCCTGGCACACGGCGCGAAACGGTTCGGGTCATGCCGAGTCAGTGCGGGCAGAAATTGAATCGTGTCTTGCGGAACCAGACGCCGCTATTGCTGAAGAAAGACTCGCGGCACTGGTAACGGCGATATACCTGGCAACTGCAAAGTCAGACAACGCCGTCAAGTGTCAATACCCGATCTCTTTCCGGAAACGACATGGCGAGCGATTCCCCATGGCCAGGGCTGGCGGTGTGAAGTATGGAGCGGTGCCGTTCACGATAAAGAGTGTCGACATTGTAAAAATGGCCGTGCGCCTTCAGCAGCGTGACAGAGCGGTTGCAGCCGCCCTTATCGCCGAGTACATGGATTTTCTTCTCGCCCACGAGACCGACGTCTCTCAACTCGCGGCACTGGTCGATGCGTTTGGCCATGCAGAAGAAGTGGCGGATGGTGGCGGTGCACTACTTCTCGCCCCGCTGGTTGCATTCCAGGTGCGTGGATCGGTGGCAGCTTCCGGGGGGCACGACCCCGAAGCATTCGTCCGACAGTCCTTGCTGGTCTGGGGCTTGGAACCGGGAATGCATTTCAATGTCAGTGATGTGACAGCGATTGCACTTTCAGATTGGCTGGTCGTGAACGGCGATCAGGGAACTCGGGTATTGCAGCCTGTCACCGATGACAAGACTCGGGGATTCGATTTCGTCATACCTTGTTTCAAGCCAGGCGCGACCGATCGAATATTCGTCCAGTCTCAGTTCTATGCGGGTGACTCGGGATCCGTGTCCCACAAAAACGTTGATCAGGCAAGTGCAGCGCGTGCCTACGCTGCACGCTTGTTCCCCGATGCTCGTTTTGTCGAGCTCGTGGATGGAGCAGGTTACTGCTCCTCTCTCCGGAAGGACCTGACGCACCTGCTCTTCGCGGCCGACACCGACGACTTCTTCCAACTTCGTTCCATCCCTGTGCGACTCCGGCGAATAATGCAGAAATCTAAGATAGTCACACCGCTTGACGTCACCCTTCGGGTCTACGAGGGTTGCGTGAATAAAGTAAACCTCACCAAGGAGATCGCGGACCACTCCGCCCCGGGAACCGACGTTCAAAGCGTGCTTATCGGTCTCGTGGCCGACGAGTGGCTGGAATACCGCGGTGCCACCTTTGAGGTGCATGAGAAGAGACGGATGATTGTAGCCCAGTACTCCTTGCTTGATCAGATTATTCTGCAGAGTGCCGCGATCCCCGCCATGATTCCTGGTGTTGAGTATCTGCTCACACCAGGCTTCGGCCCCAACTACGGCTCGTTACTCGAGGATGCTCGCAAGCTCGGCGACGTAACTACCCTCGTCGACGCTGGGATCTTGATGATTGAAAGGTCGAACTGATGGATAGGACTTTGAATCAACTGGATCAAATAATTCAGAGGTTCGTCGAGAGCCAGAAGTTTTCACCGCAGGAGGTGCCGGTCGATGAAGCTGGCCGGGGAAACTTAGTCAAGATGAGGGGAAACCCCGTCAGGTTTCTACCGCAAATTTTTGACGGTGACTGGGCCGATACAACCCGTCATCCGGATATCGGCACGGTCCGCGCCCTTCGAGTCGTTATGGGCAATGACGAAGTCCCAAGGGTTATCACGCGTCAGGGCCGGGCGCTGTTCGTATATCCATGGATCTGACCCACGGCCAGCCCTACACCCATATCAAGAGCGAGACCCCGAGCCAGGTGCTGGGTGATCGGTGCCGGTGCGCTGCAAGAGAGCTGGGCAACAAATGGTGACTTCGCGGCCTAGATGTTGTTCCCATACAGGTTGTGAGCGTGGCGTGAGCTAAAAAGGTGAGGACCTCCAGTATCGATTGGGTTACCACACTCAACACGATGCAACGGAGGCGCTCATCTCTTACGTTACTCATGCCAACGCCCCGCTGACCCCGGGAGGCCGGCTGAAGCTGGTTCAGCTCGTCGTGAACGACGGTTGGGCTCAAGCCCGGGTCGCCGAACGGCTCCA